>JAJTFE010000135.1 GCA_021298375.1 Blastopirellula sp. | reverse complement strand
CGTGGTGTATGTCCCAATCCTCGCCCTGCAGGGAACTGAAGGAAAACTTTTTCGCCCGATGGCTTACACCGTGCTCTTCGCCCTGTTCGGCTCGATGCTGATCTCGATGCTGCTGATGCCCGTTTTGGCTGCCTGGCTGCTGCCGAAAAAGATGGAAGAAAAAGAAGTCTTCCTCGTGCGCTGGATTCGCTACATCTACACTCCGCTGGTCAACTTCGCGATCAGCCGACCCGTGGTCACGGCAACTCTGGCCGGAGCCATCTTCATGGCCTCAATTCCAACGGCAATGCGACTCGGAGCCGAATTCATGCCCCGCTTGGACGAGGGCGACTTATTGATCGAGGTCAACCGACTTCCCAGTGCCACTCTGGAGGATGCGATCCCAATGTCGACCAGGATTGAGCAGGTACTGGCGGAATTCCCCGAGGTTCGCGACGTGTTTTGTAAAACCGGACGTCCTGAAATTGCCAACGATGTGATGGGGGTCCAGCAAACCGACGTCTGGGTGATCCTGAATCCTGTCAAATCCTGGCCCAGGGAAAAGACCCGCGATGAGTTGATTGCCGAGGTTGCCGGAAGACTGAACCGGGAGATCCCCGGGGCGCTCTTTGCCTACACCCAACCGATCGAAATGCGCGTCGATGAACTGGTGGCCGGCGTGAAGGCAGATGTGGCGGTCCTGATTTACGGAAATAACCTCGAGCAGTTGGCCTCCGTTGGCAAACAAATCGAACAGCTGCTCAAGGGAATCCCGGGAGCAAGTGACGTCAAGGCTGACATTCAGGACAACATCCCGACCCAAACGATCACGGTACTTCCCGAGCAGTTGGCCCGGTATGGCCTGACCGCCGAGCAAGTGATGCATACGGTGCAGGCGGTCGGCGGCCTCCCGGTGGGGGAAGTGTTTGAAGATCGGGCCCGCTATCCAATCATCGTCCGGTTTCCTCAAGTCTGGCGGGAGAATATCGAACGACTCAAACTCCTTCCCGTCGGGATGGTCGGCAGCACGCCAATTCCGCTGGGCGAAGTCGCCCGGATTGAACTGGAGCAATCGCCGCCCGGGATCGAACATGAAGCGGGGAATCGACGCACTTTTGTCTCGACCAACGTCCGCGGACGGGACGTGGCCAGTTTTGTTCAGGAAGCCCAGCAGCGGGTCCGCCAGGAAATCAAACTGCCGACTGGCTTTTCCCTGCAATGGGGCGGGGACTTCAAGAACCTGCAATCTGCCAGCTTGAGACTCGTCCTGATCACTCCCATCGTGTTAGTGATCATTTGGCTGCTTCTGTTTACCACCTTCAAGTCAGGTACGCTCGCAACATTGATCTTTTCCGCGGTCCCCGTTGCGGCCAGTGGCGGCGTGTTCGCGCTGGCGTTGCGGGGAATGCCCTTCAGCATCTCGGCCGGCGTCGGTTTCATTGCCCTCTTCGGCGTGGCCGTGCTCAACAGCCTGGTCTGGGTTGGACATGCGGAAAAAATCCGACTGGAGGAAGGCCTGTCGGCGCGAGAAGTCAGCCGCGCGACCGCCCAAGCGCGAATTCGGCCGGTGTTGATCACCGCCCTGGTGGCAAGCTTCGGCTTTTTGCCGATGGCCTTTGCAACCACAGCCGGCGCCGAAATCCAGCGCCCACTCGCCACCGTTGTCATCGGCGGCCTCGTCACCTCGACGGCGCTGACCGGCTTCGTCGTCCCGGCGATTTATCCCTGGTTTGTCGGCGGCCAACGCGAGCGCAAAGAGATTCTCGTCGGCGAGGATTGAACTGCCCGAAGGCTGGGTGGGTTACGCCGTTTGATCAGCGAGCCAAATCGAAAATCGCGACCCGAGCGGCGCTCCATCGCACGGTGCTCGCGCGGTGAGTTGAGCCGATTTCAGAATTCGGTAAACCGGATGTGCGTGCCAAGCCGAACAAACGGCACCTCGGCCAGCCTCTGATTAGGCTCGGCCTTTGAGCATCCCGTGCCAATAGAGGTTCGGCAGCGCGTACTTCTTGAGCAAGTACATGCTGTACCGCTCCTGCGACTGGTCAAAGGGAAAGGACTCCACTGGGTGCTTGTCGTAATCGAATTCGGCGAGAATCATCCCGCTATAGCCGGTCACCAGCGGGCAGGAGGTGTAGCCATCGTAGCTCGCCCTCAGCGGCTGGCCGGTCCGCTCGGCAAGCAGATTCTCGACCACCACGGGGGCCTGCTTGCGAATCGCCGCCCCGGTCTTGGAGGTTGGCAGGTTCGACGCGTCCCCCACGCCAAACACATTGGCAAACCTGGTGTGCCGGAGCGTGTGCTTGTTGACGTCGACCCAGCCACCAGCATCGGCCAGCGGACTGCGGGCAACAAACTCCGGCGGGCCCATCGGCGGGGTCACATGGAGCAGGTCGTAGGCGACTACTTGCTCAGTCCCATCCGGCCGCCGAAATATGGCTTCCTTGCTCGCTGCCCGAATCTCGCACAGGTCGTGCTCAAACAGCGTCTTGATTCCCTTCCGCTGGATGACTTTCTCCAGTGCCGGGCGATAGTGATCGACGTGAAAAATCACAGGGAGGGCCGAAGCGAAGGTGACTTCGATCTGGTCGCGGATGCCGTGTTGCCGGAAATAGTCTTCGGCCAGATAACAGATCTTCTGCGGCGCCCCACCGCATTTGACCGGACCGGAGGGATGAGTGAAGACCGCCTTGCCTCGCTTCAAGTTGCGAATTGCTTCCCAAGTGCTGCCGACCGTGTTGTAGTCGTAGTTGCTGCAGACACCCTCCTTGCCGACCGCTTCGGCAAGGCCTTTGATTTTCTGCCAGTTCAGCTGCAGCCCGGGACAGACCACGAGGAAGTCGTAGCCGAGTTTTCGACCATCGCGGAGCGTGACTTGATTTTGCTCGGGCTGGAAGGAGTCCACGTACTGCCGAATCCACTCGACTCCCTGAGGAATCAAGTCCGCCTCGTTCCGCTCCGACTCCTCGCGGGGAAACACGCCCGCGCCGACCAGCGTCCAGAGCGGCTGGTAGTAATGTTTATCCGAGGGTTCGACGATTTGAATCTGCAGCGGCCCGCCGGATTGAGCCAACCGGGCCGCTACCGTAATTCCTCCCGCTCCACCACCAACGATCACGACTCGGGTTGGATTGGACATTCGCTTGCTCCTGCTTATGGTTGGCTCTGGGGGAATTTGAGTGCCTGACGGCCTCTCGTCAGGAAAACAGGTGACGAACGCTACTTGCCGCCCTGAAAGCGACGGGCGACGTCGAGACTCCATTGCAGCGACTGCTGGATAGCCGGTTCCTTGAGCGCCCGGAGCAGGCCAAACAGTCCCAGCTTGACGGGCGGGGCAGGGGAGGGAGTAGAAGAACCGGGGACTAACGCCTTGCCGCTCAGTGAAGAGGAGGATGCCGCGGGGACGGCGGCGGTGCTGAGCTTGGTCAAGAGTTCAACCAACTGCGGATTACCTGCGGCCAGTTTCACCAGTCGCAACAAGTTCGCTGCCTGCTCGGGACCGAGCTCTTGCCCCAGCTTCAACGTCAATTGCAGCAGATTCAATCCACTGTTCTCCAGCGAAATCCCTTCGGCGGCCGCGCGGCGCGCGTATTCATCGAACATGTCGCCGAACATCGCCAGCATCCCGGGGGCTTGATCGAGTTGGTCCAGCATCGGCCCGAGACGCTGCTCCAGCCGCTCCAGTCGCCCGAGCAGCTGCTCCAGCCGCTCGACTCCGCCGGTGCCCGCGGACTCCAGTTCAGTCAGAAGATTGCTCATGGCTGTCTCGTCTCCGGTGAATGGTTCGCTGCCCTGAGTTTAACAGGCGAACGGGGTGGATGTTAGTTGACGGTTGGGCTGAGAAGGGGTCGGGCCCGCGCAGCCAACTACCCCAACCGGCGTGGGCACAGGTTCGGCGGGACAAACTCGCGCTGCACCACGCTCTACGCGAGCGGGGCTGCGCTGGACCCGCAAACACGCGACTGCCAACTCCAATCGCTCCACCTCATCTCGCTGCTGAACCGGGGGCTGGCGCGAAGACCCGGCTGAGAAGAACTGGCCGGTGACTTTAACGCTGCCAACTTCTTCAAAGCTGCCACCTTCCTCAACGCAGCCAACTTCGCGCGGAAGGTGGCTGCAGTGCAGGTTAACCCTGCCTCCCAAGGGCACGCAGCCGAGGCGGGACAAACTCGCGCTGCACCACGCTCTACGCGAGCGGGGCTGCGCTGGACCTAAGTGCTACGCGAGCGGGGTTATGACAACTTCCCCCACTCCGAGATCCCGATCCAGATCCCGAGTACGACCAGCAGGATGGCGAAGATCCGCTGGAGCACTGCTTGTGGCAAACGCTTGGCGACTTCGCCGCCGAAGAGTGAGCCAAACGCGCCGACGAGGCCAAATAGCAGGACCGCGTTCCAATTGATCGTGGAACCATCGGCCGGAAAGGTCGAATAGAATCTCGCAAAACCAACCGCGCTGTTAAGAAAGATAATCACAATGCTCGTTCCGACGGCGAGGTGCATCCCCAGGCCGCCCGCCAACACCAACGCCGGGACGATAAGAAAGCCGCCGCCCACTCCCACCAACCCAGTCAGCACGCCGATTCCCAAACCTTGCGCCAGGAGAACCGCAACTCGCCCGGGCGTGAGCGGTGGCAGCTCGCTGGCGGACTGTTCAAGCAGTTTCTGTGCGGCAATTTTCTCCAGCTCGGGGGGCGGGGCTTTATTCCCCTTCAAAAACATCATCGTCGCCGCCAACAGAAGAATGACGGCAAGGATCAGCAACTGCACGCTGCCGCCGACGTGACGGCCCAACTCCACGCCGAGCAGCGCTCCCACCAGACCGCCGATGCCAAACATCAAGACGTAGGGCCAAGCGATTCGCCGGTTCCAGGCGTAGGGAATCGAGGCGGCCAACGCGATCAGCCCGACGATCAGCATCGATTCGCCGATTGCAATTTCGGGGTCATGCTTCAGCAAATACACGAGGATGGGGAGGGTCAACAGCGAACCACCCGAGCCGAGCACGCCGACGGTCAGACCAACCAGTAACGCACCGATGATAAACAGCGGCCAGTTCAAGTTCGCCTTTCGCTAGAGTGGGAGGCTGGAAAGTTACGGGTGATCCGGGATGCCGGGTAGCTGAGACAGATCGTCTGTTGCACTTTGCCGCTGCTATTGGCGGAGCGAAAATCTCCTCGGTTGCTGCGCTCGGCGAACGCAGCAGCCAAGTCGGTCGAGCCGCATTTTCAGGTGCTGCAGCTGGGGCCGCTGCAGGCCGCCTGGTTCCAAGGCATTTTCGCCAAGAGGGTCCCCATCATGCAACTGTCGGTAATTCCGGCAAACATTAAACCGGCTCCAACCGCACCCGCCAAGGCAAACAGGCCGGGATGGACAAGGTAACCGAGTGCAACGCCCGTGACGATCAGCAGCCCGGCGACAATCCGCACTTGCCGCTCGAGCGACATTGCCTTTTGCCCGCGAATCACCGGCAAGCCCGCCTCGATGCAGGCCTGAGTCCCGCCTTCAACGTTGACGATGTCCCGGTAGCCCGCGGCAACCAGCTGCTTACAGGCCATTTCACTCCGCTTGCCACTGCGGCAGACAACATACAACGGCTTGCCGGCGTGTCCATTCCGGTTGGAAAGCAGGTCGTGGGGGTTAAGGCGATCGAGCGGTACATTTTGGGCAAAGGTCAAATGAACCTCGCCAAACTCGTTCGGCATCCGCACGTCAATCACTTCCAGACTCGGATCCTCGGCGTGTCGCTTTTTCAGCTCGGCCGGTGTGATGGTGGAAAAAGACATCCTCGTGACTCCTCCATAGTATTGAGTGACTGGTGACGATTGCAGGAAACGGAACGCGGGGTTCAAACCGGCTCGCCGAACCGTTCCTCGACGCAGGCAATGAACTTCTCCAGGTGCGGTTCACAGACTTCGTAATGCACTTCCCGTCCTTGACGCTCGCTTTTGAGAAACCCGCACCGCTGCATCAGCCGCAAATGCTCCGAAGTCTGCGGTTGGCTCAGCCCACAGGCTTCGGCCAACTCCCCGACGGTGATCGGCTTGCCGCCGAGCAGACAGCGGACAATTTGCAGACGCTGGGGGTGAGCCAGCGTGCGGAGGCATTCCGCAGCTGCCTGCAGGGCCGCGGGGCTCATTTCGACCGCTTTGCGAACTCTCGACATCGGACAAACTCCTTGCGTTTCCTTAAACATATCGACATATTCCGATATGTCAATCACAAAAAGGCTGGATTTACCCAAAAATCGACGGTCTTAAGGTCGGATACCCAAGGCGGGCCGGAGCCCTACGGGCGAACGCCGCCCCGGGCGGCCGCGAGTTGGCGCGCCTGAAAGTTAAGCCTCCGCCGGGCACGCGGGTACCAGCCAGCGAAGGGGGACCGCGAGCCGAGTCTGCGGGTCTAACCCGGGCGGCTCGGTTGGATGTCCCCCCGCATCGCTTAAACTGTCACCATCAGACGACACTCCTCGCCACTCGCATCTCGCCACTCGCATCTCGCATCTCGCCACTCCCCAAGGTCCCATGCCACGTCGCGCTTTCTCGCTCACTGAACTCCTCGTCGTGATCGCGATCATCTCGGTGCTCATCGGGATCTCGCTCCCGGCAATTCAGATGACTCGCGAGGCGGCCCGTCGCTCGGACTGCTCCAACCGGCTGCGGCAACTGGGGCTGGCGTTTCACAATGCGGCTTCGACCGGCCGCCGCCCGCCCGGGAACCTCTCCAACTACATGGAGGGTCAGACCAACTACCTCAGCATCTGCCCCAGCTCCGGGCTCTCGGCCGAAGCGACTCTCCCCAATGGCTCCTCGGCCCTGATGTCGACTTACCTCCGCTGTGCCAGCGGCACCGCCAAAAGTGACGCCGATCTGGCCTTCACGCCGCGCAACCCCCAGTACAACGGCTTTCACCCCGGGACCAACCTCGAACTCTGTATCGACGGCACCTCGCACACGGTATCAGTCGGCGACGCGTACTATGACTTCAACGTCCGCTCGCCCGACGGCAGCGACTGGGTCGACCATTTTCAAAGTGCGGCCGGAGAACCTTCACACGTCTATGGCTCGACCGGGATCGCTGTGAATTCAATCCGTCGCGATGAGCAGCCCTTTGGGGCCAAAGAGTTGAGCTACAGCAGTCGCCATCCGGCGGGTGTCAATATGCTGTTCGTCGATGGCCATGTGCAATTTATCCGCGAGTCGCTGAACCTCGAAGTCTGGTCCGCCCTCGGCACTCAAGCCGGTGGTGAGGCTGAGTTTGACTTTTGATGCTGGACGAAAGAATGAAGGCGGAAGAGGGGCTCTCACGGAGGCACAGAGGCACGAGGGAAGAAGGGTGGGGAGAGGGATAAGAGCTGTTAGTTGAGAGTAAATTGGAAGAGGAAGTGATGAAGTAAGCATTGTTGGGGTAGGCGTTAAGCTGCTCATCTCTTGCGGCAGCACACAACCCCAAACCCCAGCCAGCACCAT
>JAJTFE010000134.1 GCA_021298375.1 Blastopirellula sp. | reverse complement strand
GCTTCGCCTGGCCCACGCTCAGCGCGGTCAAGAGAATGTCTTTCGGTGATTTGCTGGTCGTACTCACGGACCAGAGTACGAACCAGTGGGCCAATCAGTTCGTACAATTCCTGTGGTTCTCTACAGAGCCTGTCAGGAACCGGTTTTGTTTTTTGCTGCGAGGGTGCCAAGGCGGCGGCCTTCTCTGAGTTTGCACCAGCGGTGCCTCTGCTTCTCGACTTTTCTCTACTGCTCCACTGCTCTGGCCTCGCCTGCTCTCGCCCAGCGCCGCGGCGAGCATTGTGAACATCCGGTTAAGTTAGCCTGGTTCGCTGTTGTTGGCGGGCGCGAACTCGGCTTAAGATGCTTCGAGTCAACTCTCAAGTCCCTCCTGGTTCGCGAGCCCCCGCATGAGCGACAGGCTACCCAAGCTGTTTGTGTTGGACACCAACGTCATTCTCCACGACGCCCGCTGCCTGGAGAGTTTCGAGGAAAACGACGTGGCCATCCCGATTACGGTGCTGGAGGAACTCGACAAGTTCAAACGAGGCAACGAAGACATTCATTTCCAGGCGCGGGAGTTTATCCGCCGCCTCGACAATCTGACCGGACCGATCCTCAGCGAAGCGGGCGTCAGCCGCGGTTCCGGACTGGGGAACGTGCGGGTCGTCCTCGGCGGACAGCTCGAGCCGGAAATTCGCAATATCTTCATCCAGGACCAGCCTGATCACCGAATCCTGAACACGGCCCTGCTGCTGTCCCGCCAGCGGCGTTATCGCCAGGTGGTGCTCGTTTCCAAAGACACTAACGTGCGACTGAAGGCCCGCTCGCTCGGCTTGCCGGCGGAAGACTACGAGGCCGACAAGCTGAAGAACTTTGACCAGCTTTACACCGGCAAGCGACTTGTCGAGGGTGTCCCCAGCGAGCAGATTTCCGAGTTCTTCGCGGGCAAGGGAATTGTCCCGGCGGATCGCTTCGAGCAAATCTCCGACCCGATCGCCAATGAGAACTTCGTGATCCGCAACGGTTCCAAAAGTGTGCTGGCAACCTATTCCGCCAGCGACCGGACTCTGCGAAAGATCGAGAAGCAATCTGCCTTCGGGATTCTGCCCCGAAACGCCGAGCAGTGGTTTGCCCTCCGGTCCTTGATGGACGAGAACATTCCACTGGTCACCCTGGCGGGGAAGGCCGGCACCGGCAAGACGCTGCTCGCCTTGGCCGCTGCGCTCGAGACCCGGGCCCGCTACCAGCAAATCCTGCTCGCCCGGCCAATTGTTCCGCTGAGCAACCGCGACCTCGGTTTTCTGCCGGGCGACATTCAGGCCAAGCTCGACCCCTACATGCAACCGTTGTTCGACAACTTAAACGTGATTCGCCACCAGTTTCGCGAGCACGACCCCCAAGCCCAGGAAATTCGCAGCATGCTTGAGGCCGAGAGGCTGGTCATCACGCCGCTTTCCTATATCCGGGGGCGATCGCTGCAGCGCATGTACTTCATCATCGATGAGGCCCAGAATCTTACACCGCATGAAGTCAAGACAATCATCACTCGCGCCGGGGAAGGGACCAAGATTGTCCTCACCGGTGATTTGCAGCAAATCGACCAGCCCTACCTCGACGCACTCTCCAACGGACTAAGCCACCTGATCAACCGGATGGTTGGGCAACCGATTTACGCCCACGTTACGTTGGAAAAAGGGGAACGCTCGCCACTGGCCGACCTCGCCGCCCGGATTCTTTAAAGGAGCCCTCGAAAACGAGCTGCTCCCGCCGCTTCGATTGCGAGGCTACAAAGCCCAGTAACGCGTGCGCTTCGCGGCTATTTCGCCACGTCGAGGCAGATGATTTCCTCGTCGTTGCGCAGGTAGATTCGGCGATTGGCGAAAGCCGGCATACTCCAGACGACCTTGCGTCCAAAGGCGTTATTGGTCGGCTCGATCACATGAGCCCGATCCAGCTCTTCGTACCCGCTCGGCGTCAACCGGGCGATCACCAAATCACCTGCTTCATTGAACAGCCAATACCGCTCGCCCTGGCGGATGATAAACGCTGTTTCGGAACCACCCAGCCGAGCCGCTCCCATGTAAGCGCTGCTGTCCCAGAGCCGTTCCCCACTCGGTAACTCCAACGCCGCCAGTTTGCCGCCCTGATCAATCCCGTAAACCACATTGCCCTCGGCGATTGGCTGAACATTGACTGGCGCAATCGCCTCGCGAACCTTGTCCCGCCAAACCTCGTTCACGCCTGGTTCATTCGGATTCAGCTTCAGCAGGAGGCTTTTCTGGCTGTATCCTGCGGCATACAGATGCCCGTCGACCATCAGGGGCGCCATGATGATCGAGCCATTCGTCGCTTGATAAGGCACTGACCAGTACTCCTTGCCTGTTTCCGGGTCGAGCGCAGTAACCGCATCCGGCCGGAGCGTGATCAGCTGCCGTTTCCCGCCCGCCTCGATAATCGTCGGCGGTGCGTAACCCTGTTCCTTGGAGCTGAGGGCTCGCCAAAGCTCGCGACCAGTCCGCTTGTCCAGGGCAACAATGTGCGAGCCCTCGCCACCGGCGAGCGTGATCAGCTTGTCTCCATCGATCAGTGGATGAGCCGCGTAACCCCAGAGGGCAGATTTGGTTTGATATTCCTTTTTCAGCTCCTTGCTCCAAACGACTTTGCCACTGGTGACTTCAAGGCAATTCAGGTTGCCTTCGCCGCCCAGAGTATAGAGCAGCGCCCCGTCGACAATCGGCGTGCAGCGTGGGCCGGAGGGATAGGAGACCGAGTAGACGACCTCGTAGGCATGTTCCCAAAGCACTTTGCCCGTCGCCTCGTCGAGACAGACGATTCGCTCCGTACCGGGGAACTCCTTGCGGGCAAAGTTGTCGACTTGGACATTTCCGGGGCTGGTAAAATCCATCACAAAGACTTTGCCTTGTGCCACCGCCGGTCCGGCATAACCAATCTTCACTGGGCTGCGCCAGACGACTTTCGGTCCCCCGGCCGGAAACTTCTCCAGGAGCCCGGTCTCGCGCCAGACATTGTCCCGCTGCGGTCCCATCCACTGCGGCCAGTCATCTCCCCCGGGCGAACCTTTTGCGGACAACTCCGAGGCGGTCGCCAGCCCCAGGCTCGCCACCAAGCCACACCACAGTACCAGCACACACAGTCGACGATAGTTCAAGATTTGCATCGAAATAGCTCACGGCAAAAGGCAAATGGCAATCGGAGCCTCCCAGTATCGCCAGCGGAACAGCCGCCGGAAATGGGGCGCGACACAGCAGCTTCCCAGAGGCTGGCCAGAGAGGTTTGGCCGGACAGCTCTTCTCAGCTCTTTTTCAGCGGCGACCGCGGAAGAAGATCCAGTAAAAGACTGTCGCCGCCGCGATCCAAATGACCCCAATCAACGCCCCATCCCGGTACTGCGGCAGCATGAAGGCTCCGATCAGCACCACCAGCTCACCCAGGGCAAACAACAAGGGGAACAGCGGATAGAACGGCATCAGAATGGCATTGGGCGACTCCTTGAACTGCTTGCGCAGGACAATCACCGCCAAGCCCGTCAGCATAAAAAGCACGGAATCGACCAATACCACCCCGTTGGTCAATGAGTCGATATAGTCGACGCCTGTTTTGGTCGCCGCAGTTGCGGAACTGTCCGCCGCAAAGCCCCGCAGGGCGAGTGCGAAGAGTTCCATCCCGAGCAACAGGCTCAACCCCAAACCGCCCAACATCAGGATTGCTGCTACAGGGGTTCCCCACTTGCTGTGGACCGCTCCAAAGAGCGGAAAGAACTTGCCATCTCGAGCCATTCCGCAGATCAGCCGCGGACCGGTCAACAATTGGGCGTTCAATACTCCAAATCCCGAAAAGGCGACAGCCAAAGCCACCGCTCTGCGTCCCCAATCCGACCAGACTTGCCCAACCGCATCTGCGGCCAGAGCTTTGGTGTTCGGACTGACCATTCCCGCGTAGCCGAGGAGCTGGATGTAGGCCCAGTTTACCAGCAGATAAATTGCGATCACGATCAACACGCCGAAGATAATCGCTCGCGGAACATTCTTTCGCGGATTCCTGATTTCACCGCCCACCCACAATGCCTGCTGCCAACCCCCGTAAGAAAACAGCGTGATCGTGATGGCCGTGAGAAAGCCCCAGCGGTTGCTTGGCTCGGCCGTCTCTGGAACTGCCTCCACTACAGCAGTTGTCGCCTCCGGGCGATACAACAAGGCCAGTGCTGTGATGGAGAGCAAGGTTGCCAGTTTGGCAATCACGGTCACGTTTTGCAGATAAGCGCCCCAGCGGACGCCGATCAGGTTGGCAACCGTCAGGCCGACAATCATCAGTGTCGCCACTCCCAGGTTCCAGGTGTGCTGCTGATCCAACCTCACATTGGGGATGATCCCGATCCCTAAATTCAGCGCGGTATAGTAGGCAATCACCGCGATTGCCCCTGCCTGCACAATCGTGGCGTTGCAAAAGACGTAGACAAAGCCCACCAACGGACCGTAGGCATCGCGCAGGATTTCATATTGCCCGGCGGTCCGGGAATAGTGCGAACCCAACTCGGCAAAGGTCAACGCTCCGACCAGGGCAATCAGTCCGCCAACACCCCACGCAGCCATTGCCAGTTCCGCACTCCCCGCACTCTTGGCAATCGATTGCGGAGTAAAAAAAATGCCAATCCCGATGATCGCTCCGATCACCACGCTCATCGCGCTGAAAGGACCAAGCACCCGGCGAAAGCCCTCCTCGGAATGAGAGGCGGAATCCAAATGAGCGGCTGGCGGCAAAGAGGAACGGACCATACCTGAAGCCCTGAAGCTGGAGCAGTCGGAAGACCAGAAGCGGTTCAGTTTAACCGTTGCCTCAGCCGACCGTGAGTCAGGGCAAGGGGTTCCTCAAGTTGAACTCCCGCTCGAAGTTCGATAACCCATCAAGGCCGGTTGCTGTCGAGCGGATCAATTCCCAATTCTTCCAGGCTTTTGCCGAGCAGGTCATTGCCCTCAAATTTGGTCGGCTGGTCATCGGCCGGATCGTAGGGCTGAACAAAGATCCGATTGGTTCGCACGGCCGTGACTTTAATCGGCTGGCCAGGATCGATCGCGAAACCATCGGAAACCGCATCGTAGGTCTTGCCCTGAATCGAGACGATTCCACTGGGCAGCATCTTGGTCTTGGCAGTTCCCGTCTCGCCAATCAGCTGCTTCAGGCCGTCATAGTGTTCGCCCTTGAGAACGACCTCCTCCTCTCGCATCCGCCCCAGCAGAATCCGCCGACCAATCGGGGTGCTCGGCCAGACCTTGATCAGGGCGACGAACAAGACGGGCAGCAGCAGGACCAGGAGCAACAGCAGCGCGGCACCTGCTTCGATGCTGTGAAAAAAAGCCGAGACGATCCCTGAGACCAGCAGGACTGCCGCAACGATTCCGAGTAGACCAGCCGAGGGGACAAACAACTCGATCACGATGACTGCCAAGCCAACGGCGACCAGGATGATGGCCCAAGAAAGAGAACCCATGCTGAACTACCTGTCACTGCCCCAAGTTTTTTGAATCCGAACACTCGAAAATTATAGACCAAGCCTCCGCCCGGCGCTGCTGGGCAACGAGGCCCTGCAACAACGTCGCCCCCGGGCGGCAGCGAAATTCCCCGCAAAAGCCAGCCTGGCTCATTTGTTTTGCCAGGGCTGACTGACAGCAATCCGGCCCGTTCGGCAAAGCCGAAAATTTCGTCGGGGTTTTTGAACGAATTTTTGTTCAAAACAATCAACTCGCTCAGGTCCAAGCGAAAATTTTCGAAAATAGCCGGTTGAATCCCGTTGGCCTCTGCGGATTAACCCAGACAAGCCAATCAGCAAAGTGAGCTTGGCAGTTCGAGACAGCAAGATTCAAGAGGTTCCGTAATGAAGATTTCCGCATTTGTTTTCGCCGCCGTGGCCGTTCTCGTTTCCGGTGTCAGCTTCGCCCAGACCTGCCCGAGCCAGGGTGGTCATGCCGAAGTCGTTTCCACCGTTGTCCGCGTTGACGAGAAGGACATTGTTGACACCGCTGTCGGTGCCGGCAGCTTCAAGACCCTGGTCGCCGCCGTCAAGGCAGCTGGCCTGGTTGACACCCTCAAGGGCAAGGGTCCTTTCACCGTGTTTGCTCCGACTGACGAAGCTTTCGCCAAGCTGCCCAAGGGCACTGTCGAATCTCTGTTGAAGCCAGAAAACAAGGACAAGCTGATCGCTATCCTGACCTACCACGTCGTCCCGGGCGAAGTGAAGGCTGCTGACGTCGTCAAGGTCAAGTCGGCCAAGACCGTCCAAGGCCAAGAAGTCACTGTCAAGGTTGACGGCAACACCGTCATGATCGACGGCGCTAAGGTCATCAAGACTGACATCGACTGCACCAACGGCGTGATCCACGTGATTGACAGCGTCATCCTGCCGAAGGAAGGCAAGTAGTTGCCTGCAGATGAGAGCCGTCGCCGCAACTCCTCGAGGCGCGAGCAATCTGCTTCTCATCTGACTTGAGCATCCTTCCCAAATATTGAAACCGGGTGTGCACCAGTGGCTCACCCGGTTTTTTTATTTCCTAAGTGATCGCCCAGCTGAACGCCCGCAGTCGGAATTTACCTCCATCGGTCTCTGGCCAACAGCAGCACCGACATTCGCGATTCAACCAAGAAAACCGGCCGCAAAAAACTCGTCCAGCAGCCGACTGGTCAGCCCCTGCGACTGGACTGACGCAAATTGAGAAGCTGTCAGCGGTACGAGGAACAGCAGCGAGGCAGGCTCGCCAAAAGCCGGTGGCAGCTCCCAATCGGAATCCATCCGGGACTTGAGCCAGCTCCCCGCGCGGACGAAGACCGCTTGTTGCCGGGCAGGGTCAAAATTGAATTCACACGTGTGTTGCTGGCCAAACCACGTCCATCCCTTCCACGGTACTCCTGCCAATCCAGAAAGCTGTCCGGCCAGCCGCCTGAGCAACCCACTCTCCAGCTCTTCGCCGGAGACCAGCGGAACCCTCAGGGCCAACTCAATTCGCCGCTGCGCAACGGGGTGCTCAACCACCAGTTCCACGTTCGGCTGTGGTGTCAGGCTCATCCCCACGGTGGCTAAGGTGACCGCCGTTTCGTCCCGGAAGACTCCCAGTCCCCGCGGTGGAAACTTTTCGCCATCGATCGCAAAGTATTGGTCGCTCGGTCCGAACCGCTGCTCGTAGCGAACTAACTGCACCGGCTGTAACTGCGAAAATGGGCGCCCTAAACGCCACTGCTCCCAGCAAGTTGCTGCTCGAGCGATCCGTTCCTCAAGCCCAGGGGAATCTGGCAAAGGCCAGCAAATTTCGTTTTCGCTCGCGCAGTCACGCGCGTAACCGTGGAATCCCTCCAGTCCGCTCCAGGGGGGGATGACAGCCAGCAGTTCCTCGAGCTCGAACAACGCCGCCCCGTTCCCTTCCGTGAACCAAACGACGCGCAATTGGTCTGGGTCTGGCGCGGGG
>JAJTFE010000133.1 GCA_021298375.1 Blastopirellula sp. | reverse complement strand
CGAGGCGCTATTGCTGCGATAGGAAGTTTCAAACTCGGCTCGCCAGTTGCAGTTGATTTGGCGACCCCAAGCTCGACCAATCATCCAGCCACGCTTCAGGTCGAGGTCAAACGCCGGGTCGCTGTCGAAGCTCAGGTTGTTGGGGCTGGTCAAACCACCGAACAGGCTGTGGTAAACGCCGCATCCCGAAGCACCGCCCACGCCATTGCAGCGATTGAACAGGCCGCCCAGCATTCCGCCACCCAACAAGCCACCACCGCCCGCGCCACAGTTGCCTGAGTCACAGCCGCCAGCTCCGCAGTTGCCTCCGTCGCAACCTCCGTTACCATTACCGAAGCCATTACCGAAGCCAAACCGGCGACCGCCATTCCAGACATTGCCGTTGGCGTCACAGCCACCATTGGCACAGCCACTGGCATCACAGCCACTGGCATCACAGCCAGCCGCATTGTTGAAGTAAGCTGGTTGCGGAGCAGGTGTCGTCGCGGCGGGATTCATTGGAACCCCTGTCGCCACCATCCCCGGCTGCATTGCTGTCGGCTGCATTGCTGTCGGCTGCATTGCTGTCGGCTGCGGCGCGTAGCCCGCGGGATAGCTCTGCACGGGGCTGGAAAAGTTGTAAACGGCCGGTTGCTGAGCAGAAACGGTGCCCGCCCCGACCAGCACGAGGGCGATCATGATAAATGTTCGCATAGACTGGAATCTCCTGTTTCGAATACGGGGAGCGATACCTTTCCTTGGCGTGCTCCGGGCGGACGCTCCGCCTACCCGGCAGAACAGTTCTGTTTGGTATAATCGGGAGCCTCGACAACCTGGCTAAAATCGACAATCTCACGGTTGCCAGACCTTGCCTGACCCTCAAAGCTTGACGGAACATCTTTCCCAGTTTGCCTCGGTTGAGGCTCCCGTCGCCCAATTGGCTCGCTTTTGCCAGTTGGACTTTCCCGCGCGACTCGATTGTTCGCGCGATTTTTTCTGACTGCTTTTTCTTTCCTGAATGGACTCACATCATGTCCCCATCCAACCTGCCCAATTCTGAAAACCTCGAACAACGTTTGCTGGAAATCATCCGGCAACCACAGTACCAACCGGCCAAGCCGGCCCTGCTCGCCAAACGCCTGAAACTCGACGAGGATCAACTCCGCGATTTGAAGCGGGTGATCAAAAGATTGATCTCCGCGCGGCTTCTGAAGTGGGGGCCCAAGCATCTCGTGTTTCGCGGCGATGCGTGGGAGGGATCTCAATCCGCGCCGCGGCGCAGCAAGCGGGCCGAACCAGGTGTCGAGCCCGCTCTCGGCGAGCCAAAAAACTCGCGCGCTTCGAAAACGCGATCCCAGGCGGCTCGCAATCCGGCGGCGCAGGCGGAAGTCGAACTGCCAACTGACGTGCGGCCGCAAGTCCGCCGACTTCGCGCCGGAGAAGTCTATGGGACCTTCCGCCGCGCTGCGGCCGGCTATGGCTTTTTAATCCCCGACGGCGCCGTGCCCGGCGACCGCAGCCAGGACCTCTTCATCCCCCCGCGGAAAATTCTCGATGCCGCCAGTGGCGACCGCGTGATCGCCCGCGCCGGAAAAGGCCGCGGTGGAGACCAGCAGCGGCGGACCGGCGAGATCGTTGAAGTTGTCCGCCGCCGGACCAACCGCTTTGTCGGCACCTACCGGGAACGATCCGGACTGGGGTTGGTGCTGGTCGACGGCGGCACATTCGATTCGGCCATTCTGGTCGGCGATGCAGGAGCCAAGGATTGCCGCCCGGGTGACAAGGTCGTCGTGGAAATGGTCCGCTTTCCCAGCAACACGGATGAAGGCGAAGGAGTGATCGTTGAAATCCTCGGTCCCCGCGGAAAGCCGGGGGTGGATACCCAAATGATCATTCACGATTTCGGCTTGCCCGGGGAATTTCCCGAGGCCGTGCTCGAAGACTCCCGGCGGCAAGCCGAGGCTTTCAACTCTGGCAAAGACGGTGGCGATCGAACGGACTTTACCCGGCACACGGTCGTCACCATCGATCCCACCAAGGCCCGCGACTTCGATGATGCCATCTCCCTGGAGCGACTGGAGAATGGCCATTGGCTGCTCGGGGTTCACATCGCCGACGTCTCGCATTTCGTCAGCCGCGGATCGGAACTGGACCGCGAGGCGTTTGCCCGGGGAAACAGCGTTTATCTGCCCGACCGCGTGATTCCGATGCTCCCGGAGATCATCTCGAACAACCTCGCCAGCCTCCAGCCTCACCGGCGGAGGTTCACGATGAGCGTGTTGATCGAGCTGACCGACAAAGGGGTCGTCATCGGAGCCGATTGGTGCCGCGGGATCATCAAAAGCGCGCACCGCTTCTGCTACGAGGAAATTGATGACTACCTCGGCAACCCGACTCCGTGGCGGGAAAAACTTTCGCCCCAGGTATTTGAGCTCGTTGGGAACATGCATCGGCTCGCGATGACCATGCGGAAACGCCGGATGGCCCGCGGTTCGATCGACCTGATTCTGCCGGAAGTGGCCATTGACCTCGACGCCGATGGCAAAGTCAGCGGGGCTCATGTGGAAGAATACACCGAGAGCCATCAGGTGATTGAGGAATTCATGCTCGCAGCGAACGAGGCCGTCGCACAAAAGCTGGCCGACCTCGATTTCAACCTGCTGCGCCGCGTCCATGAGCCTCCCTCGGAAATGAAGCTCCGCGATCTGACCGAGTTCATTCGCAATCTCGGTTTCAAGACCGATAATCTGCAGGACCGGTTTGAACTGAAGCGGATCGTCGACCTGGCCCGCGCTCGGCCCGAGCAACACGCGGTGCACTTTGCCGTTCTGCGGAGCATGCAAAAGGCGGTCTACAGCCCCAAGGACTCCGGGCACTATGCCCTCGCCAGTGACCACTATTGCCACTTCACCTCACCGATTCGCCGCTACCCGGACCTGGTCATCCATCGAATGATCGGCGACTTGCTCGATGGCCAGCAACCCCAGGCTGACTTCAAGTGGCTCGCCCAAATCGGCCAGCACTGCAGCGAGACTGAGGTCCGAGCCGAACAGGCTGAGCGGGAGCTGATCAAGCTGAAGTTGCTCAGTTACATGTCCGATCGAATCGGCACGGTATTCACCGGCACCGTCACCGGCGTCGAGTCGTTCGGGCTGTTCGTGCAGGGACGCGAGATTCCGGCCGAGGGCTTGCTGCACCTGGAGAACCTCCCCCGCGACAGCTACGTCTTTGACTCGGCCACGCGAACACTCAGCGGAAGACGGAGCGAGAACCAGTTCCGACTCGGCGATATGATTAGCGTCCGGGTCCGTTCGGTCGATCTGGAACGCCGGGAGCTGGAGTTTGACTACGTCGACTCCCAGGGACGGGCCGTTACCGACAGTCCGAACCGTTCGCTGGACGGAGGCGGGACCGGGGGACGTTCCAGGGCCCAGAGCCCGGCAGGTCGAACCAGCGGTCGCAGGGGCCTCGAGGGACGGGCTCGAGCTCCCAGGGCGTCGTCGGGCAGCCGTGAATCGGGCAGCCGTGAATCGGGCAGCCGTGAATCGGGCAGCCGTCGGCCGCAGCGGGATGAGCGGGGCGGTAGCCGCAAGGCGAAGCGGCGGAAATAGCTCGCTTTATCCGGAACCAAGCCGCCTTTTGGGGCTCGAAGTCAAACGGTTGCGGAAACGACGATTTTGGCGAACAAGCCAAGGAAGTCGAGCCGGTAAACTTCGATCGGATCCCTCCCCCGATCGAGCCGATCTGATTTGGCATGGGGCTTGCATCTGATTGGAGGGCAGCAAGGTCAAGCTGCAAATCAAAACGGTGATTTGCCGGACTTTCTCGCCGCAGCTGCCCCTCGGAAGGATAGAAACCATGCTCAAACTGACGACATCCCGTATCGGTTCGATGACACTTTGTGTCGCGTTGTCTTGGCTCACCAGCCCCGGCTGGGCCTTACAGGAGCGGTCTGTCCTCCAACAGCCTGTCCTCCAACAGCCCGCCGGACCGGAGATTCAACTCAACGCACCAGCGAACAACCCGCTGCAGGTCGAAGCGCTCAAGCCAACGACGCCGCTGAGCGTTCAGGGCGAGCAAGACCCGGACCGCGACTTGGACCTCGTGACCAAGGGGCCGTTGCATGAGGCTTTCGCCGAACTTCCGCAAGATAATCCGGCTCCCAACCCGCTGGTGACTCGCCAACCGCCGGAGCCCGTCAAGGAGCTTCCGCCGAAGTACCAGCCCGAGGGCGAAAACGTGGAGTGGATTCCGGGCTATTGGGCGTGGGATGAAGACCGGGCTGACTTTTTATGGATCAGTGGCATCTGGCGCGACATTCCTCCAGGCCAACGCTGGGTTCCCGGCTACTGGAATGAAGAGGAGGGCGGAGTGCGCTGGGTCAACGGCTTCTGGATGGACGACGAGGTCGAGGAAATCGAGTACCTCCCTGCCCCGCCGGAAAGTCTGGATCAAGGTCCTTCGACGCCAGCGCCGTCGGATTCCCATTTCTATGCCCCCGGCAACTGGGTCTACCAGGATAACGATTACGTCTGGCAGGCCGGTTGCTGGATGCCTCGCGTCGACAACTGGATTTGGGTCCAGCCGTGCTATGTCTGGACACCGCGCGGATGCGTGTTCCGGGCCGGTTACTGGGATCGCCTGTTTGATTCCCGTGGTGTCGTCTTTGCACCGGTTTGCTACCACCGGCCGATTTACGCTGGAGTGGATTACTTCTTCACCCCCAGCTGCGTGATCAACACCAATTTCGATTTGTTTCCGCATCTGTTTGTGCGGCGGAATTGCCGCAGTTATTACTTTGGCGACTGGTACGACAATCGCTATTTCGATCGCGGATTCTGCGCCTGGTCGCAGTTGAATATCAACGTCGGTTTCGGCCGTTGCTACGACCCGTTCTTTGTCTACTACAGCCACTCCAGCATTCGCTACAACAACTTGGCTGTGATCAGCTGGGCTCGCAACCAGTACGATTTCTGCTACCAGAATATTGGTTACCGTCCCCCGGCACTGTTCAACTTCAATCTCAACATCATCAATCAAAAGACGATTATCAACGGGCAACCCACCCCGCAACCCGTGGCTATTGCCGACACGCTGGAGCGGAGAGTAAAGACCACCGCACGTCGAGCAGACGGCCGTGATGCCTTCAAGCAACTGGCGGAGGAAGAACGCCGCGACTATCAAAAGCGGAGCGAACCGATTCAGGAAATTGCCCGGGAGCGGCGAGCAGCCGAACGATTGGCCGCCGAGCAGCGTGCTGCCGAGCGGCGGGCAGAGCGCGAGCTTGCCAAGGCCGCTAACGGCCAGTCTGCTAACGGCCAGTCCCCCGATGGCAAGCCTGCGGCAGGCGAGGTCGATCCTGTACTGAAGGCCGCAGATCAATCGGGCAAGGAGAAAGCTCGCCCGGAGAAGTTGGCCCTGCCCAAGGTTGATCGCCGACAGCAAATCGCAGCGGATAAGGCTGCAGCCGAATTGAAGCGCCAACAGGAAAAGGACGAGCGGACCGCGCGAACGGAAGAACGCCGCGCCGCGACGGAGGCTGCTGAGGCAGCACGGCGGGAGGCTCGGAATGCGGGCAAGCCCGGCGCTGCTGCCTCCCCGGTCCTCAACCGCGACGATGCCCGCGGCCAGGTTGCCGGCGCTGAGCCATTGCCCAGCCCATCCGAGGGAAACAAGCCGCGAGCCAATCGCGGCGGCCGGCCCGCGGAAACCAACGGTAACGCCGGCGGCGGCCCCGCCGACGTCGCTCGCAACGGGCAAGCCGACCGACTGACTCCCGAACAGCGTCGCGACGCGAACTCGGCTCGCCAAGCCGAACAGAAGGCCGCTCAGCAGGCTCGTGATGCAGCCCGCGACGCCGCTCGGCAGCAGGAAGCCGCGGCTCGTGAGAGCGAACGGCAGCAACGCTCCGCCAGTCGCACCAATCCGCTGCCTCCCACCAACCGCAGCCTGCTCCCCGAATCGAGACCGTCCAATTCCGCGGCGCGGGAAAATTCCGCAGCGCGGGAACTGGAACGCAACAACCGCTTGGCTGCGGAGCAACAACAACGCCAACAGCGCGACCAGGAATTGCAGCAGCGTCGGGCCAGCGAGCAATCCGCCCGCCAGGCCGCCGATCAGCAGCGCAGCGCCGAACAGGCGATGCGCCGGCAACAGGCAGCTCAGGAACAGGCCATGCGTCAGCAGCAGGAGCAGCAGCAACGCGAGGCCCGGCGGATGCAGGACCAGATGCGCCAACAGCAGATGCAGCAGCAGATGCAGCAGCAACAACAACAGCAGCAGGCACGCGATGCGGCCGCCCGACAACAACGCGAAATGGAACGCCAACAGCGGGACATGCAGCGTCAGCAGCAGCAACAGCAGCAGCAACAACAGCGTGAGGAGCGGCGGCGAAAGGGTTAAATCCCGACGGTTTGAGCGACGGTTGGAGTGGCCCGCAACTGGGCCCGAGCTGTGAAAAACGGAACCCATGCGGACCAGTTACCTGGGAACAGGTGCTGGTCCGCGTTTTTGTTGCTGCCCGCTGTCCGTCGGGAAGACAAGCTCTCTGCGCCGGGCAGACAAGGACGGCGTTGCTCGGGTGCCAGCAAAAATTTTGGCCCGAGTGTCGGGGAGCATGATCCGGCTGGTTAACCCGAGGATCCGTTCGAGCCCGACCGAAGCAATCATCAGTTGATAATCTTGTTGCCGGCGGCCGGCTTGGGCCGCTCAGGCTCGGGAATCGGAAGCGGTTCCGGAGGCGGGGCCTTGGTCGGCTTGTTGGCCGCAAAGGGCCCGGGGCGTTGCGGCGCTGGGGGGGCCGGCTCCGGCGGAGTCTGCTCAGCCGCGGGTGGCAGGAAGCCGGCATTGTTGCGATTCCGCCCCAGCGGGTCCTCGGCCGGAGGCGCGGCAGGCTGGACCGGTGCCGGTTGCTGCTGCTCAGCGACGACCGGAGGCGGTTGCTCATTCACGGCCGGTTGAATTGGCGCTGCGGGAGGTGGTTCTTCCTTGCCCGGCGGAATAAACCCAGCCCGATCATCATTGGCAATCTGATTGTCTTGAGGGCTGGACTGTTTTTGCCAAAGTAAAAAGGTAATGCAAAGCGTCAAGACGGTCAGGAACATTCCTAGCGAGGCGACCGCAACTGCCCAAAGCGCTGTGTTTGATTGTTTTCGCGATTGAGGAGACTGATTCCAGTAAGCGCCCGTTTGCATGGCGGGTGCGACCATCGGCGTCGCCATACTCGGAACGGTTGGCATCCGCGGGGCGAGCCGAATTAACTGGCCGCAGTGTGTGCATCCCAAATGTCCAGACTGTTCCTGGTGCCGGTTGACGTGCAGGCTGGCGTGGCAACGAGGGCAGTTGATTCGCAAATTGCTCATAGGCGACCCCTTTCATCTGGAACCCCAACGCGAGACAGCAGGGGATTCCTTCGTTAAGTCTACGGCCCAGCCCGGAGAAATTAAATCTCGAAAGGACCGAAATGGTTCATTTTTGCAGCCT
>JAJTFE010000132.1 GCA_021298375.1 Blastopirellula sp. | reverse complement strand
CCGCTCCAAGTGACAAAATCGCCGACAAAATTGGGAATCCATCCATCGGTACTGAGATTGATGGTGTCGATGAAAGTGGGCCCGTTGTGCCCGCCACTCGACGAACTGAAACCCATGTTTGGGTTGGGGAACGTTTCGCTCAGCAGATTAAAGTCACTCAGCGGACTGGTGGCGCTCGGAATGTCGCCAAAGATAATCCAATTCCAGCCTTGTCCAGCGGAGTAACTGTTGTCCGCGTTAGTCAAAATCAGCTTGAAGTCATATTGATAAGTGCCGCCTCCCAAATTGGTTTTGATGTATTCCAAATTGAGCACGTCGGCGTTGGCAACACTGTTCAAGGTTACCAGTCCAAGAAAGAGTGCGGAAATTAGTCGGAGCGTCATGATGGGACTCGCTTGTGAAAATGCAGAAGAAGACTCTAGGAAATCTCGCCGGAGTCACGAAAGGCGACCGCGCATCGAGCTGGCTACCTCAAGCACCGCTGCCACTCTAGTTTTCGCTTGGGGGGAAAACAACCAGGTCAAGCCTCCGAAGAGGGGTCATTATTCCCCTTGGCGGCCGGTGCTGCCCCTGGGGCGAGCAGCCAAGGCCGCGGTTTAGCTGGTTGTCTGGACGGTGCTAATGAGCCAGAGAGCGGGGGCGGTTGGCCCAAAGCAATCCCTTGCGAGGTACCACGCCCTGAGCCGGTGATAGAACCCGAAGCCCGCTTAAAACATCGCAGCCAGCGCACGAAAAAAGCGGGAAAAGTTACCTTCCCGCCTCTTTGGTAGAAAATCTGATACCCCCAAGGGGACTCGAACCCCTGTTGCCGGACTGAGAACCCGGAGTCCTAGGCCACTAGACGATGGGGGCAGGACCTTTCGAATGCCTTGGATTATCCCAAGATTAAGGCACCCGTCAAGGCAAAACTGCTTCCTTTCATTCAGGCCTCGCGACTTCACCGGCTCCTTTCGCCCTTCGCCGCCTGCTCGGTTTCCAGAAAGAGCCTTCGGCCGAGGGGCCCGTCAGGCTGGCGTTAGCGTCTCCCCGCAAACTTCCGTTCGGGTGCCCGACTCTGCGCTTCCCGCAGAAGACATTCTGCCGTGCGCACCGACAGCCCAAACGCATCGCATTTGCCGCAGGGGTGGCCTTCCCGCCGGGATTCGGCATAATTTCACAGGAGTGCGGGAATCCGTGCCATACTCCCCGGAACTCAGGTGGACGGCACTTCCTTACCCCCCTGGAACGAGCCTCGGAACAGAACCATGAGCGACAAGCGTCAAATCAAAATCTTCGACACGACCCTCCGCGACGGCGAACAATCCCCGGGCGCGAGCATGAACCTCGAAGAAAAGCTGGAAATGGCCCATGCCCTCGCTGCCTTGGGCGTCGACATCATCGAGGCCGGCTTTCCCATCGCTTCTCCCGGGGACTTTGAATCGGTCCGGGAAATCGCGCGACAAGTTCGCGGTCCAGAGATCTGCGGACTCGCCCGCTGCAATGATGCCGATATCGATCGCGCCTGGGAAGCCTTGCAGCCGGCCGAGAATCCCCGGATTCACGTGTTTCTCGCGACCAGCGCGATTCATCGCGAATTCAAACTCAAGATGACTCCGGATGAAATCGTCGAGCGGGCTCTGAAGGGGGTTCGCCGGGCCAAAGGATATTGCCCGAACGTCGAGTTCTCTCCCGAAGATGCCGCCCGCACCGAAATCGACTTTCTCTGCCGCGTCGTCGAGGCGGTGATCGACGCCGGAGCAACGACAGTCAACATTCCCGACACCGTTGGATACGCCACTCCAGCGCACATGGGAAACGTAATCAAGCAGCTGATGAATCGCGTCCCCAACATCGACCGCGCGGTGATCGCGATCCACTGCCACAACGACCTCGGTTTGGCAGTCGCCAACAGCCTCGCAGCCGTCGAAAACGGCGCTGGTCAAATTGAATGCACGATCAACGGCATCGGCGAACGCGCGGGGAACTGCGCCCTGGAAGAAGTCGTGATGGCGATGCGGGTCCGCGGCGACTACTACCATTGCGATACGCGAATTAACAGCCAACTGCTTGTCCCGACCAGCCGCCTGTTGTGCAAGCTCACCGGGTTGCAGGTCCAGCGAAACAAGGCAATCGTCGGTCGCAACGCCTTCGCACACGAGTCCGGGATTCACCAGGATGGCATGCTCAAGGAGCCCCGAACCTACGAAATCATGCGGCCGGAGGATGTCGGGCTGACGAAAACAGATCTCGTGCTGGGCAAGCACAGTGGCCGGGCAGCGCTCGCCGACCGAATTCGGACGCTCGGTTACAACTTGACCCCCGAGCAAGTGCAGAGCGTTTTTAATGACTTCAAAGTGCTCGCCGACAAGAAGAAGGAAGTCTACGACGGCGACCTGGTTTCGTTAATTGAAAACCAGCTCAATGGAGCGGTGGAAGAAGAGTGGAGTCTGATGGACTACACCGCCACGCTCCACTGTGGAACCAGGCCACACGTGACGGTCACGCTGCAAAAAGGAAATCTGCGGGAAACGGCTGATTCGGTGATCGGTGACGGACCTGTCGACGCAGCCTTTGCGGCGATCGAAAAGATCACGGGGGTCTCGCTCGTCTGTAAGGAATTCGCAATCAAGGCGACCACGATCGGAATCAACGCCTCGGCCGAAGCCACGATCGAAGTGGAACGCGATGGCGAATCATTCCGCGGCCGAGCGGTGGCGATGGACAGCCTCGAGGCGGCAATCAAGGCAATCCTGAATGCCACCAATCGCGCTCAGTCCGCCAAGCGGAGTGAGTTGGCCAAAAGCTGAAGCTGACTGGATCGCAGGGGAAGCTGCGTCCCCCAGCCATTTGGATGTCACTTCCTTAACTCGGCTGCGGTGGGTAGCGGCCCGCCGCTCAACGCTGTTTGAACTGAGTGTCCTCTTCGACATATTGGACCTGCCGAATTTGGCTTTGCAGCGTCTGGGCTTCGGCTCCACGGCCGGTTTGCTCGTAGACTTTCACCAACGCCTGCTTGCTCAACTCCGTCGTCGGGTGTTCGCTGCCGAGCAGCCGGGCCTGAACCTCAATCGCCTCTTTCAGGTTGGGCTCGGCCAAGGCGTAGTTGCCCTGTTTGGCCTGGAGAATCGCGAGCCGATACTGGGCGACCGCCCGCTCGGCGGACGTCCCCGGCCGATCGGCCAGCGCGGCGACCAGCTCTCCCAGAATCCGCTCTGCCATTTGGCTTTGACCGGCCAGAACCAAAGCGGCCGTGTAACGCAAGCTGCCCTCGACGACCATTCGACTGCCAACACCGAGTTTGGCCTGCAGAATGGGCAAAGCCTGAGCAAAGCACTGCACGGCGAGCTCGTGGCGACTGAGCTCCATGTAAACCGTTCCAAGATTCAACAGGCAGTGCGCCACAAGCGGGTCATCCATCCCCAGTTCGCGGCGACGGATCGATTCGGCTGCCCGAAAGACCCGGATGGCCGTCTCCAAGTCGCCCGCTCGCTGGTAGGCAACACCCAAGTCGTTGGCTCGGGTCGCGTACTTGAGTGAGGAATCGCCCCACAGCCTTTGGGCAATCAACGCCGCCTTGGAGAGATTGTCAACCGCAGGACGGTTTTGGCCGGCAGCCAAAAAGGCTTCTCCCAAATAAGCATGGAGTGTTTCCTTGTCGGGATGAACCTCCCCCAGAAACTGGTCATGCAGGAGAATGGCCTCGCGATAGGACGCGATGGCCGCTTCCGGTTGGTTGTTGAGTTGCTGCAGCCGGGCGACTTGCACCCATTGTTTACCCATCATCCACGAGCCAGGTCCGAACAACTCGGCGGTGATACGCTGTGATAGTTGAGCCAACTCCAGCGCCGGTGCGTGGCGTGACTCCTTCAAGAGGCGGGCGATCTCCGTTTGCGAGGAATACAATTCCTTGACCGCCTGGAGCTGTGTGGATGTGAACTTGGACTGAATCGAAGCTGTCTCGGCGGCCAGTCGAGCGTTCGTCGTCTGCCATGCCTGCGGCCCATAGAGCGTGGACAGCAACTCCATCGCGCTGCTCCAGTGCCCGGCGGCCGAAGCGAAATCGAAGCGGGCCTGAGCGGCATTCGCTTGGGCTGTCAATTCCTCCAGCTTCTGGACCTGAGCCATGGCCTCGGCTGAAAGCTGATCGCGCTCTGGCGTTGGGCCTCTTTGCGGGGAGGCTGCCGGAGCGGTCGCCACCTCAGCCTGATCTGGAGATGGCGACCGACTGGCGATCGCATCGCCGGCAGGTTTCAGTTGGCTGGTGGTTTTGGGTTGATCTTTATTCGTTTCCGCCGGAGGGGTGGAGGTTCCGCAGCCGGTAAAAAATCCGGTGATCAACCCGAGCAAAAGAAAACGGCGCATCTGCAGAGCTCCCTGTGAGACATTCCGGACCAATTGCCCGGGTGTGTAGCAGGAAAGCGGAAAGTGCCCAACGGCAATCCGGGTAGGGCTGGGCGCAAAAAAAACACCCGGGATAAACCGGGTGATGCAAGAGAAGCCGATTCGCTCAACGCGAGTTATAGGAGGAGCCGCTCGGGACGGGACAGATGATGTTACCGGACAGGTACCTGTCGATCCCAAGCCCGTTTGCCGCTCAAATCCAAGACGCTCAAATCCAGGACGGTCAAATCCAAGGCTAAGCGTATTCGTCGAGCAATCGCTCAATCGTTGCAGCGATCTTCTCCGGGGTCTCGTAAACCCCGCTGGCGATTTGAGACTTCACGTAGGCGACGCGGTCAGCGCGAATGCCTTCGTTGGCCCGGGCCAGCATCTGGGCTTCAAACGAGAGCTCAACCTGGTCGGTGTGAGTTGATTGCACTGCCTCGGTGTTTACCGGGCGGGAAGTCGGCAGGGAGACGCTGTTGACGCCGCTAAATCCATTCGTCGGTCGAATTTGCATGATTGCACCCCAGTTACTTGTATGGCTCGCGTTCCAATCGCGGCAGCCAGGAAGGGAAATCAAAAACTACAGTTCGTGTGAGATTGAGTGCAAGCGATTTGCTCTCAACCCGCGTCCGTGTGGGATTCAGCCTTCCGTAACTGGACAGACTCACTTGAGTGTGAGTTCGTCTCCGTCAGGGATCATCGGCCCATGGATGCGTTCACTTTGCCAGTCGCTCTTAAGTTCCCGTTGATTGGTTTAGGCTCATTGCTGGGCGTTTTGCCGAGCGAACCGGTCAGTCAGACTGATTCGCCTGCGGGCGAGTGTGGCGAGTTGTCCGATTGCCATGCCAGGGAAGACGCCAGGGAAGACGTCAGGGAAGACGTCAGGGACCTTGCTGTTTGTCACAGCTGTCTGTTCCCGGGATGGCAAAACTTCGGTCAACCTCTCAATCGCTCGCACTCTCATTCGCTCGCATCGTGTCGTTTTCCGCCAGCTTAACTTCCAGTCTCAACTCCGATGAAATTCGCCGGGGGTTGCGACTGGTTGCTTGACTGGGCCACTAGTACGTGCCTCGAGGAAACCCGGTTCGAAGAAAAATAAATTTTTTCGGAGGGTCGGGTTACCTGCCCAAGTATAGAGAGATTTTCCGGGTTGGGGCAATTCCAACCCGACTTGATTTTGCTTGGGCTCGCGAGGTTTTAGGAAATTTCCATGGGCCCTGTAACGAGCCGCGGGCGACTGACCCAGAACTCTGGTCCAGCCGCCCGTGGCGTGGTTTAGTGGGAATTTTCGCCGGATTCGGCAACGCGGCAGAACAGGGATTAGATGTTCCCGAATTCTCCACGCCGGCGAACCAATTGCGATTGCAGTCGCTGCACGATGCTCGAGTGCATTTGGCTCACGCGGCTCTCACTC
The DNA here is from genome assembly GCA_021298375.1 of Blastopirellula sp. GTDB lineage: Bacteria > Planctomycetota > Planctomycetia > Pirellulales > Pirellulaceae > BJ22. Next base: position 1,700 of record JAJTFE010000132.1, on the reverse strand, counting down.
AGATCGAGCGTGGCGCCAATTTCCTTCATCGTCAGCTCTTCGTAGTAGTAGAGGATGATGATCAGGCGTTCGTTGCGATTCAGCCCTTTGGTAACCAACCGCATCAGGTCATTCCGCTGGATGCGGCGGGTGGGGTCTTCGCCTTTCTTGTCCTCAAGAATGTCGATTTCCCGCACATCCTTGTAGCTGTCGGTTTCATACCACTTCTTGTTCAGGCTGATCAAATTGACAGCGTTGGCGTCGACCATCATTCGCTCGAGTTCTTTGACATCGAGGTTCATGTGCTGGGCGAGTTCCTGCTCGCTGGGAGTCCGGCCAAGTCGGGCTTCGAGCTGTTTGGTCGCTTCCGAGAGCTTGCTCGCCTTGCTGCGAACGAGGCGGGGCACCCAGTCCATGGTTCGCAGTTCATCGAGCATCGCACCGCGAATACGGGGAACGCAGTAGGTTTCGAACTTGACCCCGCGGGTCATGTCGAAAGCGTCAATTGCGTCCATCAGCCCGAAGACGCCGGCCGAGACCAGGTCATCGAGTTCGACGCCGTCCGGCAAACGCTGCCAAATCCGTTCGCCGTTGTACTTGACCAGCGGGAAATACCGCTCCATCAACCGGTTGCGGAGGTCCTGATTGTTCGGGTCCTTCTTGTAGGCAACCCAAGTGTCGTAGATGTCCTCGGAAACGGGACAGGAATTAACTGCGACTTGTTGAGTGGTGGACTCAATTTCGGCAGTCGTTGCCATGCATTCCTCCGTGATGGTCGCTGTGCTTATGGTTGCAGACCCGATTGGAGCCAACCGCGTCCGTCTGTCGTTCACTGAATCCCGCCGCGTCACGGGCGTGACACTTGGGATGGGCAGATGATTAGCAGAATCGTTCGAGGCGGGTCAATGAAAAAATTACACGGTCGCCGAAATTCTCTCGGAATCCGAAATAATTTTTGCGTGTCCCCGGTGGCGATTGGGCAAGCGCGATACCTACCCTCTTCGGGTATCGTCGGAGGCCCGGTTGAGATTGAGCAATTTCCAAAAGAAAACGAAGAAAAACGAAGGCTGACGTGGGGCTTAAGCCGCGCTATCGGCAAACTTTGCCAAAGCTGGAGACGGGGCCGGACTCGGTCTCTTGGCCGCCTCGCCGGAGGGCTTAATGCCAATGTTTGCTGGGTAAGCAGTGTTTGCTGGGCAAGCAGTGTTTGCTGCAAGCAAGGTGCGACGGTCGGCAACAGGCTCGCTCGCCGCCATCGCCAGTCAAACGCCGCGAGCAAGCCGGGCCGTTTAGGCAGCCTGCTTTTCCGCAAGCAGGTCCGACATCCGAATTTCAGCGAGCATTTCGGTCTGGCAGCTGTCGTCGATTTCCCGCAAGCCGACAACTCGCAGTCCCGGCCGCATTGACTCGCAAACCTTGGCGATCACTGGCCGAAGTTCCTGGGTAACGACGAGCAGCGGCGTCAATCCCATCGCGGACATGTGTCTCTGCCCGGCGCTGACCGCTCGGACCAGGTTTTGCCGCAGCGAATTGGGGAGGGCCCGCACTTGGTCGCTGAGTTCGGCAAAGGATTGGCTGGAAAGCGCCGTGTGAAGTTTGGCGGAGACGTCGTCGCCGAGGCCAAAGCAGCGAATCACATTTCGCGGCGATTTGAGCCGCTCGCTGATTTGCCGTCCAAGTTTCAGGCGAATGGCCTCGATCAGTTGCCAGTCTGACAAGCC
>JAJTFE010000131.1 GCA_021298375.1 Blastopirellula sp. | reverse complement strand
GCTCCAGTTCAATCGACCCATGGACGCCGAGTTGGCCGCATGGGTGAAGGACTTGAAGCGTCCGCTCTTGCAGAAACTCGCCCGCGTCGGCTTAGTTGTGGACCCAGAAGCAGGAACCGAGTCGGCCGTGACGCTGGGGGAACATTTGGCGAACTACTTTGCCAAGCGAGCCGATGTGAAGCAGAGTACGCTGACGCACTGGAATCAAACCAAGCGGCTGTTGCTGGCGTACTTTGGTGCAGAGCGAGCGATCTCGAGCATCACCGCAGGTGACGCCAAGGATTGGGAACGCTGGCTGCGAACGCCCCAGGCCCGCGAGCATCGCTATGGCGAAGCGAAGGCAGATGAAGGCTTGGCGGTAAACACGGCTCGAAAACGCGTCAGCAACGCGAAGCAGTTCTTCCAGGATGCCGTCAGCCGGGATTTGCTGCGGCGGAACCCATTTGCTGGCCTGAAAGGTTCGGTCGGCAGTAACCGCGATCGCGATTACTTCCTTACTCGCGAAGATGCAGCCAAGATTACAGAGGCCTGCCCCGACCATGAATGGCGTCTGATCTTTGCCCTCAGTCGCTACGGCGGACTGCGCTGTCCCTCAGAGCACCTGGCATTGCGCTGGGGCGATATTGACTGGAAGCGGGAGACGATGCTGGTGCGCAGTCCCAAGACAGAGCACCACGAAGGGAAAGGTTCGCGGATTGTTCCGATTTTCCCGGAGCTGCGAGCTGCGTTGGATGAGGCCTGGGAACGAGCAGAACCAAAGGCCGAGCACGTCATCACTCGATATCGCGATGCGAATCAGAACTTGCGCACGACCTTTGAGAAGATCATTCATCGGGCTGGCCTGAAACCGTGGCCCAAGTTGTTCCACAATCTGCGGGCGAGCCGAGCGACCGAACTGGCGAACGAGTTCCCGGCACACGTTGCGGCGGCTTGGCTGGGTCACAGCACGATCATTGCCAACAAACATTATTGGCAAGTGACGGACGCTGACATCGCGCGAGCGATAAAGCCGGTTGAAGCGACGGCTGAAGAAGCCTCTGACAAGGCGGCGCAAAAAGCGGCGCACAAAGCGGCGCAGCAGGTGCACGCGGGGGGTAGTAAGGAGTCGCACGCGAAACCACCCGCGCATAAAAAAGCCCCAGTTTTGCTGGGTTCTGCGCTTTCACGCGAGACCGTGCAAAACTGGGGCATAGGCCAGGCAGGACTCGAACCCGCGACCAAGGGATTATGAGTCCCCTGCTCTAACCGACTGAGCTACTGGCCCGAAGTGTTTTTTCCCTGGAATATCGAATGTTCTGGTCTCGCCAACGCAAATCAAGCTGACTGCCCGCGCCTGGGGGGTACACCCTCTGACGACTGCGAGCCTGCAGCCAGCGGTGTCCAACCGCGCAACGTGTCGCCTGAATCCGCTGGCTTGCGACTGACCCAGTTGCCAGTCTAACAAAAACCCGCCGCCAAATCAGAGCCATCGCGCGGCTCATTTCAGGGTCGGAAAACCAACCCAAACCGAGACAAAAACTGATGCTGAGGCCGATTCGCTTCAGGAGCTTGCAGTCGGGTGGAAATCGCCCCGAACCATCGACCCGGCTCCAAGCCCTCACTCCATCCCTTTACTCCCGCCCTTCACTCGACAGCCACCTTGGCAATCGCTTTGCGGACCGTGCCACTCCCCGCTAACGGAGCATGCGCATCGGCTGGAAAAAAGATGGCGAACTCGCCCGGCTGCAACTCGACCCAGACTTTCGGCCGGTCCGAATAAAACTCAATATCGCGCTCCGCCAAGTAGGCTTGCGTGACCTCTTGGCATTCGCCTTGCGGCCGCCAACCAATCTGCTCGACTCCCGCCAAGACCAATTGAATGTCGATCATCTGCCGATGACTCTCCAAAGGAGACGCGGCCGGACCTCTGCCGGCAGCCGACTCGACAATCACCGACAGCTTGCCTTCCTCCAGCACATGCCGTCCATCAGTCAAGGATTCAGGCTGCCGCAGGGCGGCTTGCAGGAATTCCCAAGCCCGGCCAAATCGCGAATTAAGCGGCAGGTACCTGGCCAACTCTTCCAGTCGATCGACGATCATCCCGTCCCCCTCCAGCTTTCCCCGCTGTCCAATGTCGTTGACCTGCCCTGGGGCTGGCGCCCCATCGCCCTCCGGCTCCGGAAATCAGCCCTCCCCAATGGAACTGCCGAAAACATCAGGCTGCGACTTTTTCTACCTCAACCCGCACAATGCGACTTTGTCCCCCATTTCGGCTCTTGTGAGCCCGGCTCGACTAACCTAAAATCATCGAAAGCTTATTGAGATTCGGTCTCAATAAGTCCGATACGATCTCTGAGGCTTGCTCGACGTTGGAGATATTGGGGCTGTGATTACTGCCGTTAAATTACAGGACCTGAAGGCTGGCGATAAGGCCTGCGTGCTCTCGCTTTGCGGAAGCGAATGTGAAATCGCACGTTTAGCGGCGATGGGGTTGCGCGGCGGCGCTCGCCTGCAACTGCTCCGCGAAGGAAGCCCCTGCATCCTGCAGGTCGATGAAACCCGCCTCTGCCTGCGGGCGACCGAAGAGCTTCAAATTCTGGTCCAACCGGAAGTCTGATGAGGGCCAGATCGCAACTGGCAACCAAACTCTCTGCAGAGCTCTCTGAGGAGTAACCCTCGAGACGGTAAGCGCGGGGTGAACGGTAAGCGCGGGGTGAACGGAAATTTCCCGGGGAATGGCGTCCGTCCGGCGGAGAAAACCGTTGGACAACGGAGCCTTCCGGCTCAATTCCGCTTCGGCGAGAGCCCCTGTTTGCTCAAATATGAGGAATGGCCAACCGCCGGTCACTCCAAGTTCGGTGGCTCTGCTGGTGACCCGGTTTTCCTAACCCGGCACCGCTGTCAGGAGCCAAATGTTCGAGACTTCCCAAACTCATGGCCCCCACCAACACACCACGCGAACGGCTCTCGGACAACGGCGCGAATCCGCCCGGCGCTGCGGTTCCGCTGGTCGCGGTCCTGGGCAATCCCAACACAGGCAAATCGACCCTCTTCAACGCACTCACGGGCTCTCGCCAGCGCACGGGCAATTACCCCGGTGTAACGGTCGAGCGGCGTGAGGGCACCCTGACATACGGCCAAACCCGGATGGAGTTGGTGGACCTTCCGGGCACCTACAGCCTGGCTCCCCGGTCGCCGGACGAGATGCTCACCGTACAGGTCTTGCTCGGGTCTGGTCCCGCCTCGCGGGCTCCCGACGTGATCCTCTGCGTGGTTGACGCGAGCAACCTGACCCGCAACCTGTTTCTGGTCAGCCAACTGCTCGACCTGCAACGCCCCTTGGTCGTGGCGCTGAACATGACCGATGTCGCCCGGAGGCGGGGGATTGAAGTCGACACCACCGAATTGAGCAAGTTGCTGGGCGTTCCGGTGATTCCGATTCAAGCGAATCGCAAGCAGGGAATCGAGTCGCTCAAGCAGGCGCTGGTGCAGGCGGTCAATTGCCCGCCGGTCGTGCCGCACGACCCGTTCACCGATCAACTCAAGGACCGACTGACGCGGCTGGACCAAAGCTGTCCGGACGATTGTCAGCTCAAGAGGTTCGTCGTCACGCGAGTCTTGTTTGACACCGATGGCTACATGGCTGATCGGCTGCAGTCTATCGTGGGGAAACCGCTGCTGGAATCTGCCCGCAGCGAACAGCAGGACCTGGTCGCCGCCTCGGGGGTGACCGTCGGAGAAGCAGAGTCGCGGGCGCGTTACAACTGGATTTCGGCTCATCGCGAGCAATTCATCCGGCAAGTACCCCAGCAGCGTCAGCATCCGTTCAGCCATCAGCTTGATCGCTGGCTGACCCATCCTCTGTGGGGATTCCTGATTGCTGCAGCGGTCTTGTTTCTGCTGTTCCAAATCGTGTTTCGAGCTGCCGAGCCCGCCTCGGCCCTGATCGACGCGCTCAAGGGCTGGTTGGCCAGTGGCGTCGATTGGCTGCTGGCCCCGGGTCCGCTGCATTCGCTGCTGGTCAACGGCGTGATTGAAGGCGTGGGCGGGGTGCTGGTGTTTCTCCCGCAGATTCTCGTCCTGTTCCTGATTCTCGGCGTCCTCGAAGACTCGGGCTATCTCGCCCGAGCCTCGTTTCTGATGGACCGGCTGCTCTCTAAAATCGGGCTGAGCGGGATCAGCCTGATTCCGCTTCTGAGCTCTTTTGCCTGTGCGATTCCGGGGATTATGTCGACGCGCGTGATCACCAATTATCGCGAGCGGCTGGTGACAATCCTGATTGCGCCGCTGATGAGTTGCAGTGCTCGCCTGCCAGTTTATGTCCTGTTGATCGCAGCCTTTGTCCCGCCGGTGAAGTTCTTCTTTCGCCACGAGCCGAGCAGCTTTGTGATCGAACTTCCGCCCTACAAACTCCCCCAGCTGGGAACCATCTGGCGACGGATGCGCGAGGGGGGCTGGGCCTTCATTCGCGATGCCGGCACGCTGATTGTGGCGATGACCATTCTCGTCTGGGCCGCAGCCTACTTCCCGCGTTCCGAGGCAACCGTTCCGGCCGACCTGAAGACGGGGCTGGCCAGCGTCGCGGAGCAACTTGAGCGGGCCGAAAGTCCGGAGCTTCAGGCCCAACTGCAGGAACGCCAGGCGGAACTCGAGGCGGAACTCAACGGTCACTACCTGCGGCAAAGCTATCTGGCTCGATCCGGCCGACTGCTGGAACCTGCAGTGCGGCCGTTGGGCTGGGACTGGCGAATCGGCAGTGCGGTGCTCGCCTCCTTCCCGGCCCGCGAGGTCGTCGTTTCCACGCTGGGCGTGATCTTCGGACTCGGCTCGGACACGGATGAGAATTCCGAGTCGCTTCGCACGCGACTGCAGGAAGCCCGCTGGGAGGGGACCGACCGACCGCTGTTCAATCTGCCGATGGCCCTTGGCCTGCTGGTCTTTTTTGCCCTCTGTGCCCAGTGCGTCTCCACGCTGGCGGTAATCAAGCGCGAAACCAATTCCTGGCGCTGGCCGCTGGTCACGTTTGCTTACATGACTGTGCTCGCCTACCTCGGGGCCCTGTTGACCTACCAGCTCGGTAGCCTACTGTTTTAATTCGCTCAACATCCTTTCCGTTACCGGATCGTCCATGCAAACGCTCCTGACCCTGCTGCTGGTTCTCGTCGCTGCGGGATATTGCCTCGCTCGGGCGGCCCGGTTCTGGCAAGGCCGAACTGGCAGTTGCGGAAAGTGCGTGGGTTGTCCACAGTCAGGATCGCGGGCGGGGGCCCGGGCGCTTGTTCAACTGGGCAGCGAAACGACTCTCTCCCGCCTGCCCGGAGCTCCCGGAGCAGACCACTAGTCGAAGCGCGACCGACAGCCGAGCGCGACCGACAGCCGCCGGCCAAGCTCCGCACGCTGCAAGCGAGGCGGTGCGGCGGCTCGCGATCAACGGCTTTTCTTTTTGGTGGCGACCCATGTCTGAAACACAACTGGTCCACCCTTGAACAGGCGGAAGTAACGAATGTGATTCAGCTTCAGCTGGGCATCGGAGAAGTACTGGGCGTAATCGTAATTCCGGTGCAGCGGCACCAAGCCGAGCGTCCAGAAGGTGGCCATGGCTGTCTTCAGGTAGACCAGATTAAAGATCCTGGAAAGCGGATTCCCGCGAGCCAGAGCCACATCAGCCACCATGAACTTGCCGCCGGGGCGGACCAGACCGGCAGCGTGTTTCAACATCCGTTGCATGTCATCGTGGCGAAAAACGTTGAGAAAGTAATTGGCGGCGACCGCATCGTAATACCCCAGTCGGTCGTGCTGAAACGCGTCCTGACAGAGAATCTCCGCCTTCAGTCCACGTCGCTTCATGCGGGCCTCCAGCCGCTCGAGCATGCCGCTCGAAATGTCAAGGCAGGTCACGTGAGCTCCCCGTTGGGCAGCGATGATCGCTTCCTCGCCGGTGCCGACGCCAAGAAAGATAATCTTCTGCCCGGCCTTCACCTGAGCCGCAGTGTATTTCTTGGAAGCCCGAATCTGGCCTCCCGAAAAAACGGCAGCGGAGGTCTCATAAAACCAAGCGGCGCGGTCGTAATTCCGAACCAACCGAATTTCGGCAGTCGACATGCTTCTCAATCCTTTGAGCGGGAACAGCGGAAGCCCAACCGGGACTCTACGCCGGAGCATGGTAGAACAAAACGGCCGATCTCGCGAGCCTGAATTTATCGGGTACCCAGCGCCGGTAGCGATTCGCTAGCACTCCCAGCAAGGTGCCCGACGACTGCCGCCGGGCTGGAGTCGATCGCCCGGCAATCGACTCCGCAAAAGATCGCTGCGGCTGAAGACGGCTGGCGCGGAGGCTAATCCCGCAGTCCGAACGGAGGACCCTCGGGGCAGCACTTGCCTTGGCGACAAAGCCAAGCGATGTCGCCACCGGGGCGATGCTCATCAGCGGGCAAGCTGCACCGTAGGCAAGCTGCACCGTAGGCAAGCTGCACCGTAGGCAAGCTGTACCGTCAGTTCTTCGAAACGGCTTCGAAGCGCCCGAAGACCATCCGCCCCGCATTGGTTTGCAGCATGCTGGTGACGGTGATGTCGACATGCTCACCGAGATGGTTTCGCCCTTCCTCGATCACAATCATCGTCCCGTCGTCGAGATAGCCGACCCCTTGCCCGGGCCCCTCACCTGGCTTGACGACCTTGACCCGCACCTGTTCACCGGGCAGGAACACTGGCTTGAGCGAATTGGCGACCTCATTGAGGTTGATCACCGGGACGTTTTGCAGCTTGGCGACCTTGTTGAGGTTGTAGTCTCCGGTCACGACTTTCCCGCCCAGATGCCGGGCGAGGGTCAGCAATTTGATGTCGACCGGCTGGCCCTTCATATCGGGCAATTCGCGGTCGTAGACCTTGAAATCGATATTTGGATTGCCGCGGAGGCGGTTGAGCACATCCAGGCCGCGACGGCCGCGAGCGCGGCGCAATTTGTCCGAGCTGTCCGCAATCGATTGCAGTTCAATCAGGGCAAACCGCGGCATGATCAGCTGGTTGTCGATCACCCCGGTTTCCACAATGTCGGCGATCCGTCCGTCGATCACGACACTCGTATCGAGGATATAGGGCTTGGCACCCTTCAGGTCCTTGGCGAACTCCACGTAGGGAATCACGAACCGGAAATCGTCCTTGGTCTGCCAGAGCAGGCTGATGCAGAGGTAGGACAGGGAAATCCCCAGGAACGTAATGATGAGCGACTGCCAGTTTTTGTCCCCTTGCTGCGGAGCAAACTGGGCAAACAGTGGCGAGAGGGCCAGACTCATGACGTAGGTCAAAAACAGTCCGACCACCAGTCCGAAGTAGACGCTGGAGATAATATCGATCCGCTTGCGACGGACAAAGACATCAGCGGCAATCACCGCCAGAGCGCCCAGAGTGTAAAACAGGAAAATGCTCAACCAGCCTTGGCTCGGCTGAGTTGATGAAGTCTGCGTAACAGCCAGACCGATGGCGACCAGAAAGAACAGCGCACGAAGCAGCCATAGCGCGATTTCCATAGACGTTTACCATCTGAGTAAAGGAAAAACGGTTCGGTTGCAGGATGATCAACGCGTCGCCGGAATAGACCGGCCAAGTCCAAATCGAATTTCGATTCAGCATCGAATTTCGATTCAGCTACGTGGGCAACCGGAATGAAAGGACACCAAGCCCAGCCCCGGGGGAATAAAAAAAGCCGTGGCTGGAAATCATCCCCGGAGCAAGCTCTGGGGCAGCGGAAATTTAATTCGCTCGTTGTATTGTATGTCGGCCGTTTTGGGGCTGACTACCCTTCACCCGGCAAAATGTGCGGCAAAGGTCTCTTCACAGAATCGGTCGGTCATGCCGGCGATGTACTCAACGGCCATCCGCCGCGGGCCGACCTGGTGTAATCGCTCCTGGTAATGGGCCGGAATCAACTCCGGTCGGGAGCAGTATCCTTCATACATCCGGCGCAATCGGTCCTGAGCTGCGGTCCGCACGGCCACCAGGCGGGGGTGTCGGTAGACCCGTTCGTACAAAAATCGCTCGAGTTCCCGTTTTTGTCCGGCCAACTCCGCACCCGGCCCAATCCTGAAATCACTCGCAATCGCCTCGGCAGGCGAATTGAAGTCGCTGGCCTGCAGTTCGCGCTGGCAGCGGGCCAAGGTATCGGACACCTGCAGGTCGATCAGCCGGTGGACGACCGTCTTTCGAAGCAATTGCGGGGTCAGCTGGTGGTAACGCGATCGGACTTCAGCCACAACGGCTCGGACCAGCGGAACTTCCTGCATTTCGTCCAGCGTCACCAGCCGCAGCTTGAGCGCGTCATCCGTGTCGTGGGCATCGTAAGTCATGCTGTCCGCGGCATCGACCAGCTGCACTTCCAGCAGCCGGTGCAGACCAGCGTTCTGCTTGTCGGCCCGGGTCGCTTGCCCCGCCAAGACCTCGCGGGTGAGATTCAATCCCGTGAAACCGTTGTACCGCAGTTCCAATTCTTCGACGATCGTCAAGGCAAACCGGTTATGCGAAAAGCCGCCGATGTCTGCGACGCACTCATGCAGCGCATCCTCGCCGGCATGTCCATAAGGCGGGTGCCCAATGTCATGCATCAGGGCCAAGGCTTCGATCAAGTCTTCGTTGAGCATCAAAGCCCGCCCGATCGTACGGGCGATCGTGGCAACTTCCTGGGTGTGCGTCAGGCGGGTTCGATGGTAATCTCCCATCTCGCCGGTGAAGACCTGCATCTTGCCGCTCAACCGCCGATACGCCGAGCTGTGCAGAATCCGGTCGCGATCGCGCTGCCACGGACCGCGATACGGATGCTCGGCTTCCGGATGTTTCCTCCCGGAACTATCGCAACTGTGCATCGCGTAAGGGGCGAGGATCCGCGCCTCGCGTTCCGCCTGGGACAACCACTGCATCTCGGATCCGATCGGGGTCATCAGCCCAACTGCTTTCTCAGGCCACTGGCGTGCCCTGCCTGGCCGAATGCAATCATCCGATCGCGGCAGACCGCTCGCATCGCATCCCGGGCCGGTTTGAGATAGTCGCGCGGGTCAAACTTCTCGGGAGACTCGGCAAAGACCTTGCGAATCGCAGCCGTGATCGCCAGGCGATTGTCGGTGTCGACATTGATTTTCCGCACGCCGTGCTTGATGCCCCGCTGAATTTCTTCGATCGGCACGCCCCAGGTCTGCTTGAGCTGACCGCCATACTTGTTGATCATGTCCTGCAGTTCCTGCGGGACGCTGCTGCTGCCGTGCATCACGAGATGGCAGTTGGGCAAACGACGGTGAATCTCTTCAATCCGGGACATCGCGAGGACTTCACCGTCCGGCTTGCGGGTGAACTTGTAGGCCCCGTGACTGGTGCCAATCGCCACTGCCAGCGCATCCACTTTGGTCTCAGCGACGAATCGCTCGGCTTCTTCCGGATCGGTCAGCAACTGATCGTGCGAGAGCTGCCCCTCGGCGCCATGACCATCTTCCTGCTCGCCATGTCCGCTCTCCAGCGAGCCGAGACATCCGAGTTCTCCCTCGACTGAAACTCCGCGGGCATGAGCCAGTTCGACGACCTTGCGGGTCACCGCCACGTTGTAGGCATAGTCCGCCGGAGTCTTGCCATCTTCCTTGAGCGAACCATCCATCATCACCGAGGTAAAGCCATTCTCGATCGCACTGAGGCAGGTTTCGACGCTGTTGCCGTGGTCCTGGTGCATCACGACCGGAATGTGAGGATAGAGTTCGGCCGCCGCCAGCATCAGGTGCCGCAGATAGTTGTCCTGCGAGTACTTTCTCGCCCCGCGCGAGGCCTGCACGATGACGGGCGAGTCGGTCTCATGAGCCGCTTCCATGATCGACTGGATCTGCTCCATGTTATTGACATTCAAAGCGGCCACACCGTAACCATGCTCGGCGGCGTGATCGAGAACTACTCGCAAAGGCACCAAACCCATCGTGACACTCTCCTGCGCCGGCGAATCCCAAACCTTCTGTCTGCAGCCTCGAACCAGTCCAAAGCGGGGCGCCGGCCGGCCCCACCTCCAGTACGTCGTCATCGCCAGCCGAAACTTGACTCGACCAGCCCTGCCACACGCCTAAACTCTGCCGCGAATTATCACCCACTGCGCCAAACTCTCAAAGTGGGCACCTGACGACCTCCCTCCGGCTACCGGTTCGCCTGTGAGCCAAACCGGGAGAGGTTGAGTTCTCGATGACAGGGGTTCGCTCGTCAGCGTGCCCTTGCGCCTCGCTTGCGGCACGAACGGCACCCCTGTTTCCGCAGCTGGGTGAAGAACAAGCTGCGTTGCGCGGCGAACTTCCCGTCACCTGTTCCCCCCGCACCCCTGCCAGATTCGGATTGACGCCATGTCCCCGTGGCGATATTCCTCCCTCTGGCCTGCCCTGATTCCATTCCAGCAGTGCTAGCTGCCAACAGGACTTAACGATGCCCTTTGAGAACTCCACTCCGCCGCTTGCGACCACGCCGGCCCGGACCGGCGTGCTGCGCCGCGAGTTTCTCCAATCGCTCGCCCGGCAGAGTTTGCTGGGACCGGTCCTGCTGGGGATGGTGGCTGGCCTCCAAACCGGCTGCCAACTCTGGAGGGAGCCGACAGCGACCACCAAAAATGGCCCGCGTCTGGGAACGCTTCGCTCGGCTCCGGGGGGGATGGGCCTGCTCGTCGCAGTGGTGACGTTGCGGCCCGAACAAAGCGAAGAGCTGGAACCGCTTTGGGCTGACTGGGACAGTCAGGCCATCGGTTTGCTGCAACGCCGCACTTGGGATGAGAATGGAATGCGGGTCGCGGTCGCACCCAACCAACTCCCCGGTCCGCTGATCCGCGTCCTTGAGGCGGAGCCAGAAACGGGAGGCGCGAATCCCGCGTTGCGGCGAATCTCAGCCGAGTCGCCGCTCAGCCCCACCGGCGACCGCACCGCCTGGCGGCTGACGCTGCGCGAGGGCCAGCCCAAGCTGGTAGGCCTGACTCCGATTTATCCGGAGGCGAGTTGGACAATCCGGCAAGCGTCGGAGATCACGGCCGGTGCGGGAGAACAGGTGACAGGCTTGGTCCAAATCTCGGCTCATCCTTCCGGCGAGGGCCAAGTGCGTTTGACCCTTCGTCCTTTACTGCGGCACGGTAAGCCGCTGACCCGCGTCGGAGTTCTCGATTCGTCACTGGCACTGCAAACCTCGCAAACAGAGAATCTGCTCGACCAGTTGCGAGTCGATGTCGACCTCCGGACCGGTCAGACGCTGGTCGCCGGGCTCGCCTCGGTCCCGGCCGAATTCGGCGTCCTGCTCTTCGGCACACCCGATGTTGATGGGCTGGAGCGACTGCTCCTGCTGAGGCTGGTTCACAGCCCGCGGGAAACCGACCCTGCGGCCTGACGGCGCAGCAGCAGAAACGGAAACGGGGTCAATTCGTAAATTGACCCCCGTCCTTTTTTCTTTCTTCAGCGTTGAGCAAGCGGATTTACTTCTCCGCCTTCAAACGAACCAGCAGTTCATTCCGCCGTTCCGGGCCGGGCGTAAAAGGCGAATCATAAATCGCCGTTTCGATGCCAGCTCCCTCGCCAGCCTCGTCTGCCTCAAGCCCCTTGGACTTCATCCACTCCCGCAAGCCGGCTTCGGACTTATCCACTGACTCCTCAGTCATCATTCCAGAAAAACGGACTACAGCGAAGCGGCCACCCAGTCGCTTCCGCAGCTTCACTTGACCAACATTTGGCTTGGGAACACCTTGAGCCGTGACCTCTTTGGGCATGACGAAGCCCATCTGAACACTGGAACCATCATCTTGGCTCTCCATGAACACCGGGGTAGTCATGGAGATCTTCTGCTTTTTTTCA
>JAJTFE010000130.1 GCA_021298375.1 Blastopirellula sp. | reverse complement strand
TGAGGCTGGTAAGGCTCCTCATCTCCCAGATGCCATTTCCCGAAAATTCCAGTCTGGTACCCGGCCTCGCTTAAGACCTGCGGCAAGGTGACCGCATCGAGCGTCAACCGCTCGCGCTCGATCACCGTGTGCGTGACGCCATTGCGGAGCGGATGGCGTCCGGTCATCAAGGCACTGCGGGTCGGTGAACAAGTCGGACAGACGAAGAATCTCGTGAACCGCACGCTGTCGTCGTGCATTTGATCCAGATGCGGTGTACGGATTAACGGATGTCCATGCCGGCCGATCGGTGGATAGCCTTGGTCATCGGTAATGATCACGATGAGATTGGGACGCGTGCCCGCCAATTGTTGGCCCAGAGCCGTCGCGCTCAGAGCCGTCGCGATTAGAGCCGTCGCGCTCACCACAAAGCCAAACAGCGCGGCCAAACCCCCCATCCAGCAACCGGCAACCCGCATCCAGCACCTCTCTCTCAATGACCTGCCCCTTTTTTATCAGCGCCAAGGGAGATTTTCGAGTCGCGCGCTCCCCGTCAGCGGACAGGTCCGGCGGACAGGTCCGGCGACGGGGCTGGCGACGGGGCTGGCGACTCTACCAGTAAATGAATTGGAGGAATTTCTGGCGGTCACCACGGGGCAAGGCCTCGACATCCGGCACGACGAAGCGGTTGTCTTCCGTGTCACTAATCATCTTTCCGCGACCCCCGAAATCCTGAGCCTGGCTCTGACTCCAGCGCATCGCAAACTTTTCGCGCCCCTTTTGAGTCGTGACGTCGAACTCCAGGTAGCCATGTGCGGAATCGATCGCATGGATCCGCTCGATTGTTTTGAGCAGATAACGCCGAGCCAAACTGCGGCGGACGGCGGCTTGGGCATCGGCCGGCCAATCGCCCAGGTCGCGAATCAAGCCGAACTCCGTCTCGTCCCCCTTCTCGTCCCAGCCCCGAATGCTGAGGTAACGCTCGGGATGGGAAGCCGGAAGACAGGCGATGACAAAGGCAATCTGCGGCGCGAGCTGCTCGGCCGATTCGGCTCCACTCTCCTGCAACAGCAATTCACCGTGGGGCCCGGAGATCAGGTTGTGACTGGCTGGAACAAGCCAGCGGATCGCGTGGGCCGGCTTTTCTGTCGCTGAATCCTGCGCCGCCGAGGTCGTCGCTACGGGCGGACTTAACTCGGGATCGGCCGACTCGGCGACAGCTTCCGCCTGCTCGCTTTGGGGCTCAGTTGCCGCTTCGGCCTGGAGCGCGGTCAGTTTGTCGACACTCGGGTTCTTGGTGACTTGGGTTTGGATCCGAACCAGCCGCGCGTAGACGCCATCGGAAGCCAGTAACTCGGCATGACTCCCCTGCTCTACCAGTCGCCCGCGATCGAACACGATAATCCGGTCGGCATTGCGGAGGGTCGAGAGCCGATGCGCAATGGCACTCGTCGTCCGGCCGCGAACGAGCACCTCCAGAGCTTGCTGAATCGAACGCTCGGCTTCGGCGTCGATGTTGCTGGTCGCTTCGTCGAGGACCAGAATCTTCGGGTCGTACAGCAGCGTGCGGGCGATCGACAACCGCTGCTTCTCACCACCCGAGAGGCCCGCTCCCTGCTCGCCGAGCGGAGTTTCGTAGGCGAGTTGAGCCCGGCAGATGAAGTCGTGGGCTCCGGCGGCCCGGGCTGCGGCAATTCCCTCCTCGATTGTCGTCTGCGGACGACCATAGGAAAGATTGTCCCAGATCGTGCCGCGAAACATGAAGGAGTCCTGGAAGACAATCCCGAGGTTGCGGCGCAGGTCGGCGAGCGAAAGATTGCGGATATCGTGGCCATCGATCTTGATCGCGCCTTCCTGGACGTCGTAAAACCGTCCCAGCAGGTTGACCATCGTCGTCTTGCCCGAGCCACTGCGGCCAACAATTCCCACCATCTCGCCCGGCCGCACATCAAAGCTCACATTCTGCAACACAGGCTGATGCCGGTCGTACCCAAACGTCACCCCTTCAAAGCGAATCTCGCCGCGGACCTCGGGCCAAGCCTCGGGCTCAGCCTTTTCGGCAACTGTGATCGGCGTATCGAGCAACTCCAGTACCCGCTTGCTGCCGGTGAGGAAACTGGTCAGCCAACTGGTGAAGTTTGAGAGGGCTCCAAGCGGCGCATAGAACATCGCCAGGTAAGCCAGAAAAGCGATCAGCGCACCGAGCGACATCTCCTGTCCAATTACATCCCGGCCGCCGACGTACCAGACGATCAAGCCACCGAGGCTGAACACCAGAGTCATCGCCGCCGAGTAGATGCTCGTCGCGTTTTCGACCCACAGCCGGGAGTCGCGGAGGTAGGTGCTGGCGTGTTGAAACCGTTGATACTCGCGGTCCTCCTGGCCAAACGCCTTGACGACCCGAATTCCCGAAAGCATGCCGCTGAGTGCCGCAATCTGCTTGGAGGAACTGTCCCAGAGTCGGTAGTACCGCGGGTAAACATACTGCCAGAAGAACCAGGTGCCGGCAAAGACCAAGGGGACCGGAATCAAGGTGTAAAAGGCGAGCTTGGGGTTCAACCAGACCAGCATCGCGCCCACGCCGATCAGTTGGAGAATCTGCAACAGAAATCCGCCGGTCAACTGGTGAACCAGCCCATGCAGGACTTCGCTGTCGTACGCCACTCGGCTCATCAACGAACCCGCCTGATGCCTGTCGTAGTAGGCGACGGCGAGCTTCTGCAGCCGCTCAACCATGTCGCCCCGCAAGCGATGGGTCAGGTTGGATCCGATTTTGGTAGCCAGTCGGCCTTTGAAGACACCGACGATTGACAGCAGCAACCGCGAGAGGGCCAGGGCAACCACCACGACCAGCAGGGCGGTAAAAAACTGGCTTTGCGGTGAGTCATCCGCCATCCGCGGAGCAAGAATGTCGTCGACCAGGTATTGCTGCAGTTTCGGCGGAACCAGCTCGGCGACAACGCTGACGATGGTCAACAGGCAGAGCAGCACAGCCCCCGTCATTTGCGGACGCAGCAGGGACCAAACGCGAGCCAGAACCTGACTGCGGTGGATGCAGCGGGGGCAATTTTCTTCGGCGGTCGAAAGCCGCAGGCCGCAGCTCTCGCAGCGGTGCGGATCGAGCCGCTCATCTTCGGCCAGCTGCCACTCGCCCTCACTCCGCAGCAAGTCGAGCTTGCGGGACACTTTGTGAAACCGGTCGGCGTGAGCATTCGAAAATCGGATCAGGTCGCGCCAGCGGTCGTCAATCTTGACTTGGAGCGTGCCCGAACCAAGTCCGGCCCAGGTCCGTACCGCCTGAATCTCCTTGACCGGAACCGTTTGCAGCAAGCGCGCGGCCGATCCCGACTCCGTCGGCTGCGCCGAGCCCAGGACCGAAAGCTGTTCCTTGGTCACGACCAGCCATTCGCTGGCCTGATCGCCGGCGAGCGAGATATCCGTCTCGGTGGCAAGCAGGACGGAGCATTGGCTGAGTTGATGAGCAGTCAGGCCGGCGAGAATCTCCGGCGGGAGTTTGAAGTCAGACATTCCAGACAGTCATCCGCGAGGCTAACGGATGACCTCCAAAAAGTGGCGAGGTGAAAACAATGACAATCGGTGCCATTATTCCCACCCCGCGACCCGGGAACAGGTTTTTCCAGACAAAAAACCAAAATTCGGTCTCACCACTCCACAGCGGCTGCGTTCAGCCGCAACTTCCTCAGCGGCACGCCGCCCGGTCGGTCAGGTGGCCGGCTCGGCGGCGGGGTCAGACAACTCCCCTTCCCATTTGCTGACCACGCTCGTCGCCAGAGCGTTACCAACCACATTGGTCATGCTTCGGAACATGTCGCAGAAATGGTCAATCGGGAGAATGAGCGCAACACCTTCCGGCGGAATCTTGAACATCGCGCACGTTGCCAGCACCACCACCAGCGACGCCCGGGGAACGCCGGCAATTCCCTTGCTGGTCAACATCAGAACCAGCAACATGACCAGCTGAGTGGGAATCGACTCCGTCACGCTGGTCACACCATAAGCCTGAGCAATCGCCAGGCTGGCAAAGGTCATGTACATCATGCTGCCGTCGAGGTTAAACGAGTAACCGAGCGGCAGAACAAATGAAACGACCCGGTCTTTGCAGCCAAACTTCTCCAGTTCCTCGGTCAGCTTGGGGAACACTGCCTCGCTGCTGGTGGTGCTGAAGGCGATTAGCAGGGGATTCCCGATTCGGCGCAGCAACGCCGTCATTCGCGTGCCGAGAATCAGATAGCCAGCCAGCAACAAAATCGCCCAGAGGATCGCGATCCCCAGCAGGAAGTAGGCAAAGTAGATCAGGTAGAACTTGAAAATCCCCAGCCCTCTGGTCGCGACCACTGCGGAAATGGCCCCGAAGACCCCGAAAGGGGCGAAGGCCATGACGTAGTTGACCATTTTCAGAATCGCCTCCGCGGCCAGCTCGAGCAGATCGATCACATGATTGGCGCGGTGCCCAATCGAGGTCAGGGCCACGCCAAAGAAAATGGAAAACACGACCAATTGGAGAATCTCGTTGGTCGCCATCGCCTCGACCACGCTTTTGGGAATCACGTGCTCGACGAATTTCTCGATCGTAAAGGCCTCTCGCTTGGTCAGCAGGTCCTGAACCCCAGCCGTATCAGCTTGGGACAGGTCGATGTACTTGCCCGGCTGGAACAGGTTTACCAGAACCATGCCCAGCAGGAGCGAAACCAGCGACGCCGAGATAAACCAGAGCATCGCCTTGCCGCCCACCCGCCCGACGGCTTGGAGGTCTCCCAGCTTGGCGATTCCAACGACGAGCGTGGAGAAGACCAGCGGCGCAATCACCATTTGAACGAGGCGAATGAAAATGGAGCTGAGCAGCTTGGCGTACCGGGCGTACGCCTTGGCGGCCTCGGGGGTCGCGTAGAGGTGAATCAGGTAGCCGACCAAGATCCCGAGGATCATCGAGGCCACGATGTACCAGGTGAGACGGTTGGATTTCATCGCGCGACTTTCATGGATGACCAGAAAAATGGGGGCAGCCTGAGCAACCCTAGCGGCGGGCATTTTCGCCCTTTGGATGAGGTGCAGTTTTACTCTGAGCATTTCCGGCTGCAAAGAACGGCTGTGACTGGAGCGTCCGGAACCTGGGCGAAAGCTCTGGCTGAAATCGCCCCGAACGCCCCGCCTGCCCAGGATGGACGAAAGCCCGCGAACCGGCTCCCAGGGTTCTGGCCGGCTGTCGGACCTCTTCGCGGACCGGTCCCTGCGGCGAGCGATTGCCCTAAATCTGCCTGACTCAATGACTTGTGAAAGAAGCCCCCCGGCCTGTGAAGATAAACCGGTTTTGTCGGTGTTATCAGTCATTCCAGATTGTTGGATTGATTCCGGCAGGCTGAAAACGCCGGCCGGATGAGTCGAATTACTCAGATAAAGTTTCGGGCTGGCGCTTGCCTCCAAGAGGGCAATTGCTGCACTGCCCGTTGTTCGCTGTTTGAACTACCTCATGCAGTCGCCGCGCCAAGGACGCTCGACTCGGTGGTTTAACCCTCGGGAGCAAAAACGATGTCTGCCCACTCCACTCGCCTCGCCGTCGCCCCTCAGACCAACCAGACCACGGACAATGCGGCTGCCCGTCAACCAAGTAATCAGCCTTCGCAAGGCGGCAACTCGCGCCGCGACAATCCGCTGAAAACCGCTCGGGCCGAGGTTGCCGACTTGTTTACCGTGCGGCCATGGATCTACTGGACCGATTTTCTGGTCAACCTGGTGATCGGTTTCTCCGCCTGCAGTGTGTTGCTGAAGATGCCCTCCGCGAGTTGGGAATGGAAAGCGGCGGCTTGGGTCGTCGCGGCGATCACCCTCTATCGCGTCAGCCTGTTCATGCATGAAGTTTGCCATTTTGGCAAAAACGAGATGCGAGGCTTTAAGATTGCGTGGAACGTTCTGGCCGGAATTCCGATGATGCTCCCCTCGTTTTTTTACGAGACCCATCGCGAGCACCACAACACGCATCACTACGGGACAGAAGAGGACGGGGAATATCTGCCCTTGGCGAGCGGCCGGTTCAGGGACCTGTTCGCGTTTTTTGCGCAGCTGCTCTACCTTCCGCTGATCACCTACTTCAGGCACCTCATCATTACACCGCTTTCGTTCCTTATCCCGTCCCTGCGAACGTGGGTCCTGGAGCACTGGTCCAGCTTTGTGATCAATCTATCGTACAAGCGGACCATTCGGGCGCACGATCCGGTCCGCTGGTGGGCTGCCATGGAAGTCGCCTGCCATCTGCGGGCAGCAACGCTGGCTTACATGATCCTTTCCGGTATCGATCCTTGGTACAACGCACTGCTGATCTGGAGCATGGCATCAGCCATCCTGCTGATGAATCACGTGCGAACGCTGGCGGCCCACCGTTATCAAAGCGGCGGGAACGCGATGACATTGGAGGGGCAACTGCTCGACTCCATCGACATTTCAGCCCGCGATCCGCTGACGCTCATCCTCTGCCCGGTTGGCTTGAGATACCACGCACTGCATCATATATTTCCGGGGATGCCCTACCATAATTTGGGAGCCGCTCATCGACGGCTGGTAGCACGTCTGCCCGCAGACCATCCCTACCACAGTTCGGTCTATCCTTCGATTTGGACTGCGCTCGGGGAGTTGGTCAGCGAAATCAAGCGGAACCGGCAACAACTGGCCGAGCAGCCACGGCAGAAACTGAGTGCTGACCAGTGTCGGGCGGCCTGAGTTGCCGGCGCGGCAGTCCACCGAGTGGAATTGCCCGGCAACTGACAACGGTTGAGATGAATAGGCCAGGCAGGACTCGAACCCTCTCTAGTTTCTCAGGAAAATCAGTGCCTCAGCCATCAGAGCGGCGCAAAATCCGGCGCACGAATCGAACAGGCTGAAATTTCAGACCCTGACCTGGCTACTGTCATCACCGCATGGCCCTCGCTGCCTCGGGCGATCAAAGCCGGGATCTTGGCGATGGTCAGTGCGGCGAAGTAGGCAGCTTTAAAAAAAGAGGCCGGAAATTTTAATGCACTCCTTTGCATTAAAATTTCGAATGTCTCCCCAACCTCAACCTCACGGGTCCTTCCGGCCGTTTTGAATCCCCGACCGCACACGATGGAGTCGGTAATCCAGACACAGTTGGTTGCCTTGCGAGAAAATATTTATGGCTTGCAAGGCTGGGCCGAAAATTGGCAGAATCCCCACGTTTTGCCGGTTTCCAGCCCTGCCTCCAGCGAGTCCCAGCCTTGAAAATCGCCATCGTTCCCCTCGAAAAACTCGTCCCGTACGAAAAGAACCCCCGGAACAGCGACGCGGCCGTCGATGCGGTCGCCGAGTCGATTCGGGAGTTCGGATTCCGCCAGCCAATCGTGGTCGATGACCAAAACGTCATAATCGCCGGCCACGCTCGCTATTTTGCCGCCATTCGCCTCGGGCTTGAGAAGGTTCCCGTCCACGTTGCCCAGGAACTGACCCCCGAGCAGATTCGGGCCTACCGGCTGGCCGACAACAAGACGGCCG
>JAJTFE010000129.1 GCA_021298375.1 Blastopirellula sp. | reverse complement strand
CGCCGTTTCAATTGCCTATTACTCCGCTGGCGAGCCCGTGTGCGGCGTCATCCATCAGCCGCTCAACGGCGATTTTTTTATCAGCCTGAAATCGGCTGGAGCATGGCACAACGGGCGACGGGTGCAGGTCAACCAACACGCCGTGCTACTCGACACCATCGCCGCCTTTGGTTTTCACTATGACCGTGGAAAGATGATGGCCCAGACGCTTGCCGCGCTGCACGACCTGTTTTCAAATCAAATCAACGGCGTCCGTCGCTTTGGCGCTGCGGCGCTCGACCTTGCCTGGGTCGGCTGCGGCCGCTTTGGCTGTTTCTTCGAGTTCAAGCTGTCTCCCTGGGACTTCGCTGCCGGGCGGCTGTTCGTCGAGGAAGCTGGCGGACAAGTAACCGCCAGTGACGGCCGCCCGCTCCCGCTGGCGAGTTCCAGCCTGCTGGCCAGCAACGGCCGGCTCCACCCTCAATTGGTGCAATTGCTCAGTCGCCATTGGCCTCCGCCCGGCTGACTGCAGTGGACCACCACCGACCTGCCATCCTCGCCTGTTGTGATCATTTCCTGACTTCCAGCCCTCGCGAATCCCATGAAACTCTCACGATACTTCTCTTTTGTCGTGCTGGTCGCTGTGATCTCTCTGCTGGCGGTGCTGTTTTACCGGGTCATGGTCACCTTTTTTGTGCCGCTTTTCCTCGCGGTGCTGGTGGTCGTGATCTTCCGGCCATGGCACCGCTGGATTCTGGAGAAAGTCGAGCAGCGCCGCAATCTGGCGGCAATCCTGACCACGGTCAGCATTTTTCTGGCGGTGTTGATTCCGGTCGGATTGCTGATCACCTTCGCAGTCATGGAGGGGCGGACAGCGGGAAGGCGATTTCAACTGGAGAACATCACCAACGAACTGGTCGTGCTGCGCCAGTCTCTGGGGCTGGAGATCCCCGCCGTTGATGAGTTGCGATCTGCTGAAGCAGCGGTCGAATCGATTACACCTCTGGCCGTGGACAACGCCGATTTGGGGAAACGCCGCAAGCTGATCGACGGCACCCGTGGCACATTGCTTACCTTTGCCCGCAAAGCGGAACTTCCGGAATCATTCGATTCGCCTCCCGAGGCGATCGAGTTCTTTCGCACGCCCTCCCCGCGCGAAGCATGGCACCGCTTTCTCGACGAGTTTGACCAACTCGGCAAGCGAATTCTAAACGACCCCCCCCAACCCAAGCCGGCCGATGAGCCCGCCGCGGCCCAGCCCGCGGAGCAGACGTTTGGCAACCAGCCGCTTGAGACAAATACGGCACAGGAGACAGGCTCAACAGGCGAGCCCACCATCCCGCAACAAATCCGCAAAACACTCGGCGCCCTCGACGAGTTCAAGGCTGCTTATTGCGGTGGAAAGACATGGTACTGGATCAAGCAGATCGCCAATCCCACGGAACAGGAATTGTCGGAGTACAATTCCACCGCGACCAATTTCATCAAGGACCAGATCCTCTCGCTCGGTGGTTCCCTGACCTCGCTGTTGATCAAGCTGCTGATCGGGCTCGTGATCATGGTCGTTGCGGTCTACTTCTTCCTCCTCGACGGTCCGCGGATGATCGAAGCGCTCAAGAGCATGTCGCCCATCAGCGATTCACATGAAGAGGAACTGGTTCAGGAGTTCATGCGTGTCAGCCGAGCTGTCGTGCTCGCGACCCTGCTCTCGGCGATTGCGCAGGGTGTGCTCGCCGGACTCGGGTTCTTCTTCGCAGGCCTTGGTAATTCATTTCTGCTGACGCTGCTGACGATTTGTTTCGGCCTGATTCCGATTTTCGGTGCCTGGCTGGTCTGGCTCCCGGCCAGCCTCTGGCTGCTGCTGTTTGAGCATGAGACGGGCAAGGCGATCGGGTTAGCCCTGTATGGGGCGATCATCGTTTCGCAAATCGACAACCTGATCAAGCCGTACATTCTCCACGGCCACTCCAATCTTCATCCGCTGTTCGCCTTGCTCAGCGTCTTGGGTGGCGTTGTCGCACTGGGGCCGATTGGCATCCTCATCGGCCCAATGATTGTCGTCTTCCTGCAAACGCTGCTGGATATTCTGCAGCGAGAGTTGCGGAACATGGACACCGGTTCGACCGGCACCGCCAGCGAGGGTTCTGCTTCGGGCGAGGAGTCGTTGGAGGCGGTAATCGAGGGAGCAGGGGGGAGTGTTACGGCGAGCGGCCTGCACCGTGCTTCCGAATCCCCCTCCAAGGGCCAAGGGAAAAAGACGAAGCGGAAATAAGCAGGGGCCAGTCGAGCCATCCCGTGGCGATTCGCGCCGCAGGGGGCTATTTCCGATCGGCCTCAAGCGTCAAATCCTGCTGCTCTTCACGAAGCTTTTTCTGCTTGCGCTCAAGCGTTTTCAGCTCCTCGCGGTAACGCTTGACCTCCGCCGAATTCTCGATAGCGGTCCGCTCCAGCTCTTCAAGCCGAGTCTTCAGTTCGTCAGCCATCCGCTGGACCTCGGCTTTCCGCACTTCATCTCCACTGGCTTTGGACTCGGCTGCCGCCAATTGCTGCGGCAATTCCGCAAGTCGCGTGGTCAGCCCAGCCAATTCTTTCTCGATTTGCTCCAGCCGGCTTTTATAAATCACGGCCGGCGCCAATTCGCCACTGCGCAACCGCTCAATCGCCGGCAAGACAACCTCCATCGGCAACGCCAAGGTGCTGACCCGACCACTTCGCGAGATGTTGATCCCGACAATCTGTCCGTTGGAATCGACCAGCGGACTGCCACACTGATTGGCTTGCACACCGGCATCATGCTGAAAAGCGAGCGGAAAGTCCTGACGCCTTTTGCTCAGTGTGCTCCCCATCCGATTCTGCTGGTTGCTGCGCTCAAAATCGGGGTCGATGTTCTCCATGTTGGCCAGTTCAATGTTCACGGTAAACGTTGACTCGCCCCGCTGGACAGTCAACTCGATACGGTCACCCGGCGCGTGTGTCGCCAGAATCGCCCTCAAGTCGGAAACCTTCTTCGTCTCCTGCTCGTTGATCTTCAAAATCACATCGTTGACCCGCAAGTCGGCGGAATCAGCCGGAGCGCCCGCCGTGATCTGGTTAATCCGGACTCCGTCCCGGTCAGTAATGTCCACGGGCATGATCCCGATATAGGCCCGGGCATGAGCGATCTCCCGCTCCTTGACTCCAACCATCCCGACCGTGATCGGCTTCGGCTCCGGTCCCACTGTCGCCAGCCAGCTCCCAACACCCGGTGGCGGAACCGGGAGTAACTTGACCGGGGTCAGTGACTCCGCATCGACCTTGAGCAACGCCAAATCGGTTTGGGTATCGATCCCGATGACTCGCGTGTTTAACTTGCTGCCGTTTTCGAGGCGGCACTCCAGCGGCGATTTCAGCTCGCTGGCTTTCGTCAAAATCAGCCCCGAGCTGTCGATGATCGTCCCGAGCATGATTTGCCGATCATTGGCCCAAAGCTGAACGGTCGAGGGAGCGACCGATGTGCTGAGCGGGACGAAGACTTTCTCAAACTCTGGTGCGTGCCGCGAGCTGTCCTTGAATCGCCCCAGCTTTTTAGCAATCTCGTCAAAGGTGACCTTCAGCGGGCTCGACTTCTCGGCTTGATCGTCCTGGGCGAGGACCGCCCCGCTACTGATCCAGGCGCCACAGCAGCAGAGGGCCAACCATTTCAGGTGTTGCACGCGTTTCATCAGACTCGTCCCTTCAACTTCAGAGCATTTCGACCGCAAACAGGTCCTGACCGGGAGCAGTTTAATTTTCGCCAACTTCGAGTTGCATCGTGATTTCCAGCTCTCCCCGCTGCACCACCAGTTCGACCTTTTGCCCAATTTTCAGTTCGCGGAATATTTCACCCATTGAGGCTTTGTCTTTCACAGGTTTGCCATCCATCTTGATAATCCGATCGTCTTTTTTCACGCCTGCCTGGTCCGCAGGACTGCCGGGAGCGACTTCGGAAACCTGATTGGTATCGCCACTGAGCGAGAGCCCAATGTAAGCCTTGGTAGACGCCCCCACGATTTTGCCGGCGACCAACTGGTCCCACTCCTCTGAGAAGCTATCGACAGGGACATGGAAGTTATCCCAAAGGGCGTTACCGATCCGGCTGTGAATCCCCACCACGCGACCTTCAAAGTCAAACAGCGGGCCACCGGAATCTCCACCTACCAGTACGCAGTCCGTTCGCAAAACGGTTGGATTCTTGTACAGCAAACGACCGACGCGCAGGACCAAGCCCCGTTTTTCATCCCATCCGCCGGGATGCCCGATTGCCAACAGCCACTGGCCGTTCTTCAAGTCGCCCGACTCACCGACCTCAACGTAAGGGTAATTCCCCGGGTCCGTAATCTTGAGCATTCCCGAATCGACTCCGCGATTCATTCCCAGCGTCTTGGCGTTGACCTCGCGCCCGTCGGGAAACTTGATCTTGGCATTCAGGTTTTGCCGACCAATCACGTGAGCCGCAGTCAACACATAGCCATCCCGCGACACGACCACGCCACTTCCCTGAGCGGCGCCAACCTGAACGTTGACGATCGCCGGCAGCAGTTCGGTCATCAACTCGCCGGACCGCTGCTCCAAAACCTTCAGCTGCTCGACATCGGCGGGAGCCCGGCCCGAAAAAAGAAAGGCTGAATCATCCGCGGAAGCTCCGGAATTGACCTGCTCCTGCCCGGCGGGGACCGACTGGGCGAAAACGGGTTGCGAATCCACCCCGCCAAAAGAGCGGGCGATGGCCACCAGCGCGACCAGCCCCAAAACCCATCGGGGTTGACGTCGTCCACTCCAGTTGTTCGTTCCAGTCGACATGCCAACTCCATTGATGGTTAGACAGGGAAACCTGACGGGGAAACCTTACGGAATTTTATTCAAATTTTAACCAGCCGGACAACAAAAGAGACCTCTCAAATCCCCGCTCACCGCTCGGCACTTAAAAATACGCGGCGTTTTGGGCCAATTCAGCACAGTTCAGCCCCCTCGGCTTCGAATCCGCCAGTTCCCACCGCCTGTCCAGTTAACAACCGCCACAACCGTTCAAACCCCAACACCCCCGCGCCGCGAATTTCTGTCCCGCCCGCTTCGAAACCTCCCCGGCCCAAACCGAATGCATCGACTCAGGCCGGAGTTTGCCGGCGGGCGCTCCGCTTCCCCCCCGTTCGCTCACTGAGCGGAGGCCGAAAAACTGCTCAAGCCACAATCGCCAAACGAGCTGGCCTCCTCAAACCACCCGCTCTCCGGCCGCCAACAGGTCTGTGGAAAGAACCTGAGTTCCCAGCCTTTCCCGGCAGCGAGGCTGACTGCTGGGTTGACGCACCGTCCGCGAAATGAGATCCTTCCCGATGAATGGGGAACCCCGGCGTTCCCTCCGCCTGACCCACTGCGCCCGGCCGGCCATGCTCAAACGCAAACCGATTTTCCCCCACATCATCGAAATCAATCATCAACTGGGCCGCGTCCTCGGTTGCAACGTCTATCTGGTCTTTGACCAGAATGAGTGGATTCTGATCGACATTGGCTACGAAGAAGTCGTTGACGAAATCGTGCAGACCATTCGGATGCTCGATTTCCCCTTCGCCCAGTGCAAAACGATTGTCGCCACACATGCCGATGTCGACCACATTCAAGGGCTTGCCAAGGCCAAACAACTTCTCAAGACGACGGTCACCGCCCATCCACTCGCGGCCAGCCCGCTGAAATCAGGTGACCGCCTCAAGACGTTTGCCTTGATCGAGCCGCAGAAAATCGACATGCCGATGCCTCCCGTCGAGGTCGAGCACCTGATTAATGACGGTGACCTCCTGCAAGTTGGCAAACAACAACTCGAAGTCTGGCTCACCCCGGGACACACCGACAGCCAACTCGCCTTTCGGCTCGGCGATATCCTGCTCAGTGGCGATAATATCTATCGAGATGGCTGTGTCGGGGCAATCGATGCCCACCACGGCAGCGACCTCCCCTCGTTCATCCGATCGCTGACGCGGATTCGCAACAGCGACATCCAATGGCTGCTTCCCAGTCACGGCCCGATCTTCCGCAAAGATAACGCCTTGCTCGATCAGGCGATTGAACGACTGAATCGCTATCTCCACATGGCCGATTTCGGGACCTGCGCCATCGACTGGCCGTTGATGGACGATTACGAAGACGAACTCGCCGCAGGCAAAATGCCGGAGTGATCGCAAAACGCCAAAACGATCACAGAGCTGTATGAGGGAGCGCTATATGAGGGAGCGCTGTATGAGGGAGCGCTGTATGAAGGAGCGCTGTATGAAGGAGCGCTGAATTCAGGTTGCCTGGCGAGGCCGCGGATCGGCCCAACGAGCGCTCAGCCTCGCCGGCGATCAACTTGGCGCCTCGGTTTTCCGACCCCTAGCCTCTCCGGCGGAGCATTCGCAAAATCGCCAGCCCCCAGGCTCCCAGCAAGGCGAAGGGCATCCCGAGCATGAACAGGATGCTGGCCGCATAGGCTCGGTCCACCCCGGCCCGGAAAGCGTTCTTGCAATTGGGACAGGCCGCCAATTCCCCCGGGCCCGCGAGGGCCAGGACCATGAGCAGCAGAAGCATCCCAACCACCCGGCGATTGCCGAGGAGGCTCGACACAGGGCTTGCCGTCCTGTTTTGTCCTGACCAGCGTTTCATCATGGCGTTCCAGTGAGCTTTGAATCCAGTTCCCGGCGGGAGTTTAACCACCAGCTTACACTACGGCACCTTGGGAACAAACCAAACGTACAGCATCAAATAAATCAACACACCCGTCACCGAGGTGTACAACCAAATCGGAAAAGTAATTTTAGCCCATTTCCGGTGAGCTGCCCGGCGGTCTCGCAATCCCAACGTGATAGTCACCAAAGCCAGGATTGGGACCAATGCCGCCAGCGGGATGTGGGTAAACAGGACGATGTAATACGCCCAAGCCGCCTGCGGATATTCATCCCGGGGAAAAGGCTTGCTGGTTTCCTGCAGGTGATAGGCAAGATAACAGGCAAGGAAAGCGGCCGACACTCCGAAACAGGAGAGCATTGCGATTTTGTGCGCCCGCTCCCGGCCTCGCTTGATCAGCCACAACCCTGCACAGAGCAGCAAACAGGCAATCAAATTCAGGCTGGCATTGACATGCGGCAGCACCGAGTTCGTGGCCAAAACCGAGTCCCAAATCATTGCCTGTTCCCCCTGCCCATTTGCCTTCTGCTCAACCAACGCCGCCCGATCACCGCCGATCAAGGACGAATCAACTTGAAATCCCGGACCGGAGCCTGCTCGCCCAGGCACTGGTCAATCAACTGCAACATCTGCACTTCCTGCTCAGGTTGTTGCCAATCAAAGCTGCCACGCACCTGGCCCCAACGGTCTACGACGAACAACCGACTGGTGTGATGCTCTGTCCCCGCTTCAGCCCGGAAAAACTCTGCCGCTATCCGCCGGGTCAATTGCTCATCACCCCGACAGAATAGCCAACGCTCGGCCTGGGCCCGCATTCGGGCTGCGGTCTCCGCCAGGACCGCTGTCGTGTC
>JAJTFE010000128.1 GCA_021298375.1 Blastopirellula sp. | reverse complement strand
ACGATCGCGCGTGATGGCGGCCTCAGCCGTCCGTTGGCCGCGCGCTTTAGTAGATTGCCCGAGCAGCGGAAGGATTGCCCGCGAGGCCGGGCTCAGTTGCCGGAGGAGGAAAGCAAGTTGCCAGTCCGTTTTCGCCAAAGTTGGAAGCAGCCTCGAACGTGGCTGCTCATGCTGCTGCTGACCGGGTGCTGCAGTTGGTCCGGTTGTGCCCGGCCTGACGCTCCCGGGCGACTGCAAACCTCCCCCGAGGATGTCGCGGCGTTGCGGTCCCGCCTGGATCAAATCGACTGGTAGCCTCGGTCAGTTCAAAACGGCGTTTGAGCCATTTGTCGCAGCCCACGACCGTTTTGCCGCCACTCGGTTCGCAGTTTACCCTCCGTTTAGGGCGAACTTGTGACCAAGAAGCTCCTTTCAACGGTCACCCCGGTAGCAATTTCCCGGTTTGCGACATTTTGACGGACTGGCAAGCAGTCTGTTAAGCCCGGACAATTGCAGATTGGTCGGGAATTCTCAGAGGGAACGATGGCGGAAATCTTGCGAGCGTTAGTTTCGAAAAGCGTGGCGGCCGTCGGCTTGATGGCATTCTTGCTGGCGGGATGCGAAAAAGTCCCCTCGCCCGAGTTTCGCGCCAACCGCGTGGAATGGGTCAAGCAGGAGCGGCTCAATTTGGAGGCCGACCAGCAGTTTGCCCCTGAGTACCGCGAGCAGGTCGATACTTTGCTGACGACTCTGTTCGGAACTCCGGACGAACCGCGATTGCCAGCGATTTACGGAGACGAGGATCCGTTGAATCAACTGGTCAGCCTCGATCGATTAAGGCTGGCGGCGGGGCCGGTCTCCAGTGATGAAAAGGGAAAACACTGGGGGCTGTATCGGGAGCATTGCGCTCACTGCCATGGAATCACGGGTGATGGCGCCGGTCCGACCGCGCTCGCACTCTACCCGTACCCGAGAGATTTTCGGCTCGGGAAGTACAAGTTCAAGAGCACGCCCTTGCGGCGACCTCCGACCGACGCCGACCTGGTCCGGGTGATTCGCCGAGGGATTCCAGGTTCAGCCATGCCGGCCTTCACGACACTGCCGGAAGAAGAGGTGCTGGCCCTGGTCGATTACGTCAAGTACTTGACGATTCGTGGCGAGTACGAGCGACGGCTGTTGGCCGAGTTGCCGGGACTGGAAGGCGAACCGCTGGTTGATCTTAAAGCCTTGCGAGCCGGCTCGACGAAGCAGGCAACTGCGGGTGCGAATGCGGGTGCGAATCAAAAGGAAGCTGGAGGAGGCTCGGAGCAGCCAGAGTTGCCGGCCGAACAGGAAGCGCTCAATGCACAGTTGCAGACTTTGGTTGGCGAGTACCTGTATGAAGAGATCGTCGACCGCTGGAGTGATCGCGACGAATCGATTACGGAAGTACCGGCTCCTCCCGCGGACTTGATGTCGACTGCCGCGCCGCCGCAGGAGTGGGTCGCCAAGGGGCGAGATTTGTTTTTCGGCAAGGCAAACTGCGTGCAGTGTCATGGTGCGACCGGGTTGGGTGATGGGCAAACTCAAAACTACGACGACTGGACAAACGATTGGCTGAAAACTCCCGGCGTCGATGTGCTCAGCAAGCAGACCTACCAGCACTTCCTCGAGGCAGGGGCGTTGCCGCCGCGACCAGTGCGCCCGCGAAACTTGCGGATTCCCGTTTACCGTGGGGGGAAAGCTCCCGCGGACATCTACCGCCGGATCGCCAATGGAATTGAAGGGACGCCGATGCCTTCCAGTCCGTCGTTGACTCCGGAGGAAGTTTGGGCCGTGGTGGCTTATGTGCAGGCGATGCCGTACGAGCGGTTGTCCGGTGGGGATGCCGCGATGTCCGCTCGGCCCGTGGGTGGCCGCGAAGTCTCTGGGAAGTAGGAGTCCAGCGGAAAATGTATCGCTTCTGGGGCTTGCTGTTTTTCGCCGTGCCGATTGTCGGCACGATCGTTTACGCGCTGGCGATGCTGGGCGTGGCACCCTTTGCCGGTCTGAGGTTGCCCGCCAACTACAACCAAGCCGGGGTGGAGATCGCTCACCTCTACAACGTCATCCACGGGATCATGGCGGTTGTGTTTGTCTCCACCGGTCTGTTGCTGGGCTGGTCGGTCTGGAGATTCGGCGGGAGGCAGTTGAGCGGCGGGCAAGAGTTGGGTGCGAGGTACTTCACGCACAGCAATCTGCTCGAGTTGACCTGGTCGGTGGCCGCGGCGGGGATTCTGGTATTTCTTTCGCTGTATCAATTGAACTCCTGGGCGGAGAACAAGCTGGAGCGACCGCTGGTGGAAATCGCCGGCCGGATGCAACCTCAACCGCCGCTGGCGAAGGTGGTTGCCAAGCGTTTCGGCTGGGAGTTTTACCACGCTGGACCCGATGGGAGGCTCGATACGCCGGATGACGTGTACCTCGAGAATCTGCTCCACGTCCCCTTTGGCGAGCCGGTGGTGCTGCAGCTTGAGAGTCGCGACGTGATTCACAGCTTTTTCGTCCCCGGTTTGCGGTTGAAGCAGGACATCGTGCCAGGAATGCAGCACTTTGTCTGGTTCAAGGCCACTAGTCCGGTGGAGTTGGAGATCATTTGTTCCGAGCTCTGCGGCTGGGGCCATTACACGATGCAAGCCCGGATGCAGTTGGTCAGCCGTTCGGATTACGATCGCTGGTTGGCCGAGCAATCGCCCTGGAAGGGATTCGCCGCCAAGGAGGAGCAGGAATGACAGCCGACGGATTTTCACTCAGTGGCGAGACAAGTGCCGTTCACGAACCGCACGGTTCGAGCAGCAATCCGCTGGTCCGCTTTCTGGGAACGTGGGTCTTCTCCCGGGACCACAAGGTGATTGGTTTGCAGTTCCTCTTTTCCTCGCTGATCTGGCTGGGAATTGGCGGACTGCTGGCGCTGGCCATCCGCTGGCAGTTGGCTTGGCCATGGACGGAAATCCCGATCATTGGCCGGACCTTGTTTGCCGCCGAGGGGGGGCAGATCACTCCGCAGTTTTACAACGTGCTGTTCACGATGCACGCGACGATCATGATCTTTTTCGTCGTGGTCCCGATCCTCACCGGCGCGTTTGGCAACTACCTGATCCCGCTGATGATCGGGGCCCGGGACATGGCTTTTCCGACGATGAACATGCTCAGCTACTGGCTGATGTGGCCAGCCTTTGGCTGCATGATCTGGGCGATGGCCACTCCCGAGCGGGGCCCAGACTTTGGCTGGACTGCATATCCGCCGCTGAGCGTTCTGTTTGGCGACGCTCAATCCCTCTGGGTTTTGGGGCTGGTGTTTGTCGGGATCTCCTCGATGCTCGGTTCGATCAATTACATCACGACAGTGCTCCAGCTGCGGGCTCCGGGGATGACGCTGTTTCGGATGCCGATGACGGTCTGGGGATTGTTCATCACGGCGATCCTGCAAGCCTTTGCTTTGCCCGTGCTGACGGCCGCGCTGGTGATGTTGCTGCTGGAAAAGGTCTTTCAGACCGGCTTCTTTTTGCCCAACGGCCTGGAAGCGAATTCGATTCAGCCGCTGGATGGAAGCGGCGGTCAACCGCTGCTCTGGCAGCACCTGTTCTGGTTTTACTCTCATCCGGCGGTATACATCATGGTACTGCCGGCGATGGGGATGGTTTCAGACATGCTCAGTTGCGGAGCGCGGAAGCCGCTGTTTGGCTATCGTCCGATGATTTATTCGATGATTGCGATCTCGGGCTTGGGATTTATCGTCTGGGGGCACCACATGTTTGTCTCCGGCATGAGTTATTTCCTTTCGGTCTCATTCATGATTTCGACCATGCTGATTGCCCTTCCCAGCGGAGTGAAGGTTTTCAATTGGCTGGGGACGATTTGGGGCGGCAAGTTGCGAATGGACTCCCCTACCCTGTTTGGTCTCGGTTTTATCTCCATGTTCATCATCGGCGGCCTTTCGGGGTTGCTGATGGCGGCAACGCCAGTCGACATGGTCATTACGGACACCTACTTTATCGTCGCCCACTTTCACTACGTGCTCTTTGGGAGCAGCATCCTCGGGGTGTTTGGAGCGATTTACTTCTGGTTCCCCAAGATGTTCGGCCGGATGATGAACGATTTTTGGGGGCAGGTGCACTTTTTCCTCAGCTTTATTTTCGTCAATGGCACGTTTTTCCCGATGCATTTCCTCGGGGCCCGTGGTTTTCTGCGGCGGACTGCGGATCCCTATGTGGTGGAGGGATTTCGCGACTTGTTACCGGTGAATCAGTTCATCACCTGGTGCGCGTTTGGGATGGCTGCCGCCCAGGTAATCTTCCTGATTAACTTTCTCGGGAGTCTGTTTTGGGGGCGAAAAGCGGAAGCAAACCCCTGGCGAGCCAATTCGCTGGAGTGGACCGTGCCGAACTCTCCGCCGCATGGAAACTTCGCCGAGATTCCGCAGGTTTATCGGGGCCCTTATGAGTACAGCTATCCGGGGCATGATTCGGACTATTGGCCCCAATCGGAGGCTCCGGCATGAGTGTGATTGAGCGAACGCAGCAACCGGTAAAGCGGAAAGAACGTGCCGTCCTGGCTGAACAGCCAGCCGAAGAAGCGGTTCCCGGGTACAGTCCGTGGCCGTGGCGAGTTGGAGCCTTGTTGGTGACCGTGGTGTTTCCGCTGATTTGGTTCGGTGGGCTGGTCACCAGCAGCGATGCTGGAATGGCGGTTCCGGATTGGCCGGGGACCTATGGCTACAACATGTTTCTCTATCCCTTTTCGTCCTGGTTTTTTGGCCCTTGGGATTTCTTCCTCGAGCATGGACACCGTCTGATCGGTTCGACCGCAGGCTTGGTTGCGATCGGGCTGGTGGCGACCTGTATTCGTTGCGACCAGCGACGTTGGGTCTGGTGGTTGTCTGGTGGCTTGTTGCTGCTGGTCATTTTCCAGGGCTTGCTCGGCGGTTTGAGGGTTGTGATCGATGCCCGCACCATTGCCAAGCTGCATGGCTGCGTGGGCCCGGCCTTCTTTGCTTCAGCCGCCGCTTTTTGTGTTGTGCTCAGCCGCTGGTGGCGCGATCAGGGAATTCAGGCCAGTCGTTCAGCATCAGCAGGCCGGGCACCTCTCGCGCTTGGGCCGGCGGAACGCCAAGTCTGGCGCGGAGCCCATCTGTGGTTGGCGTTGAGTTTCACGCAATTGGTGATTGGTGCCTTCCTGAGGCACGTTGGAGTCGATGGGAGCCCTCAAGGATTTCAACATCTGGTTTACACGCATGTGGCCCTGGCCTGCATCGTGCTCGGCGGGACGCACCTGTATGCCGGCAGAGTTCGTCGCTTGCCTGGCGTGGAGCCTCGAATTCGATCGGCAGCCCGCTGGCTCAGTGCGCTGGTGACGCTGCAGTTTCTGCTCGGCTTGAGTACCTGGATCGTGAAGTACAACTGGCCGTCGTGGCTTGATAGCTGGACTTGGACGGCGCAGTTTGTGATCCCGGAAAAGACGATGTGGCAAACCAACATTGTGACGTTGCACGTGGCGATTGGTTCGGCCATTGTCGCCTGTTGGGCAGTGCTGACCGTGCGTTGTTGGCGGGTGTTCGGGTTGGCAGAAAAGGCTGCAGCGGGGGCTGAGCTGTCTGCAGAGCGGGCGGAACGCTGGCAAATCGGCCAAGGAACGACTGGATAAGTTTGGATGGAGAGAGAAAAGCGGCGTTCAGCGGATGATGTGGTCGATATAATGGTGACCGCGGCTGATGCCGGTGGGCATTGAGTCGGAGGTGAGCTCAGGCTGGTCCACGGCGGAACCGGCTGGAGACGGAGAGGGATTGAAACGGGTATGTCGATATCGGGATTGGATTTGGCTGAAACGCGGACGATTGAAAAAACTGGCGGCCGGTGGGCTGCTTTTGTAGAGCTGACCAAGCCGCGGATTTCGGCGATGGTCCTGATTTCGATCGTCGCCAGCGGAGTGGTTGCGGCGAGCGGGATGCCTGGCTTCTGGCCGCTGCTGCATGTCGCTGTGGGGATGTTTCTGGTCGCAGCCAGCGGCAATGCATTGAATATGTATCTCGAGCGGTACACCGACCCGCTAATGCCCCGGACTGCCCGGCGTCCCCTCCCCGATCGTCGATTGACGGCGCTCGATGTCTTGAATTTCGGCGCGATCACGTTTGGCATGGGCTGCTCGTATCTTTTGACCACGCTTAACTGGCAGACCGCCCTTTGTGCTGCGGCGACTTGGGTACTCTATGTTTTTGTCTATACCCCGCTGAAGACGCGGACGTGGTTGAATACCGAGATTGGCGCGGTGGCGGGAGCGTTGCCGATTTTTTCCGGGGCTCTGGCGACCACCGAGACCCTG
Source organism: Blastopirellula sp. (assembly GCA_021298375.1). GTDB lineage: Bacteria > Planctomycetota > Planctomycetia > Pirellulales > Pirellulaceae > BJ22. The sequence continues at coordinate 1,222 of JAJTFE010000128.1, read as the reverse complement.
AATTGGCAAGCGTGGAGCTTCTTTCTCGTCCTCGTGTTTTGGCAGTTTCCCCACTTCATGGCGATCGCCTGGCTGTATCGCGAACAGTATGCGGCGGGTGGACTGCAAATGCTGACAGTGGTTGACCCCACTGGCCGCCGGGCCGGACGCAAAGCCGTGGTGACGGCAGTCGCTACCTGGCTCTGCAGTTTGCTGCCGGTCGTTGTGATTGAGCCGCGCTGGGCGGGCCTCGTCTTCGCGTTGCTGGCAACCGCCGCCGCAGCGGTTTATTTTCTTGCCGCCGTTCGCTTTCAGCGGGAAACCACCGACCAGTCAGCGCGGAAACTCCTGCGAGTTTCAGTGCTCTACTTGCCGCTGTACATGCTGCTGTTGGTGCTGTTCAGCCGCTGGTTTAACTAGCCGCTTGCAGGCGCTGATGGCTGGACATCAAGGCGGTTGACATCAAGGCGGTTGACGACGGCATTCAAGCGAGATCGATGAGGAGCGAGAATTGGGTCAGGCAGTGATTGGTCATTCCCAAGCGGCTGGCGGTGAAGCCTTGCCAGTCAGCAATGGCAAACTGGCGATGTGGCTGTTCCTGTCGACCGAGGTGATGTTTTTTGCTGCCCTGCTGGGAAGTTACCTGGTGTTGCGCTGGAGTGCACCGGGGGGCGAGTGGCCAGACCGGCATGCGGTGCATGTGCAGCCGGTCTTGGGCGTGGTGAACACTCTGATTCTGGTTGCCTCCAGCCTGGCGATGGCTCGGGCTGCGAGCCTGCTCCGCTCCGGAGCTGGGGGCACTTGCAGGCTCTGGATGCTGGTCGCTTTTTTGCTGGGGCTCTCATTCCTCGGGATCAAATCGATTGAATACAACGAAAAGTACAAGCTGGGGTTATTGCCGGCGGGTCGAGCCAGTCTGCTGCACGACCGGGCCGACGTTTACTATCTCTCCCGGCTGAAGGCGGTTCTTTCGGGAGCGCTGGGCGTGAGCGCTTCTGGAGGCAACTCGTCAACTGACCGCGGAGCGACTGAGGGAGCGACTAACGGAGTAACAACTGCCGGCGAGTTGGCTGACAGTGCTGCTCCTGCTCTCAGTGCTGCTCCTGATCTCAGTGCTGCTCCTGATCTCGCTGCGGGGGCGGGGGGAGCTTCGAACGGTTCGGTGGGTTCTGACAGCGCGCGGACTGCGCTCCTGTTCGGTGGAGTGAATTGGACAGAGCAGCAATTGGGGAAGACCAGTGAC
>JAJTFE010000127.1 GCA_021298375.1 Blastopirellula sp. | reverse complement strand
CGTCGTGGCCAAACTCGAACCGTTGCTCAGCCTGCCCGGCTACAACTGGATGCTGCATCAGTTGCCCTTTGCCGAGGCGGCCAATGACCACTGGTTCGTCGAGATCATCCCGCGTCTCTCCAAAATTGCCGGCTATGAACTGGGCACGGAGATTTGGGTCAACGCCGTCTCGCCTGAAGCCGCGGTCAAGCGGCTGCGCTGAGTCCCGCTTCGATCCCGGCCCACCTCACTTGCGGCGGGCCTTGATCCCGGCGGGCCTTGATTGCCGGCGGGCCTCGATTGCCGGGCGGCGTCCCGGCTTGGGAAGTAAGTTTGTGACGACTGGGCAAAGTTGATCGGGGAAAGAGGCTGTACGGCGGCCAGAGTGGACTTTTGAATCGCCCCGCGGGCGGCAAATTTTGACTAGTTGCTGTGACAGGCAAATGATAGCCTGAGGGGACAGTTGAAGACGATAAAACAGACAATCGTCACGCACGCGCCACAATCCCTCTAATCCTTGCGCTCATGAGCACTTCTTCGCCTCTCGTCCAGCTTTGTCTGGTGCTGCATAACCACCAGCCAATCGGCAATTTTGACAACGTGTTTGAGGCTGCCTATCAGGACAGCTACCTGCCGTTTCTGAACCTGTTCGAGCAATTCCCGGCGGTGCGGATTTCATTGCACACCAGCGGTTGCCTGATGCAGTGGCTGCAGCAGCATCATCCCGAATACCTCGACCGTCTCGCCGCGCTGGTTGCACAAGGCCGAATTGAGATCGTGGGCGGTGCGTTTTACGAGCCGATCCTGACGATGATCCCGGCCCGTGATCGGGTCGGGCAGATTCGCAGCTTCAGTCGCTGGCTGGAGCAGCGGCTCGGGGGCAAAGTCAGTGGAATGTGGATCCCGGAACGAGTCTGGGAATCGGCGCTGACCGCGGATCTGGCGGCGGCTGAAGTGCAGTACACCATCCTCGATGACTATCACTTCCGCTGCGCGGGGCTGAATGATGACGAACTCTACGGGTACTACATCACGGAAGACCAGGGAAGGATAGTGCGGGTGTTTCCCGGTAGCGAACGCCTTCGTTACCTCATCCCGTTTGCAGACCCCTGGGAAACGATCGAATATTGCCGCTCGATTGGCGAGGCCCATCCCGGCGCAGTTCTGGTCTTTGGCGACGACGGCGAGAAGTTTGGAACGTGGCCGGATACCAAGCGGCATGTCTACGAGGAGGGTTGGCTGGAGCGATTCTTCACGCTGCTGACTGAGAACCAGGATTGGCTTCGAACCTCGACTCTGGCGGAGACGATTCAGTCAACGCGACCGCGCGGCAAAATCTATCTGCCAGACGCGAGCTACCGCGAAATGACGGAGTGGGCCTTGCCGGTTGCCAAGCAGCACGAGTACGAGGCCCTGACCCACGAGTTTGAGTCCCAGCCGGGATGGAGTTCGCTCAAACGTTTCATCCGCGGAGGATTCTGGCGAAACTTCAAGGTCAAGTATCCCGAGTCCAACGAGATGTACTCGCGGATGATGTACGTCAGTTCGCTTGTGCAGCAGGCTGAGCAGGAAAAGTGTCCCGCTGAAACACTCGAGATTGCCCGCAAGTACCTTTATCAGGGCCAGTGCAATTGTGCTTACTGGCACGGAGCATTCGGCGGCGTCTATCTGCCCCATCTTCGCAATGCCATCTTCCAGAATCTGATCCTGGCCGAGGAGGTTATCGAGCGCTGGAGTCGCCAGCGGAGCAGTTGGATCGAGTGCGTGGCCGACGACTATAACTTCGACGGCTTGCAGGAAATCCGTTTGGCCAACGAATCGCTCACGACCTGGATCGCACCACAGCAGGGTGGGCAGATTTATGAGCTGGATGTCCGGGCCAATGGACATAATCTCCTCGCGACCATGCAGCGGCGTGAAGAGGTTTATCATGCCAAGGTGTTGAAAGGCCAGCAGCAAGCCGAAGGCGAAGCCGCCAGCATTCACGATCGGGTCGTGTTGAAGCGAAATGACCTCAACGAATTCCTGAATTACGACCAGCGGCTCCGCAAGAGTCTGGTCGATCACTTTTGGGATGAAAATGTGCAGTTGGCAGCCGTTGCTTCCGGCCGGGCAGTGGAGCGCGGCGATTTTGCCGAAGGAAGCTATCGGGCCACCATTCGGCGAAATCCGGAACGGATCCAGGTCATGCTGGAGCGCGAGGGGAATGCCTGGGGCGTGCCGCTGAAATTGACCAAGGGGGTCACGCTCAACCAGCGAACCTCGGAATTGGAACTGGCCTACCTGCTCGAAGGTTTACCGCAGGGGAGCCGGTTTCACTTTGGGATCGAGTTCAATTTTGCGGGGCTTCCCGAAGGTCAGGGGGATCGCTACTTTTCCACCGGCAGCGAGCGGCAGCGGCGGGGACACCTCGGCGAGCGACTCGACCTGCAGCAGGTCCGCGATCTGCAACTGACCGACGAGTGGCTCGGGTTGCAAATCGCCCTCGAATGGGACCGCCCAGGCGGCGTTTGGACTTTTCCGATTCACTCGGTCAACGGCTCGGAAGCCGGTTATGAGCTGGTCCATCAGTCCGTTGTCGTTCAGCCTCATTTTTTGGTGGAGGCTGATCGGGAGGGGCGCTGGTCCCTGCGCCTGAGACTGGCAGTCGCCTGCACCAAGCCGGTGGAATTGCTCCGCCGCGGAGATGCCCCACCGGCAACGGTCGCTCCCAGCCGGATCGGTTGAGGCTGAGACGGCGGAGCCCGGGAGATGGCGGAGTGAGGGAGATGGCGGAGGGAGGGAGATGGCCAGCGAAACTCTGGAGCGGGGCGGGAGTTGGCAGCGATTAGTCAGCTTCGCCGAGCACTGGCAGCAAGTCTTCCAGCTCGATCTGCGTTCGCTTGCCGCGCTGCGGATCGCCCTGGCCCTGGTCGCACTGCTGGATGTGTTCTACTACCGCTGGCCCCACGCCGAGTTGCTGTTGAGCGACCGGGGGGTGCTGCCCCTGGAATTATTCGCCCAACTGTACGATCCCAGCTACTGGTCGGTCTATCGCTGGAATGGTGACCTGGGCATCGTCCGCTTGCTGCTGCTCATCCAAGCAGCGGCGGCAATCGCCTTTCTGATTGGCTGGCGGACCGGCTGGGCGAACGTCATTTTGCTGGTCCTCTGCTGGTCGGTTCAAGCGAGAAATCCCCTGACCAACACCGGCGGCGATGTCTTGCTCCGCAACTTGTTGGCCTGGTGTTGCCTGCTCCCGATGTCGGCTCGCTGGAGCCTCGATGCGAGGCGGAGAACGCTTGCTGGCGCGGGGAGCATGGCTGGAAATCGGGGTGCGGAGTCTCTTTACTCTCTGGCCACGATGGGACTGATTTTACAGCTGGTCGTGATGTACTTCTGCGCCGGACTGGCCAAGTGCAATCGCGATTGGTTCAGTGGTGAGGCGTTGGCCTATTGCCTGCAGTTGGAGTTGTACCTCAAGCCACCGGGGCAATGGCTGCAGGCTGTACCCTCGGTCCTGCCGCTGATCACTTGGGCGACGGTTGCGATGGAGCTGGCAGCTCCTTTGTTCCTGCTCACACCGTGGCGGACGGTTTCCTGCCGGATGGTGATGCTCCTCTGTTATTGGGCATTTCATTGGGGAATCGGGATGGTTTATTCGATCGGCATTTTTTCGATTGCCGCCTCCGCCGCTTGGCTGATGCTGATACCGGGCAGCCTTTGGGACTGGATGGGCCTCCAATCGCCGCAGGAGTCGGCGGGAGGATACTCGGCTGATAAACCGGTTCACCAGCTTCCCGCCCAGGAGAAACAAATCGAGGGACAGGGCTGGTTAAACTGGCTCGCCAGCGCGATGCTCGGCTTCATGCTCCTGATCAATCTCGCCAATGCGCTCCCCAAAGACGCTGCCCCTGCGGTGGCGCGTGGCTTGCATGAGCTAGGCCGCTGGACCATGTTCGCGCAGGAGTACACGATGTTCGGCGAGCCGCCCAAGGAGAACTCGTTTTACGCCTTCGACGCCGAGTTGGAGAACGGAGAACGGGTCGATCTGTTTTCCGGCGGCCCCCCCAACTTTGAGCCGACCAAAGACGAGCTTTATCGTTGGGGGCGGGCACAGCCCTGGCGGCGGTTGCTGACCAATGTTTCGCCCGGTCACGATCAGCAATTGAGCGCGGCCGGTCGGCGCGCTTTTGCCCTCCTGCAGGCGCGGATTCTGGAAGCTTTGGTCGGGCACTGGAATCGCAACCACGCCGCGGGCGAACGGGTCAAGGTGGCGGATTTCCTCTACTTTCAGCGGAAGATCGATCCTGCCGGTGCGGTTCCGGTTCCCGGACGAATCCGCTGGGCCCGCTGGCCCAGCGAGAGCAGCGAATAACGGGAACCGAGGCAGGCGGAGACCAAACGCGGGGCCTGCTGCAAGTTTCCCTGCCGCTCGGTCAAGGCCGCAGCGAGTTTAATCCGGCCGGTCGTTTAAGCGGGGCCGGATTTCGAGGATTGTGCTCGACCAGGTTTCGCCGGGGATGGGGTACTCAGCCTTGACGCTCAGCTGCAATTCCCGCTCGAGGAAGGCACTGGCTTGGCGGGCCTCCTGTAATTCCTCCTGCCAGCGGGGACCTTTCAGCAGGAGCAGGCGTCCGACATGCAGCCACTCGCGGCGGAGCAACGGCAGCAGCTTGACCAGCGGACCAACGGCCCGGGCAATGGTGGAGTCGTAGCGAAAGCTCTCCAGCAGCGACTCCGCGCGACAGTCGTAGATTTCAACTTGCAAATCGAGTGCCGCGGCGAATTCCTCCAAAGCCCGAGCTTTCTTTTTGACTGAGTCCGAAAGGGTGAGCTTCAGGTCGGGACGAAGTATCGCCAGCAGCAGGCCGGGGACTCCTCCTCCACTCCCGATATCGAGGACGTGCTCTCCCTGCCCCAGCAGACGCGCCAACTGCCATGAGTCGAGCAAGTCGCGAAACACAAATTGCTCGGCGGTGGTGTGCCGGGTGAGATTCATCACCTCGTTTCGATCCCACAGCAGCCGACAGTATTTCTGCAGTTGGGCTTTCATCTCCGGAGTGAGGTCGGCAATTCCGGCCCGCAGCAGCGCAGCATCGAACTCGGGTTGAAGGGACGCAGGAGTGGCTTCGGTCGTCATGCAGCGGAGGTTTCAGAAAGGGAGAAGACTGGTGAGTTCCCGAGTCACCTCTGCGGCCTTTTCCGGGCGCTCGAGGAAGAATCGGGTCACGTGGAAGAAAATGGGAGCCGCAAAACAGACGGAGTCAATCCGGTCGAGAACCCCCGCATGGCCCTGCACGAGCGTGCCGTAATCCTTGACCCCGCGATCACGCTTGATGGCGGACATCGTCATGCTGCCGGAAGAAGCCATCACGCTGATCAGGGCCGCCATGATTCCGGCTCCGTACCAGGTGAACGGAGTCACGGGGAGCAGCAATTGAATCAACATCCCGGCGACCGCCGTTCCGACAGCGGCCCCGATAATGCCTTCCCAGGTCCGGGTTGAGTTGACCGTGGGAGCAATCACATGTTTGCCGAACAGGCGGTCCCAGGCAAAGTGCAGCGTGTCACTGACCTGAACCATGACCACGAAGAACAGCAGAACCCCAGCCGGCTTGCCATCCCATTCTTCCCATTCGTAAGTCGTCAGATTGAGGCGATGGAGTTTCAGATAGAGCAGTGCCGGAGCGTGACTGAGCGCGTAGACACAAATCAGCAAACCGAATTGGATCTTGGCGATCCGCTCGAGAAAGCGTTTGGTATCTCCGGTCATGGCAATCCGCCCCGGGATGAACAGCGAGGCGTAAACCGGAATGACGATGGTGTAGAGCTGGTACTTGTCCAGCGCGACCATCACATACTGCAGGGGCGTGAACAGGAAGAAGACCCAGAACAGGGTGCGATGGTCACCCCGGCGGGTCGGGGTCATGGTGATAAACTCGCGGAGCGCCCAGAAGGAGACGAAAAAGAAGAATACCACCGTCAAGATCTGCCCGAACATCATCGTGACTGCCAAGAGCAGGCAGATCATCAACCAGGCAGAAACCCGGTTGTCAAAGGTGCGGATGATAGCCGCGTCGAGATTGGCTGCAGGTTGCCTTCGAAGCAGGCGCGAACCAATCCAGCAAATGCCCAGCACCAGCAGGATCGCCACCAGCAGGATCAGCGTTTTGCCATCCAAGAGGCTCCTGTCGAACCAGGATTGGAGAAGCGGCATCAGGGATGGGAGAGGCGGTATGAGCGGCAACACTGGGGGGCTTAGGCTTCGTTTGAGTCCTGTTCTTTGAGCTTGACGATTTCCGCGCGGGCCCGGGAGAGAAACTGCTGTTTCCGCTCACCCGTTTCCAGCCACATCGGCGGGCCAATGGTGATGCAGCTGAGCAAGGGAACGGGTAAGAACTCTCCCTTGGGCATGACGCGATTCAGGTTGTCAATATAAACCGGCATGAACTCCAGGTCAGGGCGCTTTTTGGCCAAGTAGTACATTCCGCTCTTGAAATCCCGCATCTCGCCCGTTGGATTCCGGCTCCCTTCGGGAAACACGATCAACGAATCCCGCGAGCCAATCTCGCGGATCATCATGTCGATCGGACTGTTGTGAGCCTTGACTTGCTTGCGGTCGATCAGGATGACATTGAACAGGCTGGAAACATAGCGCCGGACCGGACCGCCATCCCAGTAATCCTTGGCCGCCACCGGGCGGGTAATCGATCGCAACTGTTTCGGCAGCGAGGCCCACAGCACCAAGGCATCCAGATGGCTGGTATGGTTGGCGAAGTAGACCCGCTGGCAAGAGTCCGGTTCACAGCCTACCCAGCGGACTGTCGCTCCGCTGAAAAACTTGGCAAGCCCGGCGAGAACTGGCACTGAAAGCGATTTCATTTTGCCCGGGCTGATAAATACGGATACGAGTAAACGGCCAGTTGCTAGCACCATGCCGACTGGACTGACTCAACAGGCGAGGACCTGCCCCGTCTCACCGTTCCCGCTGGTCGAGCAGCGGTGAATGCGCACTGCCGAGGTTTTGTCGTCGCCGTCCTATCATAGTCATTCGGGCCAAGTGGGGTATCCCAACCGGTCGGAACCGCGGCCTGAAGCCAGATTGGGGTTGCTGCTTCCACCGCTGCTCTGGTAAGGATCTCTCCTCAGGCAACGATCTGGAGGCGACCGGGAGTGAACCGGGCAGGGATGTCCCTGCGCGGCTCCGGCATCTCGGCAGGAGACCGGAGCCAAGGGAAATTTCGTAGGGAAATTTCGTGGGGAAGTGGCTGGGAGCCGCTCTCCTGGCAATTTTTGCACCCTGACTCCGCACGCTTTCCCATTCACGAATGGATTTGTGAAATGACGGATACGATTGAGAACTCCCTTGCCCGAAAATGGCCCCCGACCCGCGGGCAACTGATCAAGCTGGTCTCGGTCGGTTTGTTTGCCACACTCGGCACAGTTGCCGTGGTTCAATCGATTCTCGGCGAGAAGAAAACGCCAGCCGACAGCGGGCAGGTCTCTGCAGGCGTCGAGGCCGAGTCGTCCACTCCCCCAGTTCAAGGTTTGCTGGGGGAGAGCTCAACCGTGGATCAAAACTTCGCGGCGACCGAGTCCGGTGACGAGCCCTCGGGCCAGCCTCCCGTTGTCACTGCCAGTTTCAAATTGGGTGATGGTGGAAGTGAACCGGCTCGGTCCAACCAAGCCAGCCCCTCCCCATAGAC
>JAJTFE010000126.1 GCA_021298375.1 Blastopirellula sp. | reverse complement strand
TTCACGAGACAACCAACCCCAACTCTTCTCGCAGGGAGAAAACCGTGAACCAGACCACCGCCGCCCAGAAGTCCTCTGACCAACTGCCCGCCGACCTCGTCAGCCTCATCCAGGCCATCGACTCCCTGCCTGCTCAGTACCGCGAGCAAGTCTCCGCTCCGCTGCAGAAAGTCGTCGAATACACCAAACGACGCCGCAAAATTCTGGACCTGATTCAGGAAGCTCTCAGCCAACTTCGGCTCGACCTGAAGTACCTGATGTTTGACTTGGAGGCGACTCGCCGGGAACGAGACCTGTACAAGTCGAACTTGGAGGGGGGGCTCTAAGCCAACCCTCGCCCAGATGTACCGGCCGCTCTTCGAGCCAACTTGAAAATGTCTCCCTGCCGGGCGGGTCGCTGCCAGCAAACCGCAGCGACCCGCCAATTTGGGATTCCAAGCCCCGGCGCTGCGGTGCTCGACCAAGCCGGCCGTGGCTGGTGGCGATTCTCTTCCCCGCTCAACCGCGCGAACTACCGGCCGATCTCAATCCCGAAAGATTGAAGCGGAACGATTGTTGGAATACGATAAAAAGTCCGATTCCATCAGCTTCCTTCAACCGCTCGGGGCTCGACTCCTTCCATCTCCACCCGCGGCCGGAACTGACCTGTTCGCAACCGACTGTTCGATGGTCTGACCGATCGATTGGCCGCCCAGCCTGATTGCTTTTCGCTTCTTTTTTGCCTGCCCCGTTTCAGCCCTGACTCATGAGCCAACCAACAGCCGAAACACTCGCGCAGCGCATTCTCGAAAGCCGGCTGATGGAAATGCCGGAAATTGATGCTTTGGTTTCCACTATTGGCGGGCGCACTGCGAGCCAGCAGGATTTTGTGGACGCGCTCCTCCGCCAGGAAAAACTGACCAATTGGCAAATCACGCGACTGCTCGAAGGACATGTTCGCGGTTTTTTTTACGGCCACTGGCGGGTCCTCTACCTGATCGGTCACGGTACCTTTGCCCGCGTCTATCGCTGCTCCCACCGCAAGACGGGCGAGATTAAGGCGATCAAGGTCCTTCGCAACCGCTATTCCGACGACGAAAACGTACGCGAGCGGTTTGAGCGCGAAGCCCGGACGGTGATGACGCTTCGCCATCCCAACATCGTTCCAATCCATGAAGTGGAAACCGAAAAGGGGCGCTGTTTCATGGTGATGGACTTCGTCGAGGGGCAAAACCTCCGCGATTACGTCCGCGCCCATGGCAAACTCAAGGTCGAAACTGCCCTGCAGATCGCCCAGGACCTGGCCAGCGGTTTGGAGTACGCCCTCGGCAAGGGGATTACTCACCGCGACATGAAACTCTCCAACGTTCTGCTCTCCAGTCGCGGTCAGGCTCGACTTGTCGACTTTGGACTCGCGGCCGTGAATGTGACCGATGAAGATGGCGACACCAAGCAAGGGCCACGCTCGGTGGACTACGCCGGTCTGGAGCGGGTGACCAATGTCCGCCGCAACGACCCGCGCAGCGACATCTACTTTCTGGGCTGCATGCTCTATCAGATGCTCACCGGCCGTCCCCCCCTCTACGAAACCAAGGAACGAGTCAAGCGAATGCATCCGTCGCGGTTCCGCGATGTGCCGCCAATCACCGCGATTGAGCAGAACCTGCCTCACCGGGTTGTGATTCTGGTCAATCGGCTGATGGACCTCGACCCCGAACGGCGTATTCAAACCCCCGCGCAAGCCTTCTCCGAAATTGAAGCAGTTCGAAAAGCGATCGAGAGCGGCGACATTCAGTTGTACGATCCGGAGCTTGCCCGCCAGCAGGCGGCGGAGTACGAACAAGTCCTCGCCCGAAAAGAAGAGGGACGTGACAAGACAATCCTGCTGGTCGAGTCGAATCTCAAGGTTCAGGATCTGTTTCGGGAGAAACTCAAGGAGGTCGGCTATCGCGTCCTGATCATGAGCGACCCGGTGCGTGCCCTGCAGCGTTTCGCGGACCTTGATCCGTCTGATCCCCCGCCGGCCGACGTCGTCATTTTCGGCTGCTCCAAGCTCGGAGCCAGCGGGCTGGAAGCCTTCAACCAATTCAGCAGTGGCCCCGCCTTTCGCAAATACCCGGCCATCCTGCTGCTCGAAGAACGGCAAACGGAATTTGCCAAGGTCGCCGACCTCTCCGCCGGTAACCGCCGAATCGTTTGGCTACCGGTCAAAGTCAAGGAGATCCGGGGCACCCTGCGGGAATTGCTCGGCTCGCCTGCTCCCGCGGCGCAGCCTACCCGTCCCAGTTAGTCCCGATTCCGCCGGCGAATGCTGTTGCTTGGCCAAAGAGTGAGTGGTCGGGCCAGACCTCAGTTTCCGCTCGCTGCGGGCTGCATCGACAGTGAATGAAGCACCCCTCGCCATCAACTTGTGGCCGCGATCGAATCGGCCCGTTGGCACAGGCCGGCGATTCCGGGCGGGACGGCTCTCAATACAAATCGAGTTGGCTCGCAATTCGGGTCCAAGCGTCTGCCGGGCTTCGTCCAGCCACTGCTCTGCGCTTCCAGGATCGGCTGCGCGACAGGAAGACTCAATCGCGTAAGCCAAGTTGCCCAAGTCTTCCTTCCAGTCGTCGTGCGACATTTCGGCTGGGCAGAGCATGGCCAACTCATCGATTAGCAGCACCAACCGGAGCAGATGCCGGAAAATCACGCCCTCCTGCTTCTGCAGACGATGGGACGTGATGTAAAGGTTGAAGTCCCCGCCCAACGCGAGCAACTCACCGGCAACCCAGCAGGGACGGACCCGCAAGTCATCGACTCCCGGGAAGTCATACTGGAACAGCCGTTGAAGTTTGTGTGCCAACGTCAGCACGCGCGGTGGACCATCAAGAAAGCGCGCACGCCATTCGCGGGGGTCCTCGTCCGGCCCCGGACCGTTCAACTCGTCGCTGGTCGCCAGCCCCAAGCTCAGCAATTGGGGGTCCAGCCGCTCCGTGGCGAGCGGCCCGGGAGGCAACTCGTCGTGCCTGGGCACCTCAATTTCTCCACCCAGCGACGGAGAGATTTCCAGCAGACATTCAAATGCCTGCAGCCGCTCGTTTTGATCGGCGATCGCCAAATGATTCATCAGAAACATCGCAAACAAGGGATGGACACCCTTTAAATACAGCAATTGCTGCAAGCGCTCGGTCGGCTCCGCCCTGAGGGCTTCGTAGCTGTCGGCTGGAGAGATTGCGGCCGCCTGACCCGTTCCGGTCGCTGCTTTGGACGCCCCACCGGTCGCCCCACCGGTCGCCGAGCCAGCAGAGCCGCGGACGCGCTGGCCGAGATTCAGCACGCTCTCACGCGCGCGGCCCAGGGTCAGCCCCCCAAGGGTTTCCGTTCCGGTCGGGCTGCTTTCCTGCTTCTCTTCGGTCGCAGCCGCGGCGGCAGAGGGGTCCGGCAACTCGTTTGTCAGGGCAGCCAGGGGCGGAGTGGGAGAAAGCTGAACATATCCGGCTCGGTGCAGTGTCAACAGCATTCGCTGCAATTGCCGGTTGGCTTGTTCGACAGCTTTTCCCTTGAGCAGCCGCCGCGAAACCAGTTGGCGGATGAGGGCGACATCCGGCGAGGCCTCCAGCATGTAAGCCAGCAGGCGCCAGGTCAGCGGGCCGCGGCTTTCCAAATTCGCGGAACCGCTGGCGACCAACTGCTCAAACTGCGTCGCGTTCCAGTACTGCACTCCCTCCCGCCGCTTCGGCATCTTCTTTTTGATCTCTTTCCTCGCCCGAATCAGGCCAGGGTCTTTGGTGTCTTCAGGAATCTGGTTGAGTTTTTCCTGCCAGCGGAGAATCTTGACATCATCCTCGTGAGCGAGCGCAAACACGAATCCGCGGTCGTCAAATTGCGGGCGCCCCGCCCGGCCGAACATTTGATGCGCGGAACTTGGTTCGATCAGTTTCATTTTCCCCGGTGGCCCCTTGAGCAGCGTTGGCAAGACGACGCTCCGGGCCGGCAAATTGATTCCCGCTGCCAGGGTCTCGGTGCAAACGCAAACCGAAAGCAGCTTCTCCTGAAAGAACTGTTCGATAATCCGCCGATACTTGGGCAACACTCCGGCGTGGTGAACCCCCACCCCGCGCTGCAATAACTGCTTCAGCTTCGGCCCCGCTCCCCGCGACCAGTCATGTCCCTCCAGCGCTTGGGCAAGTTGCTTCTGCTGGGTTCCATCCACGACTTTCTTGCCCTTGAGCAACTCGGCGACCGTCCAGCATTGCTCGCGGTTGAAACAGAAGATCAGGGCGGGGGTCAGGCGGCCCTCGCCCTCCCGGCCAAACATCAGTTCCAGTTGCTCGTCCAGCAACTGGTCGCCGACCCATTGATAGGTCAGCGGCACCTTTCGCTGGTCGCTCTGGACCAGAGCCAGCCGGCGATCGTGGCGGGTGGCCAGCCAATGGGCGAACTCCCCGGCATTGCCCACTGTTGCTGAAAGCAGCAGCGTTCGGACATTTCGAGGCAAGAGAGCCAAGCCGAACTCCCAGACGATTCCCCGTTCCAGATCATTGAAGCTGTGGAACTCGTCCATGACGACCGCCCAGACCTCTGAGAAGTCAAACGCTTCCCTGTGCAGCAGCCGATTGAGCAGGATCTCGGCGACCACAACTTGCAGCGGAGCCTGCGGGTTGATTTTGCGATTGCCGGTGGCCATTCCGACCATCTCGGCCGGATAACCCCAGCGGACAACGGCAGCCTGTAATTCCCGGAACTTCTGGTCGGTCAGCGCCACCAGCGGGGTCGTGTAATAGGCTGTTCGCCCCAGCTGCAAGGCCTCGTACAAGGCCGCCTCGGCGATCAATGTCTTGCCGGTTCCTGTCGGAGCGCAGACCAGAACTCCTTGCTCGTTGGCAAACCAGTTGAAGATGGCATCTTCCTGGACCGGATAAGGAGGGAAGGGGAGCTGGCTGAGATAGCGTTCGCAAATCGCGTCGCGCGTGGCGGAGGTCACTGCTGGTTCCATGTCCCAATCCTCTCAGGTCTGATCGCCGCGAGCAAGAGAGCCAGCGGAGAGAGCCCGATAAAGTTGCGACTCCCAAAAATGCCTTGACCAAAGCGCAGCCGCCGCGCAAGCAGTCGCAGCCGGACGGAGTTTTTCCAACAGCGAGGTGGACGCCGAGAGCATGCAAACGAAAAAAGCCAGCCGAAAAAATCGACTGGCTTTTGACAGGGAGGTCATGAATCGAGGATTGCCTTCAGGCAGTTCCTGCCTGCTGACAACGGCCGGGAAAACAGTGAATCCCGGCCGGGCTGGCTGGCTTAATCAAGGAAGCCAACCAGTTCCTGACTCCGACTGGGCTGTTGTAATTTACGAACGGCTTTGGCCTCAATCTGGCGAATCCGTTCCCGGGTTACTTTGAAGATGTGACCCACTTCTTCCAAAGTGTAGCTATAACCATCACCCAATCCGTACCGCAGCTTGATGATCTCGCGTTCGCGGTAACTGAGGGTCTTGAGCACCTTGTCAATTCGCCCGCGAAGCATCTCTTGAGCGGCACCGAGCGAGGGATTTTCTGCTTCCCCGTCGGGCAACAAGTCCCCGAACTGGCTGTCTTCGCTGTTGCCTACCGGACGGTCGAGGCTAATCGGGTAGCGGCTCATCGCCAGCACGCGGCGGGCTTCGTCAATCGTCGTCTGCGACTTGCGGGCGATCTCCTCCAGCGTCGGTTCGCGACCGAGTTCCTGGAGCAGCTGCCGCGAAACCGTGCGGACCCGGGACATTGTCTCGACCATGTGCACCGGAATCCGGATCGTTCGACTCTGGTCGGCAACGGCCCGGGTAATCGCCTGGCGAATCCACCAAGTGGCGTAAGTGCAGAACTTGAATCCGCGGCGATACTCAAACTTGTCCACCGCACGCATCAGACCGGCGTTCCCTTCCTGAATCAGGTCGAGGAAGCTCAAACCACGGTTGCGGTACTTCTTGTCGATTGAAACCACCAACCGCAGATTGCCCTCGGACAATTCCCGCTTGGCTTGCTGATACTGGGAATAAACACCCTTGAGGAATCGAACCCGATTCCGCAAGCTGGTCGGAGTCTCCTGGCAGGCAATCAAAATCGTCCGCAGCTCGCGGACCAGCGGCTTGCGATCGCCCGGAGACTTCTTCGCCTTCTTGTGGGCAACGATCTTCTCATGCAACTCGTCAACAGTCTTGCTGAACTTCTCGAGCGAACCGATCATGGCCTCGATTCGCTGTGTCCGCAGACCGAGTTCCTCAATCAAGCGGACGCTGCGGCGGCGGCGACGGGCGAGGCGAAGCCATGCAGCCCGGCGATCAGCCTTGGAGCGGCTCTTGGAATAAGCAGTCAAAAAGTCCCGCCGATTCCGCTTCAGCAGCACCGCCAGCGTGTTCAAGTTGTGGGGAATCCGCCCCAGGATCTGTTCTTTTTCCAGCCGGTCCGTGACCGAAACCTGAACCGTCCGGTCGAAGGGGAGTTCCCCCTTGTGAACGCGATTGAGCGTCTTGTAAGCCGCCTGAATCACGTAATCACATTCCAGCAACCGGGTCCGGAATTGCCGCCGGGTCTCTTCGATCCGCTTGGCCAAAGAGATTTCCTGTTGCCGCGTCAACAGCGGAATCTCACCCATCTGCGTCAAATACATTCGCACCGGGTCGTCTGACCAGGTGTCCGTGTCGTCGATTGCTGACAGCAAATCCTCACGGTCGCTTAGCTCGACATCCCCATCATCACTGGCTATCGGTTGAGATTCGGCTGGTGCCTCCTCGTCATCATCGACATCCTGCACCACCGTCTCATCGAACGGCTGGTCCTTGACCCGCGTGCGTGTTGCTTCGTCTTCAAACTCGTCCAGTAATACATCGTACAAGGCAGAACTCCTGAATCGCTTTCAGCGGACCCGATTGCCCGTGGAAGTAAGGGACAATCTCTCGACCGGTCGGTGTCGTGCCAGCCCCCAAGCTGCTCGGCGGCAACTTGCGATGCTCAACCCGCCCTCGGCAGTCTCCCACCGAGCGAGCTTCATTTCACCTGACCAGCCGCTTCCGGCTTGGTTATTTGTTCGAACCTTTCGGTCGTTTGTTGCTATGGTCACTCACCGCTCAGCAGCAACTTGCCGAACAGTGATTCCGGTTGGCAGGGAACCTTCGCCCGAACCACGGACTCGCCCCAAACAAGGACTCATCAACCAGCTCGAGTGGACCGGTAACCGACACTGTGGTCTCGGCCCATCACCGGCCAATGACACCTACGCCAACAACCCGGGCCCATCCCGACAAACCGCCGGGAAGCAGCCGAACATTGGTGTTGACTCGGGTGAGTTCGGTACGGAAACTCCCTTGCTCAGCGGGAAACCTTCATAGTCTACCACTGAATCTGTTTAAGCCTCGGGCAACGCATTCAATTGGCAAAAAATACCGGCTGGGCAAACTGTGCCCGCACCGCGCTTTTTCCCGAAATCGATTCTCCCCGGAATCAGCTGTCCTGCCGCTGACTCTGCCGTCGAGAATTGCGTGCCGTGAAACCTGCTTGTCAAAAGCCCACTGATCAAACCGGTAACCCAGTGATAATAGGTGCGTCAAAACTGGACTCCTGCCTGGTCGACCCCTGAAGACGCCCCGATCAGACGGCGAACTTCGTCGCCCTGATACTTCGCCGCCCTAAGCATGCCGTCCGCAAGAGAATCCCGTCCGCATCGTTCGACCGGGGAAAAC
>JAJTFE010000125.1 GCA_021298375.1 Blastopirellula sp. | reverse complement strand
CCCCAAGGCGAATCCGGGGGCCGATTTGGAACCCAGGCCGCTGGCCAAGCCCCTTGCTCCCTTTTGACTTCCAGTTGGCCTGGACAATTGCTGGCGGTGCTCTGTTTTGGAACGGCGTTGTTGCTGGCCCTGGCTGCACTCGCCACTGTTGGCCAAGCCAAGTTCACACTGGTCGGGTTCTGGATCTGCTTCCGACTGTGGCCGCGATCACGGACTGGGCTGACAGAATATCTCGCCCCACTGCTGGCAGGTGCCTGTTTTCTGCTCGACCTGTGGCCGCTGGCCAGCTCTGGTGACAGCTTCTCTAGAATCCTTTCAGGGCTGCTCGTGGTTGTACTTTTGGATGAACTGACTGCTTTCGCATGGTTCCGGCCATCGCCTTTTTCGCTATTCCCTTTCCCCGCGAGCTCTTTCGTTCATTCCGACGAGCTTCGGTTGAACGACCAGCCACCTCAAGATTCGCCAGCAGCCACTCCCGTCGCATCGGAGAGCAAATCATGAATACCGATCGGCCGTCGATCGCAATCATCTCAGCCACGTTGTTCATGGTTCTGATTACCGCTGGAATGGTGGCGCTGGCGGCACCAGGCTGGGCACTCATCCAATCGCTACAGGCAGAAACACGACCAGTTGAATTATACGAGTTGAGTCCCTTCGAGAGCTTTCTTCAGGCTGTCGTGGCCTTGGTGGTTGCGGGAATCTTTTTCTCGGTGGGAGCCTGCATTGGCAGCTTTTTGAATGTGCTCGTTTACCGGCTCCCTCTAAAAAAACCTGTGATTTGGGAACGCTCGCACTGCCCGCGCTGTCAACAGGCAATTCGCTTTCGGGACAATCTGCCAATCGTGGGCTGGTTGAAATTGGGTGGCGCCTGCCGCTCCTGCCACCTGCCGATCTCGCTTCGCTATCCGCTGGTTGAAATCGCCACGGGACTGTTCTTTCTGGTGTTCTACTTTCGGGAATTGCTTAGCGGAGGAGCAAATCTGCCCCTGCGACCAATCAATCCGTTTACCGGAATTGTCTGGGTCCTGCTTTATACCAAGTGGGACTTGCTGGGACTTTATCTGTTTCATTGCCTCGTCTTCTGCCTGTTGATCGTGCTCACACTTCCCCGACTGGATGGCAAGCGTTTGCCGCTGGGCAGTCTCGCCATTCTCAGTCTCCTGGCTGGAGCACCGTGTCTGCTCAATGGCCAACTCTATCCGGCCAGTTGGGGACCGTCCCCAAGCTGGTGGTCTTGGCCGGCAATCAACCTCACCGGAAAAGTCCTCGTCAGCGGGGCGATCGGGCTTTCCAGCGGATGGCTTGCCGGAGTCTTGCTTAACCGCGGCGGTACCCGTTGGTCACAGTTACAGGAGACGCCAACTCCAAGGCTCGCCTCCATCCCAACCTCAATACCAACTTGGTGTGTGGGCGGATTGATTCTGGGCTTGGCAGTTGGCTGGCCAACGCTTCCCTTGGTTGCGGTCGGGGTGGTGTTATTGCGATTGGTTCAGCGATTAAGCTGTTCGTTTTGGCCTCAATCAGGCTCTTTACCGCTCGAGCCATTTCTCTTGCCGGCTTGGTTTCTGGTTCATTGCTGGTGGCGTGAACTTGCTTGGCTGTGCCTTGGCGCGCCAGCCTGACCAGCCTGAATTGCGACCGCTGCCTATCCTGTAAAAGACCAAGGTTCTTCGTTCGCCAGCGAACTGTCTGGAGACCGGGTGCCCTCGCTGGGTACCCAAGATAAAAAAAGCCGGGCGTGTGGCCCGGCCTGAGAGTTACAAAATGACTTGCGGTTCCAAACCGCGCATGGGCACCTGAAGCTGCTTACTTGCCCAATGCCATTTCAATGGCTTCAATCACCTTCGCGTCGTCCGGTTTGGTCCGCGGCGAGAAGCGGGCGATCGGCTGGCCATCGCGATTGAGCAGGAACTTTTCAAAGTTCCAGGAAATCGCCCCCTTGCCAACCGGCGGCAATTCGAGGCTGGTCAACTGCTTGTACAGGGCGCAGGCCCCATCACCATTGACTTCGACCTTGGCAAACATCGGGAACTTGACCCCGTACTTGGTCTCGCAGAAGGTCTTGATCTGCTCCTCGCTTCCCGGCTCCTGTCCGAGGAACTGATTGCAGGGGAAACCAAGGATCACCAAGCCCTTGTCAGCGTACTTGTCGTGAAGTTCCTGCAGTTGCTTGTACTGCCCGGTGAGTCCGCACTTGCTGGCCACATTCACGACCAGGACAACTTTGCCTTTGTAGCTGTTGAGGTCAACTTCGGCCCCGTCGATGGACTTCATTTTGTAGTTAAGTGCCGGGTCGAGATCCGAATTGGCCTCGATTGGCGTGTTGGCGGAATTGGAGGAGCCGGAGAAGAAAAAGGCTCCGACCAGCAGGAGCAACGAGGTGACGAGCAGCAGTTTGACCATGTTTTAAACTCCAAAATCGGGAGGAAATTCGGTTTTTACAGACGTTGAGGCTGTTGATTAACCGCAGTTAGCTGGCGAAATTAGCGCCCCCGGGAACGATTTTTGCCAGCTCCAGCCCCGGCCGAGCTTGCCATTTCAACTCGGCCGGGGCTGGAAGTTGGGGGTTGGGAGCAAGAGGGCAGGGGGCAAAGCCCCGGTCCAGCCGCCCCCAAGCCAATCGGGCGAGAGCAACCGCGAAAGATCTTGGTTAGAAACCGGGCGGCAGAGGCAGTCCGCCGGGCAGGCTTACTTGCGGCGGGTGTAACGGACCTCCAGCTGCTTCAACCAGTCGTCCTTTCCGCCCGGTCCCTGCAGGTACATCGTCATCGTGTGGTGGTCGTCGTCCTGATAGACCACAACTTGTTTGCTGCGCGTGTCAGCTCCGCTGGGGTCCTTACTGCCGCCAACCATGCTGAGGGTCTTGCTGGCTACGTCCCAAGTCCCTTCCATGCAGGTCGCATGGGGACTCATTGAATCGACCCAGGAACCAACGTACTTCTTCGTTTCGCCATTCCAGCCAAACTGGCCGCTGCCCGCAAACGGCGCGCCCATGATCTCGCCAGTGAATTTGCTGACCATCCAAAAGCCGCCAAGCATCTCGTTTTCCTCGGTCGCCTTGCTGACCATTGGTTCCGCCGCCGGATCGGCGTAGAAGCGGACCTCGCAGTCCCATTTGCCGACATCCTGCCGGAAAATCTCCATCTCCTTGGGCGGTTCCGGAAACTGGGCGGCGGCCGGAAGACACAAGCAACCCAGCAGGATGAAAGCAATCAATCGTCGGAGCATCATCGGTTTTTCCTTTCAAAGAAGCGGAGAACGGAGCACCAGAGACGAAACCCGACCGGGGCTTGGTGGTTGCATGAGCCTGTGATGCGATTCGCGCCAGCCAGTTCGCGGGCTTGATTATATGCGGGCCCTACCCGCCCGGCAGCGCGACAGGGCAGAGGTCCCCCACGGTTCCGGCCCTCAGCATCCCTGCCGGTAAACGGCGGGAAATCCTCGGAAGCGGCCCGTTCCCGGTTCGCGGGTACAGTCCAAACTCCGCGGTTCCGCCTCCCCAGCGCGGCGCGATTAGCCGTGTTGGAAACTCACGCGGGCGGGTTGGGCTATAATCGAAACGCCGGTGGAGGCTCGGGACCGCCGCCAGTGCTTAAAAACTCTTTGCAATCCTTCTTCCACAAATCCTCATGACTGCCATCCGCTCGCTGGAACCGCTCGACCTGTGGTCTTCCTTTGCCGACTTGAATGCCGTTCCCCGCCCGTCCAAGAATGAGCGCCGCGTCACCCAGTTCATGCGGGAGTTTGGTCAACGGCTTGGGCTGCCGACCGAAGTCGATGGGGTTGGCAATGTGCTGATTCGCAAGCCGGCCACAGCGGGCCGGGAAAACCGTCCAACCGTGGTCCTGCAGTCCCACCTCGACATGGTCTGGCAAAAGAATGCCGATTCGAACTTCGATTTCGACACGCAGGGAATCGACATGTTCATCGAAGGGGACTGGGTCAAAGCCCGCGGGACCACGCTGGGAGCCGACAACGGTATCGGCGTGGCCAGCATCATGGCGATCCTGGCCAGCAGTGAGCTGGAGCATCCGGCGATCGAGGCCTTGTTTACGATCGATGAAGAGACCGGAATGACCGGAGCCAAATCGCTCCCTGCCGGTTGGCTGCAGGGCCGCATCCTGCTGAACCTTGATACCGAGGAAGATCATGTCCTCACGATTGGCTGTGCCGGCGGAGTGAACGTCTCTGCCAAACTGCCGATCACCTGGCAGTCCGCCGCTAAAGACGCCTTGGGGATCAAGCTCTCGGTCAAGGGACTGAAAGGTGGCCACTCCGGCATGGATATCCATCTGGGACGAGGCAACGCCAACAAGCTGATGAATCGCGTCCTGCAACAAGCGACTGAGCGATTCAGTTTGCAGTTGGCGAGCGTGCAGGGGGGTGGACTGCGAAATGCGATTCCACGCGAGTCGTTCTCGACCGCGGCGATTCCGGCCAAGCAACGCGATGACTTCGCCGCTTGGCTGGGCAACCTGGCAACAACCATTCGCAGCGAATACCAACTGACCGATCCTGAGGCCCGGATCGAAGTCGAGTTTTTGGCCGCAGCGCCGGAGAAGGTGCTGACACCGGCCGATCAGCAAAAACTGTTCGCTGCTGTCGATGCCTGTCCCAACGGGATCTTTCGAATGAGCCCCAGCATCCCGGGGCTGGTCCAGACCAGCAACAATCTGGCGAGTGTTGCCCTGAAGGGTGATCAGATCGATTTTCTCTGCCTCACCCGCAGTTCGGTAGACAGTGAACGCGATGAGCTGGCACGCGTGATCGGCTCTTTGCTTCGGACACTGGGGGCGAATGTTGAGCTGGACAGCGACTATCCCGGCTGGCAGCCGCTGCCCGAGTCGGGAATCGTCAAACTGATGTCAGGGCTGTATCGGGAACTGTACGCGAGTGAGGCGCATGTCGAGGCCTGTCATGCCGGCCTGGAGTGCGGGATCATCGGCAGCCATTTTCCGGGCATGGAGATGATCAGCTTCGGCCCGAACATTACCGGCGCTCACTCGCCCGACGAAAAAGTTCAAATCAGCAGCGTCAAGAAATTCTGGGGCTATCTGACGGAGACGCTGCGGCGGATTTGAACGGCGCCAACATCGCCATGCCCTGGCAGCCGGTGCCGGCCGGCCGCAAGTTTAAACAGGCTCGCTTGAACAGGCGCGTTTAGACAGGCAAGCCGCGCGGGCTCGAATTGCGTCCTGCTGGGAGCGGAGCCACTCCCGCGCCCGTGGTGCTTTGCTGCGCTGTCGAGCCCTTTGTTCTCCCTTTTCCCGTTTGGTTCCTTTGCGGTTTCCATGTCGTCCGTCCATTCACTTCCAGTCGCTCGTCCTTTTCTCAAATGGGTCGGCGGCAAATCGCAGTTACTCGGGCAGTTCGCCGAGCTGTTTCCGCCCGCGCTGCGGGCTGATTGGCGGGGACGATATTTCGAGCCCTTCCTCGGAGGAGGAGCGCTGCTCTTCGAGTTTCTCGAACGCTTTCGTCCCGCGACAGCCTTTGCCTCTGATCTGAATCGCGACCTGGTTCTTTGCTACCAAATGATTCGCGACGACCTCGACTCAATTTTGGCCGAGCTCCGGCCATTGGCTGAGGCCTATCTCGAGGGCGATCGGACTACTCGTGACGGGCTCTTCTACGCGGTTCGCGAAGACTTCAATCGGGCTGAAGCTGGCGGAAATGACTCGGCCCACCGTGCCCGCCGAGCGTCCCAGTTGCTGTTCCTCAACAAAACTTGCTTCAACGGCCTGTACCGGGTCAATCGCCGGGGAGCCTTCAACACTCCCTCCGGCGCCTGGAAGCAGAACCGGCCATTGATCTGTGATGAACAAAACTTGCGGGCGGTGTCCGCAGCGCTGCGGAACGTGCGACTGGAGTGCGCAGCCTATGATTGGATTGAAGCTCAGGTCGGGGCAGGTGATTTCGTCTATTTTGATCCGCCTTACCGACCGCTTTCCCCAACTTCCAGTTTCAAAAGCTATACCGCGGGTGGGTTCGACGATGAGCAGCAGCGTCAATTGGCGGCCTGCTTTGCCCGCTTGGCCGAGCGCGGGGCGATGGTGATGCTCAGTAACTCCGACCCGCTATCGGTCGATCCAGCCGATTCGTTTTTTGACGAGCTCTACTCTGGCTTTCGCATTCACCGGGTCCAGGCCAGTCGCATGGTCAACGCCAAGGCTTCGGGGCGCGGGCGAATTAGCGAAATCGTCGTCACCAACTGGTAATATGCCCTGTCGATGTTGCTCCGCGACTCACTTGACGCATGGCCATCCACTCTTCAACTCTTCCATTTTCCGGCCCCTCGTCTTTTTGCCCTTCCCCTACCGCCCACTGTTCACAGTCTTCCTGCAAGCCGCCGGAAAGCGGGGGCGGCAAAAACATGACTGGGCGAAATGAGGGGAGGAGAGTTAAGCAGTGGCTCCTACTTGCCGCAGCACGATCGGGGGGGCTACGATCCGGGTTCCTGCAAGCCCCTTCCTCACTCCTTCGGGCGAGTCGAACGTGAACAGTTCCGGCCTTCACGCAGCCAGGCAATTGGTGCTGATCGCATCGACCATGCGCAGTGGCTCGACGCTGCTCAAGGCCTTACTCGCTTACGCGCCAGACGTCTCCGACCTGAACGAGGTCAACTTTCAAAAGTACGCAGGGACAAATCCCCGACTCGATCAGATGTGGGGGTTGGCTCCTCAGCGAATTCTCGTCCTAAAGCGTCCGGCCTGGTATCACGAAACTCGCCGCTATCCGCGCTTGCCCGGACTGGCGAATCGGCGGGTGATTCTCCTCGTGCGGGATGTTTACCCGACGGTGGAATCGCTGCGGCGGATGTCGCTCGGTTGGCTGGCCGGCAAGGAGCGCCCCCGGTTCGATCGCTGGCTGGCGAAAGCCTACTGGAAACCGGTCACCGAACGGTTGCTCGCGCTCAGCCGGCAGGCACCTGATCAAATGCGACTGGTCCGATACGAAGATCTGGTTGCCCGGCCCCAGGAGAAGACGCTGGAGCTGTTTCGCTTTATCGGCAGTGTGCAATCGGTCGGCACGGACACTTACTCCGAGCCCGCTCGCGGTGGCTGGCGCTGGGGAATCGACGACAACAGCCCGAAGATTCGTTCATTGCGCGTCCAAGCTCCCAAGCCCGCGGCGATCACCAATCCCCAGTTGGGCGATTGGATTGAACAGGACCAAGCCCTGCAGCTGCTCCGCCGAGAACTCGGTTATTGCTAACCGTTTTCTCCGGCCCTGATCCCGGAGCAGTAGCGTTCAACTAACGCGGGGCCAGCAACGCTTTGTGAGCGCAATCCTACGTCAATGAAGCCGAACATAAATCGTCCGTAGTCGAATCGCTATCGGCAGCCCCAAGCCGCAAGCGAAGGGGCCTACCCAGTGCGGCGCTTCGCCCCGATAGGGCGCCGTAGCTTAGCGTCAGCGAGTCCCCTACCTCTCTGAACGCGGTTACTCGACGAGCGTCCCCAGTCCGCTTTTGGCCTTTCTCAGCCGGGCCTCGCGCCAGCCCCCGGTTTAGCAGCGCACTCACGCCCCGCCGCCACGTCGCGGAACCCGATTACTGGACGAGCGTCCCCAGCCCGCTTTTAGCCTTTCTCAGCCGGGCCTCGCGCCAGCCCCCGGTTTAGCAGCGCACTCACGCCCCGCCGCCACGTCGCGGAACCCGATTGCTCGACGAGCGTCCCCAGTCCGCTTTTG
>JAJTFE010000124.1 GCA_021298375.1 Blastopirellula sp. | reverse complement strand
AGTTGCGCTAAGCCTCAGACAGCCGAATTCACCTCCTCGAAATTCCTCCCCTGCTCCCTCCTTCCTTTCTTCCTCTGTGCCTCCGTGTCTCCGTGAGAGCCCTTCTTCCTTCTTCCGACTCGTTGGACGACAGCAAGACCCATCTTTGGCGGACTTGACTACCTCGATTTTTCATAGGCGGTTGATTCCGGTCTCTTCAGGCGCATAAAAAAACCGCCTGAGGGATTCAGGCGGCTGGGAGAAAATGATTCGCCAGTTGATTGTGGCCGAGCGACCAGACGCTCCGTCCCTCAACTTTAGAACACATCAGTGATGAAGTGATGACCCCAGTGGTAACGGCGGGGGGTCGGGTAATAGTTGTACCAGTCGCGGTTGTACACCGGGACTCGCATTTCGGCCGGATAGCGGTGGTACAGCGAATCCGAGCTGCGATAGTAGTTGTTGCTGTAGAAATTGTGGGGGTAATAAACGTATGGGTAGTGGTAGAAACGGTCGAGATTGTTCATCGACTGTTGGCCACCCCAGACGGCTCCATAGCCGTTTTGCTGGGCTTCTGCGGAGCCGGAACCGGCGACCAGCAGGACTGCGGCAACAACGGCGGTTGCCAGGACGCGACGAATCATGGGGTTTTCCCTCCCAGGAATGAATGGTTGGCACAGCGGGCGCCTCACAGGGCGTCGGTGCACGACTTCTGCAGGTTCAGCATCGGCAACCGCTGCAACGGGCATTCAAGGAATATCCACCAAAATCGCTACCCAAGTCCCGACCCCACCAGCAATTTCACGCGCCCCTGCCGCCTGCAAAAGTTAGGCAAACCTTGCGGGGAGCTAGCAGCCGCGGCCTGACTTCCCTGAGCTGATGAGGGGGGCCGATTGGTTCCAATCGCGGGCAGGAACATGGCCTGACCAAAGGTTCCGTGCAGACCGCCCTTCCCGGGGGTAAATTGAACGAACCCGGCCGTCTGCCGGTTGGCGTCATGGTCGCTCTTTGCATTCTTAAACAGGTGTGTTCGTCGCTTTGGCTCTTCTTGGTTTCTGCTAACAGATTCATTCCGCCGCGAATCGAACGAATGTTCTCACGTTTTTTTCAACCGAAATTTGGGACGCCGAGCCTCTTCGGTCTGGCCTTTCTGGTTGCTTTGGGGGCAGGTTTATGGATTGACTCGCAGGCTGTACTGCAGATGGTTGGGCGACTGTTGCAGTTTGGAATTGTGGCAGCGATGCTGTTCGAGTTGAGCCGCAGTCAGCAGATCAGGGGCTTGCTCCTTAAAGTTCTCGGATACCTTCGCAAGATTCCCCTGCGACGCTTCGGGCTCGGAAGTTTGTTTGGGCTGACTTTTGTCATCGCCCTTGGGGCTGCGTTTTGGAGCGATCCGCAGGAGCTTGTGTCTGAGATCTTGCATTTGTTGCTGGGTGGAGTGACCGCCTCTGCCCTGTTTGATCTCCGGCACTATGAGCGGGTTCAAGCGGTTCACGACCCGGCCGGTTTTCGCTGGTTCTATCGACTCTCCCGGTTTATGCCCTTAATCGTCTGGATCCTGCACTCGACAGGTCCCGACTTGCCGATGATCGCAGTTGAGACTGAAATTTTGCTGGGGGTGCTCGCTGGAACCTTGCCACTTGCGCCGAGATATCAGGTCAGACGAGATTGGTTCCGGACGGCGATGCAAGGTTTGGGTTGGGTGGCGACGGGAGTGTCAGTCGGAGCGCTGATCCTTGTTCCGGGAACTTTTTTTTCAAGTCTCGTCATCGCTGTTCTGAATCAAAGGGTTTCTTGGCTTGGGCCAGCGACCGTTCCCATTGACCAGTTGGGCGTCGTCTCGGGAATGGAAAAATTGTTGGCAGTCGACCGAAGCGTTGAGGGGAGCCATGAGTTGATTGCCTGGTTGGTTGCGGCGGGCAGCTTTCTGACGTATCGGTCACTGCCCAACGACCGACATCGGTGTTGCCAAGTGAGCTTGTTGCTTCTGGCAGTCGGCCTTTCAGGGGTTGCTTGGGGATTGGTTCGAGTTTGCTCGCAGCTCCTCGCCTTTCGCGGGGATTGGCCGGAACGTTTACACGGGCAATTGGTCTTTACTGGTACCTGGTATTTGCTGTTCTGTGGAGTGGCGGCCGGGTATGCGGCTTACCGACGGGACCCGCTTGACGAGCCGATCATGCAAGGCGTGGAACGGGAGTTGCTTCCGGACTCATTGCTTGTTCGGAGCATTGTCTTTTTGATGGCGGGAATTTCACTGCTTGATCTCCTGACGGGAGTCTGGAACTCACGGCCGGATCGCGACCTGATTGGAAGTTTGCAATTCCTCGCCAGTGCACTCGTCGTTCCAGTCGCCTGGTGGGGGCGATTTCGGATTGGTCACCTGCTTCGGCGGTTGGGTTCGTTTTCCGGTTGGCC
This sequence comes from Blastopirellula sp., assembly GCA_021298375.1. Taxonomy (GTDB): domain Bacteria; phylum Planctomycetota; class Planctomycetia; order Pirellulales; family Pirellulaceae; genus BJ22. The sequence continues at coordinate 5,394 of JAJTFE010000124.1, read as the reverse complement.
GTGGATCGTGGCTGGTCTGGCTTTGTGCGCCTTGAGCGCGACGCTGCGTGACCGCTACTGGTGGTTGAACCTATGTCCACCCGCAACCATTCTGATTTCTAAGTTGCCGTTGTCCTTGATCAACTATCCCGAAGCTGGCTGCCTGCTCGTTATGGCTGTTCGGATCGCCAGACAGGCAACCTCCCAGATGGCGTTTGCGTTACCGGCTCACTCAAACCGGCCAGCAGGCTACCGATTCTCATGGCTTGCCTTCGTGGTCAACCTGAGTTCGATCGCATTGCTTTTACCCGCCGCGATCTGGCTGGTCTGGCGTTATCAATTTCATGCCCTCTTCCCATCCAGTCCGTACGAGATACCGTGGCGGCCTTGAGGTAACCCTTTGCAAACCGGGCTCCGCGTGGCTTGAGCAGCATTGCCTCCATCCGAAGCGTCGATTGTGATTTGACCCGTTTCCCGGTTTACAGCACCGGGGCCAGCCAGCGTTCGATTTTTTCCAGCGGGAGCTCCTTGCGGGCGGCATAGATTTCCAACTGATCGCGGCCAATCTTGTTGATCGCAAAGTAACGCGATTCGGGGTGCGCAAAATAGAGCCCGCTGACGCTCGCTCCCGGCCACATCGCAAACGACTCGGTCAGCTTGATGCCGGTGGTCCGTTCGGCATCCAGCAGTTGCCAGAGCGTTCCCTTCTCGGTGTGATCCGGGCAGGCCGGATAGCCGGCCGCAGGACGAATTCCCCGATAACGCTCAGCAATCAAATCATCCGTCGACAATCCCTCTTCCTTGCCATAGCCCCAATCGCAGCGGGCCCGGAAATGGAGAAACTCGGCGAACGCCTCCGCCAGGCGATCGGCCAGGGCCTTGGTCATGATCGAATTGTAGTCGTCGTGCGATTTGTCGTACTTCTTCGCCAACTCATCGCAGCCAAACCCGGCCGAGACCGCAAACGCGCCGAGATAATCAATGCGCCCTGAATCAAGCGGCGCAATGTAGTCCGCCAGCGAACGGAACTGCGTCTGCCCGGCCCGCTGCCACTGCTGCCGCAGCATGTAGAACCGACAAAGCTCGCGCGAGCGCTGCTCGTCGGCGTACACAATCACATCGTCCCCAACGCTGTTCGCCGGCCAGAAGCCGTAGACACCGCGGGCCTTGATCAACCCCTCGTTGACGATTTTACGCAGCAGCCGCTGGGCGTCGCGGAACAATTCAATCGCCTGCGCACCGACTACTTCGTCTTCGAGGATTTTCGGGTATTTGCCATGCAAGTCCCAGGAGCTGAAAAACGGCGACCAGTCGATGTAGGGGAGCAGTTCCTGCAGTGACTGGTCCTCCACCACCCGCGCGCCTGTAAAGCCCGGTTTGTCAATTCGTACCTCGGACCAGTTTGTCGGAAAGCGATTCTTCAACGCCTCCTCATAGGTGACCAGCATCATCTGCCGGTCCTCATACGACTTGACCAAACGCTCCTGGAGTTCGCGATTTTCTTTGACAATCGTCGGCCGCAGCTCGTCGCTCATCAGGCGATCTACCACACCGACACTCCGCGAGGCATCGAGAACATGCACGACCGGTTGGTCGTAGGCCGGGGCGATTTTCACCGCCGTGTGCTTGTCGCTGGTTGTCGCCCCGCCGATCAGCAGCGGCAGCTTCATCCCCCGCCGTTGCATCTCCCGGGCAACGTGGACCATTTCGTCGAGGCTGGGTGTGATCAAGCCCGAGAGTCCGATCACGTCGACTCCCAGTTCAACCGCCGTGTCGAGGATCTTTTCCGCTGAAACCATCACGCCGAGGTCGATGATTTCGTAGTTGTTACAGCCGAGCACGACACCCACAATGTTTTTGCCGATGTCGTGGACGTCCCCTTTGACTGTCGCGAGGAGGATCCGGCCGCGGTATTGCTGGCCGACAAACCCGGCCTGGATTTTCTCCTGCTCCATGTAAGGCAACAGGTGCGCCACCGCCCGCTTCATCACCCGCGCGCTCTTGACCACTTGGGGCAGAAACATTTTTCCGGCCCCGAACAGGTCGCCGATGATCGACATCCCGTCCATCATCGGACCTTCAATGATCTGCAGGCAGCGAGCGTATTTCTTCCGCGCCTCTTCCGTATCCTCCTCGACAAAGCGGTCGATTCCCTTGATCAGGGCGTACTTCAGCCGCTCTTCGACTGACGTCTCGCGCCAGCCCAGATCCTCGGTCTTCTTTTTGCCACCGCTGCCTTTGACCGATTCGGCGAACGAGATCAGCCGATCGGTCGCGTCGGGCCGACGATTGAACAGCACGTCCTCGACATGGGTCAGCATGTCGCGGGGAATCTCTTCGTAAATCCCCAACTGACCCGCATTGACAATTCCCATGTCCATGCCGGCTTTGATCGCATGGTAAAGAAAAGCCGAGTGCATTGCCTCGCGGACGACATCGTTCCCCCGGAAGCTGAACGAAATGTTGCTCACGCCACCGCTAACCTTCGCCCCGGGACAGTGCTGCTTGATTAGACGTGTCGCTTCAATGAAGTTGATCGCATAATTGTTGTGCTCTTCCATCCCGGTGGCGACGGTGAGAATGTTGGGATCGAAGATAATGTCCTCGGGCGGAAAGCCAACATCTTCCGTCAGCACGCGATAGGCCCGCTGACAGATGCGGACCTTGTCGTCGATTTCAACCGCCTGGCCCTGCTCATCGAAAGCCATCACGACCGTTGCCGCACCATACTGGCGAACGAGCCGGGCCCGACGCAGGAACTCTTCTTCTCCATCTTTGAGGCTGATCGAATTGACGATCGCCTTGCCCTGCACATTCTTCAGTCCGGATTCGATCACCGACCACTTGCTCGAGTCGATCATCACGGGGACGCGGCTGATGTCGCTCTCGCCGGCAATCAGGCGAAGGAATTTCTCCATCGCGGCCTCGCCATCGAGCAGGGCGTCGTCCATGTTGACGTCGATCACGGCGGCTCCACCAAGCACCTGCTGGCGGGCAACCTCCACCGCCTCTTCAAACTTGTCTTCGCGAATCAGCTTGGCAAACGCCCGGGAACCGGTGACATTGGTTCGCTCACCAATCATCAGGAAGTTGGAGTCGGGACGGAGGGTCAGCGGTTGCGTGCCGCTGAGCCTCGTCCAGGCCGGCAGCGAGAGTCGACCATGCGGCCGGTAGCTGCGGAGCGCTTCGGAAATCGCCCGAATGTGTTCCGGAGTGGTTCCACAGCAGCCACCGACGATGTTCACCCAACCGTTGGCAGCGAACTCCGTCAGCAGTTCGGCCATTCGCGCGGGAGTCATGTCGTACTGCCCCATTTCATTGGGCAAGCCGGCATTCGGATGGCAGCTGATGTACGTGTTGGAAACCTTCGCCAGTTCCTGCACATGCGGCCGCATCAACTCGGGCCCCAACGCGCAGTTCACCCCGACGCTCAGCAGCGGAAAATGCGCAATCGAATTCCAGAAGGCTTCGACCGACTGGCCCGAGACAAAGGTCGTTCCGCCGCGGTCAAATGTCCCCGAGGCCATGACCGGGACAACATTCCCCGACTCCCGGAAGTAGCGGCTGATCGCAAACAAACAGGCCTTGAGATTGAGCGTGTCAATCACCGTTTCGGGCATCAGAATGTCGACACCCGCTTCGACCAGAGCTTTCACCTGCTCGTAATACGAAGCCTCCATGATCTCAAAGGTTGTCCCGCGAAAGGCGGGCTCGTCGACCTTGGTGCTGATCGCCGTCTGCTTCGTCGTCGGGCCGATCGAGCCGGCGACAAACCGCGGGCGACCCGGTTCGCGGCGATTGAAATCGTCCGCCGCCTCCCGCGCACACCGCACCGCCGCAAAATTGATCTCGCGTGCCAACTCGGCAGGCAGGCCGAACTCTTCCATTCCTACCGGGCTCGCTCCGAACGTGTTCGTCTCGAGAATATCCGCGCCCGCAGCCAAGTACTCGCGATGAATCTGGCGGATCGCGTCCGGATGGGTCAGGCAGAGGATGTCGACAAAGTTCTTGAGGTCTTTATGGTGATTGCGAAAACGGTCCCCCCGAACCATCGACTCGGTCAGCTGGAGCGCCTGGACCTTGGTGCCCATCGCACCGTCGAGGATCAGGATCGAGTCGGTCAGCCGCTCGTGGAGAAGTTCGGTCGCGTTCCGCGTTTGCGTCGTATTCAACACTTCGGTCTTGGGGAGAGAGGAATGAGAGAAACGGTCGGTGACTGAGGAACCGGGCCGGAAGCTGATGTCCTTCGACCGGCAGCCCGCTCTGGACCCTCAATTATGACCAGACTTGGCCCCAGCGCCAGGTTGCTTCCCTGAGGCAAACCCCGATTTTAAAGGACATAGGCCGGGGGCCGATAGCCACGGCTGACGGCTGACGAGCGAAACTGACCGAATCAGCCGCTGGAAAACGAGGTGAAGCAGGTGGGTGGCTTGGGTAAACCGGAACCATTTCAGGGATTGAGGGGGCTTTCCTGCCATAACTCGCGGCTGGCGGAGCTGGCCTCGGCCCAAGTCCCGTTGCTCCCGCACCTTTGTGTTGCTCCTGCACCTTTCCCCTGTGCCGAACGATTTCCGAATGAGCCTCAAGCGCGTTGGCAAGTTCTACCGATTGAAGCAGAAAGGACACCCTCCGCTCCAACCTCGGGCCACCGGTCTGCTAGCGAGCTTTACCGAGTCTCCCCTCCGTTGAGTTGAACAAGGAATTGAAAGATGCCTGCCGCACACGATGCAAACTCCAGCGGTTTGACGGCGAACGCCGCCGCGTTTGTCGCCGGCTCGGGGACGGCGACCGGGAGCTTTGAGTTGGCAGATCCCCAGTTTCGCTTTCCAGTCTCAACTGGCGATCGGGCCACGAAGAAGCGCGGCGAGGCAAATTCCGCAATGGAACCACCCGCAAAGCACGTGACGCAAGCGTTCGAGCTTGCCGAGACTCCGGCACAGGCAATCGCTCACCCGGCACACGGCTCCCCCCCAGCTCCGCATTTTCAAATCCTGCCAGTCGAGCGATTTGTGGGCTGGTCGATGCAGGAGGTTGCTTGGACCACTTCCGTCGAGAGTCATAATCGGCCCAAGGCCACTACCGTTCCCGCCAGTTCCCGTCGCGAGCAGCCGAACAGCACCGGGACGAACGAACAACCGCTTGAGCCGAGCGGCGACCTTGCTCAGACATCAGGTCCAGCCAAGTCCGCCCACGTCAAGCCGCTGGAGTTGCCCGGCCAGCCCACCGATCAAGCACCGGCCAAGCACTGGCCGACCAGTTCACGGGAGCAAGTAACCGGATTCTCCGTCCAGCGAACCCGAATTGATCCGCCGCCGCCAGCAGCGGGTTGGTCAAAGCCGGTTGCTGACAGAGCTGTTCCACGATCCGACTCCAGCGGAAATCGGGATGCACCACCAGCGGCAAACCGCCACCCAG
>JAJTFE010000123.1:7856-14782 GCA_021298375.1 Blastopirellula sp. | reverse complement strand
GATGCCGTCGCCCGGGAATTGAGCCGTCGGGCAGGTGAGCCGATACCTCCCAGTGCCTTGGACGCTGCCAAGTTGCCGCCCCATTTGCTGGTCCATATTCAGGTGCTCGACCGCGATGGCAAGACGCTCGCCTCCGCCCGCAGCGTCCGCGAATTGCACCAACAGTTACCTGCGGAAATTCGTCCCCGCGAGATTGCCGTCGCCGACGCCCGCTGGAACCAGGACCATCTGAGCGACTGGAACTGGGGGGAACTTCCCCCCGAAGTCCCAATCGAGCGCGGCTCGGTGCGGATCGTCGCCTTTCCGGCGATCGTCGACCAGCAATCGGGCGTCGGGCTGAGGCTGGTCGACTCGGCCGAGAAAGCCGAACAGCAGTCGCGGCAGGGATTGACCCGCCTGCTGCGACTGGCCAATCGATTGCGGCAAAAGGGAGCTGTCGAGCAGATTGGACTAGCGACACAGGAACTGGTGAAATGGCTCCCCAAGCTGGCCGAGGCCGGGCAGGCGCTGTCGTTGGCTCTGGAGCTGCTTTCAGGGCGTTATGCGGTGGCGGGAACAGATATCCGCGAGCAACTGGGCCGGCTGATGTCGGAGCCGGCGTTCCGCGAGACCCCGTGGAGCTGGCTGCAACACCTGCCCCGTTACCTGCAGGCCATTCAGGTTCGACTGCAAAAGCTGCCCGGCACCGACGGGAAGGCTGACCAACTGGCGATGGCCGAGTTGCAGCGGCTCTGGAATCGGTACGAGCAGAAGGCCGCCGAGCATCAATTGCAGGGGCGGGTCGACCCGGAGTTATTGAAGTTCCGCTGGTTGCTGGAAGAATATCGGGTCTCACTGTTCGCCCAGCAATTGGGAACGAGCCAACCGGTCAGCGCCAAGCGGCTGGAGAAACAATGGGAGCTGGTCCGGTAAATGCCGCAGAGGATGCCAACGAATCAATGCCTCACTCAGCAACCGTCCAATACGACCGAACTCTGGTCAAGCGAGCGATCGCCGCGTATTTTTTGCGTCGACTGGGACGCCCATTGATCTTCGGGTTCGGCTTATTGCTTGGATTACTGGGGTACGATTACCTCAGCCGTGGTTGGAGCCTGACGTCGACTTATTTGGCAATCCTGATTGCCGTAACGACACTACTGCTTGCGATTGCCTATCTCGTTCGCCTGGCCCAATGGGAGAACTTCTTCAAGAGAGTCGATAACCCAACCGTGACCTACACGTTTTCCGAAGAGGGCGTGACTACAGAGTCTGCGATTGGCTCTTCCACGGTCAAATGGATCGCCTTTGATGAGGTTCTGAAGTGTCGAGATATCTGGTTGTTGGTATACGCCAAAAGTGGTTTTCTGATCTTGCCGCTGGACCAACTTTCCAAGGAGTGTCAGGAGTTCATTGAGGCACAGCTGTCGCGAAAGGGAAAGTGAACCCGCGCGAACGTTTGCCATCATCCAACCGCACCGGGGAAAAACACTCTTGGCTGGAGAGCGGAATCGGCCCGATGACGCTCGGCCCCCTCGCAGCGCTGTCGTTCACCGCGTGTCCTTAGCCTATGATATCCCCGAGTGACGATATCATTGGGTGGTCAGGTCATCCGAAGCCGATAGCCCGAAAGTTTTTCCCCGCCTTTCCAGGGAGTATCCCCGCGATGAAGTTGCCCAAGAATGTGCTCGGAGGAGAATTGCAAAGCTGCTGTTCCGATCCTTTGACCGGGTTTTATCGCGATGGCTTTTGCCGCACGGGTCAAACGGATTACGGGCTGCATCTGGTTTGCGCCGTGATGACCGAGGCATTTCTCGAGTTTACTTACGAGCAGGGGAATGATCTGACCACTCCCAACCCGGACTACGAATTCCCAGGCCTGAATCCGGGTGATCGCTGGTGCCTCTGCGTGTCGCGCTGGCAGGAAGCACTGGCGGCCGGCTGTGCCCCGCCAGTCGATCTGGCCGCGACCCACATCTCGGCACTCGAGTTTGTTTCGCTCGAAGATTTGCAGGCGCATGCCGCGGATTCGGACAAGTAGCCGGTCGGCGACGTTCATTCTCCATTCAGCGATTCCCCGACGCCGCGCGGATCTACTGGCACCGCGCGGATCTACTGGCGGCCCGCGGATCTACCGGTGGCCCGCGGATACACTGGCAGCGCGCGGGGGGCTGGCGATTATCGCTGCGTTCCGCGCTGCTCGTTCTGCTTGGCGGCAGCCCGCAGGGCCTTGCCGCTTTGGGAGGTCCCGGCGAGGAAGTTGTCGATTTGGGCGTCACCGCGGATCGCGAGGAACTCGTCTTCCATCGCGAGGCGGAGCTTCTTCTCGAGAATATCCTGATAAAGATGCTCTTTGACGGCGTCGAACTCGGTCACAACCGGTTCGGTCATTCCCTGACAGAAAAGAATGATGTAATACTCGCCGACCTGCACCACTTTGGAAATCTCGCCGTTCTTGAGCGAGAAGGCCTCCTCCTCGAGGTCGGGACGACCCGAGTGCCGGCGAATCGGCGGGACCTGGCCATTGTTGTTCTGTGACGCCGGTTCAACCGAATACTGCTTGGCCAGTTGCCCGAAGTACTCTTCCGTTGGATTGGCGCTGGCCATCTGCCAGACTTTCAAAGCGGTTCGCTGGTCGCGGAGCATGATCGCCAGGCATTCGACCTTCTGGCCGAAGTTGGCTTCGAAACCTTTTTGCAGGTCTTCGGTGGTTACTTCGACTCGCGACTCCACCAGCTTCTTCAGGGCGACAGACTTCCAGACGACATCGGAGACGTAAAAGTCCACCTTTTTCAGGTTGCCATCGGTAACAAACGTCAACCAAGCCTGGAGGTCAATCGATCCGTCGGTCTTGCGATAGCCAAAAGACTCGGCTGCCCGGCGGATTTCGTTGTTGATATCGTCCTGTGAGACCTGCTTGTTCGCGGCTTTAAGGGCTTGCAGCAGCAGGGTTCGGTCGATCTCCGCCTGGAGGATATCCTGTCCGTAGCGGACGATGCATTCCTCCGCCAAATCGAGCGTGCGGATCTGGACCTGATCGCCCACCATGGCAGCCACGCCGGGATACTTCTGGGACAGCTCGGGGTCGTTGACCACGTTGACCACTTTGGTGGCTTCCTGCAGCCGCTTGAACAGCGAGGCAGCGGCGTCGGTCAGCTTCGCATCCGAGATTTCCTTGACCAGTCTCTCTTCAATGGCGGCAATCTGATCTGGCGGCAATTGGACCGCGGGGAAAAGTTCTTCGCACTTGAGCACGACGAATTGATTTTCGGCGTAAGTGAGCACCTCGGAGATGTCGCCCGGTTTCATCGCAAAGATGACTTGCTCGAAAGCGGGCTCGGTGGTGTGCAGGGCAATCGGCGGAATCAGCCCCTTCAGCGCCTGGCTGACTGGATTCTTGGAGTATTGCTTGGCCAGGTTGCCGAAGTCCGCTGGACGAGCCATGGCTTCGGCGCGGATTTTCTCAGCTTCACTTCGGTCCGTCAGGACGATTTCGCGGACCCGCACCTTGGGACCGTATTCCAATTCCATCCGCTTCTGGATGTCTTCGTTGGAGACTTGAATTTCCTTTTCCGCCAGGCGCCGCAGCGCCATCTGCATCCAGATGATGTCATTTTTGACCCGGTCTTCGGTGATTTTCCGCTGCTCACAGATCATCTTCATCCAGTATTCGGCCGACATGCCGAGGGCCTTGGCCTTGGCGATGATATCGTCATTGACATCTTTTTCCGTGATCAGGATGCCTCGGTTCTGGCACTCCATGAACACAAGGTGTTTCGATACGAGGCTTTCGAGCACCTCTTCACCGAACCGCTTCATGGACTCGCTGGCCAACTGCTGACGGGTGATCGGCTCGCCATTGACAATCGCCAGAGTAGGCATCTGCTGGTCGGGCTGGAGCGGAGCAGGGCCAGCAGCCACATCGCGCACGGGTTGCTGAGCCGCTGGCGGGGCTGTTTGCGGTGCGGCGGCCTGCGACCAGACGCTCTCTGCGCTCGAGGCCCAGATGGCGACGGGCAGCAAGGGCAGCAGGCAGCGATGGGTGAGGGGCAAGCGGCGGGACTTCGATGCCCTGAGCGCAACAACCATGACGGTTCCTCCATTAACCTGACGGGTTTCCAGCACCATGCCCGCTCTTCTGGCCGGCGTGGTCGGGGCGGAGTATAGAAGCAGCCCGCAAAGAGGGTCAAGACAAGCTTTGCCGCGAACGGAAGCGGCTGAATTTCCTGCCCAAAGGCGGTGATGCCACCCCGCTAGCATGACCGCACCCGCGCCGGGTTTCGACCCCGCGCGGGTGTGGACGTGCCAGAACATCAACATCAACCACAGTCAGTCGCGGGGGAAGAGGAGGAGGCCCCCCGGCGACTTGCTGTTCGAAAGCCAAGCACCCGCGGTGCGGGCTTGGCAGTCACTTGCCTTCAAAAAGTTACTTGCCTTCAAAGTAGGAATTGCTCTCCAAATTCGGTTCGGGGCCATCGAGGAAGCCGGCCAGCGACTGGCTGCGATAGGGCTGCTGGAGCTTGCGGACGGCCTTCGATTCGATTTGGCGGACGCGTTCCCGGGTGACCGAGAAAATCCGGCCGACTTCTTCGAGGGTGTAGGCGTAACCATCAGCCAGACCGTACCGCAGCTTGAGGATTTCCCGTTCGCGGTAGTTGAGGTGCTCCATTGCCTCTTCGATCCGGTGCTTGAGGGCAGCCTGGTTGGCTTCGTAGAGCGGATCGTCGTCCCGATGGTCTTCGAGGAACTCGCCGAAGTAGCTGTCATCGTGGTCGCCCACAGGTTGGTCGAGCGAGAGCGGTTGGCGAGCCATCTTCATGATCACCCGGGTATCTTCCAGCGGCAGGGAGGCTCGTTCGGCAGTTTCTTCGGGCGATGGTTCGCGGCCCAGTTCCTGGACGAGGTCGCGGACGACATTGCGAATCTTGGTCATCGTGTCGATCATGTGGACCGGAACGCGAATGGTCCGGCTCTGGTCGGCGATGGCCCGGGTAATGGCTTGGCGAATCCACCAGGTTGCGTAGGTGGAGAACTTGTAACCTCGCTTGTATTCGAACTTGTCGACGGCCCGCATCAGACCGGTGTTGCCTTCCTGAATCAGGTCGAGAAAGCTGATTCCGCGATTGCGGTACTTCTTGGCGATCGAGACCACCAATCGGAGGTTCCCAGCCGACAGGATCCGCTTGGCAGCTTCGTGGGCGTATTGCCAGCGATTGGTCTGCTGAATCCGTCGGGCGAGGGTCTTGGGGCTTTCCTGGGTCAGCTTCATCAGGTTGTTGAGTTCGGCCCGGATTTCGGCCCGGCTCGGAGCATTTTCGTGACGCTCGCTGGCCGGAGTGCGAAGCAACTCAGCCAGGCTCTGCATCCGCTGCTGAATGCCGATGAGCCGTTGGAAAATCGGTTGCAGCCGGTTGTAGCGGAGGTTCATTTCTTCAATCAGCCGCACGCACTTGTTGCGGCGGACGACCATCCGGCGCCAGGCGTCATGCCGGGCTTTGCGTGGATTGCGGCGGTTGATGGCGAAGAAGAAGTCGCGGCGGTTTCGCTTGAGCAATTCCTTGAGCGTGGCCAAGTTGGGAGTCAGCCGCTGCATGATCCGTTTCTTTTCGCTCTTGTTGGTGACGCTGACTTCGATGGTCCGATCGAGTCGCAGGGTGTTGGCATGAACCCGCTTGAGCAGGTCATATGCCCCTTGGAGCATGAAGTCGGTGGAGAGCATCGAGTTGCGGAAAAACCAGCGGGTCCGCTCGATTTTCTGGGCAGCCGAAAGTTCTTCGTGTCGCGTGAGGAGCGGGATCCGGCCCATCTGCATCAGGTACATTCGCACCGGGTCGTCGATCGAACCTTCGTCGCTCTCTTCCCCGGCGTCGATGAAGCTGACCTCTTCCACACCGGTTTCTTCTTCGTCAAAGCCCCCCTCGAATTCGTCGAAGCCAACCTCCTTTTTGCCGGTGGCCTTCCAATCCTGCTCGCCGTCGACCGGAAATTGCCGCTGCTTGCCCATGTTGTGTTGCTCCGCTTGGTGGTTGAGTCGTGATTGGCAGCAGAGAGAAAAGCAGCCGAGGTGCCAGAGCTGGAAAAAGCCCCAGCCAAATCGCCGCAAACCACCAGCGGACAGAGAGTTAGGTTCAATTACGCGGTTTTGGCAGCGGGGCCAAATGTTGTGGAATGTGAACATCCGCGCAGCGAACGGGAAACGTTGTTGAATTTTTTCAACTTCGCCCGCGAGGTCCAGACTTTTGGGCGGTTTTTCCCCAGCGCGCGGTTGCTCGAAACCGCCCCGGGCGAGGCCCACGAACCAAGAGCCGGGGACCAGTAACACCCCGTTGCGGGACTCTGCAAAGCCCCGTTTGAGCGGAGAGAAGCACAGGATAACCGGGTCGAGGCGGTCGTTGGACTCGACCCCGAATTGCCCCGCTTCGACGCTTACCCGGCTGGGTAACTCCCCCATTTGCCGCGGATTGAAGGAGTTGCCCTGCCGCTCGTACAATTCACCGGAGGCAATGCCGAAGGCGGTCTCCGATCGGAGCACCCCGGACTTTGGCTGCTGCAGGCGGAGTCTTTGCCCGCGCGCTTGGCTTGGCCACGACGCCACCTGCCAAGCTCGCTTCCTGTCACCGTAACGCTGAACTCAATGGCCGAAGATTACTACAAGACACTCGAGGTCTCGCGCAACGCTTCCCCTGAGGAAATTCAGAAGGCGTATCGCCGTTTGGCTCGGAAATACCATCCTGACCTGCATGAAGATGAAAAGGAAAAGGAGAAGGCCAAGCAGCGGTTCCAGCAGGTTCAGGCTGCCTACGACGTGCTGAGCGAGCCGGAGAAGCGCGAGATGTACGACCGCTACGGCGAAGGCTTTCAGCAAATGCCCCAAGGCAACCCCTTCGGTGGGGGAGCCGGTCCGGGTGGGATGGAAATTGACTTCAGCCAGATCTTTGGCGGCGGCGGGG
>JAJTFE010000123.1:0-7839 GCA_021298375.1 Blastopirellula sp. | reverse complement strand
CGGGGGAAGGGGCGGGGCCCCGGGCGGGGGTGGTCAACGCCGCAGAGGCCCGCAACCCTCCCAGGAACCGCTCGACCTCGACCTCGAGGAAGAAATCACCATCCCTTTTTCCGTTGCCGTCAGCGGCGGAGAACATCAACTCAGCCTCAGCCGCGGTGGGAAAACGGAAACCCTCTCGATCAAGATTCCCAAGGGAATCGAACCCGGGAAAAAAATCCGTTTAAGGAGACAAGGACAAGTCGGGCCCGGCGGACAACAGGGCGACTTGCTGGTCACCGTCAAGGTCGCCCCGCATCCGAATTTCACCCGCTCTGGAAACCAGCTGCAGGTCAAATTGCCGATCACGATTCAGGAAGCGCTCTTGGGGACCAAAGTCGACCTGCCGACTCCGCATGGCACGATCACGGTGACCGTTCCCGCAGGCTCCAGCAGTGGACGCGTTCTGCGACTCAAGGGGATGGGCGTGCACGACGACGGCAAAGGAGACTTGCTTGCCGAAATTGAAATCGTCGTTCCGGATCAACTGGCGCAGGAGGACCGGGACGCCCTCGCCGGCATTCTCGACCGGGTCAACCAGCCGAATCCGCGCAAGAATCTCACTTGGTAACGCACCATGACTGGCCAGGCAGAGAGCAGCATTCCGATTCAGGGGCAGCAGTTTCCCGCTGCGGCGCGGCTGAAAAGACAGGCAGACTTCGATGCGGTCTTTGCCGGAAACCGGTTTGCCGCCGATGAGACGCTCGTGGTCACGGCGACACGCACCCGCCACGCCAACTCCCGCTTGGGGCTGTCGATCGGGCGCCAAGTCGGGAATGCCGTGGTTCGCAACCTCTGGAAACGCCTGATCCGCGAGGCCTATCGCCGCAATCGCCAACGAATTCCCAGCGCTCTGGACATCGTCGTCAGGCCGCGGAAGGGCGCGATTCCCTCGCTGGACCGGGTGGAACGCTCGCTTTTGGCTTTGACTCAGCGGATCGAGCGCGATCTGCAGCGGGGTCCGCGCTTTGCCCGGCCGCCGCTGGATCGCTCCTCGCGACCACGGCGCGGGGAACAAAGATGAGCGACTGGTGGCGAATTCTCTGGGAGCTGCCGCGACGCCTGCTGATTGCCCTGGTGCGATTTTACCAGCTGGCGATCAGCCCGCTGTTTGGCCCCAAGTGTCGCTTCACGCCAAGTTGCAGTCAGTACTTCATCGAAGCGGTGCAGAAATACGGAGCGGTGCGCGGAAGCTGGCGGGGACTCCGTCGCATTTGCCGCTGCCATCCCTTTGGCGGCAGTGGTTTTGATCCGCCCTAAAGCGCTCCGCCCGGCGCAAAACAATACGGCGCAAAACAAGACGGCGCAAAACAAGACCGGGCCACGGACCCATGAGAAAAGGCTTTCCCATGCGCCCGCGACCCGGTCACTGTTCGGTTGGCCGTCCGGCCACCGCATCCTGAATCGCTTCGCCTGCCGAGACGCGCCGCGATTAGACGTCGTAGTAGAGGCAGAACTCATACGGGTGCGGTCGCAACCGCATCGCATCGACTTCTTTCACTCGCTTGTACGCGATCCACTGCTGGACGACGTCTTCGGTAAAGACATCGCCCTTGAGCAGGAACTCGTGGTCTGCTTCGAGCGCATCGAGCGCGGCATCGAGCGAAGCCGGTGTCTTGGGAACCGAAGCGGCCTCTTCGGGCGGCAGGTCATAGATGTCCTTGTCCAGCGGAGTGCCTGGATCAATCTTGTTCTCGATGCCGTCGAGAACAGCCATCAGGATGGCGCTAAAGGCAAGGTAGGGGTTACAACTCGGATCGGGGCAGCGGAATTCGACCCGCTTCGCCTTGGGGCTGCTGCTGTACATCGGAATTCGGCAAGCAGCCGAACGGTTCCGCTGGCTGTAAGCAAGGTTCACCGGAGCCTCGTAGCCCGGCACCAAACGCTTGTAGCTGTTGGTGGTCGGGTTGCTGAAGGCAAGGATCGCCGGGGCATGCTTGAGCAAACCGCCAATCGCGAATAGAGCCATCTGGCTCAGACCGGCATAACCGTCGCCGGCAAACAGCGGCTTGCCACCTTTCCAAAGCGAGACGTGGCAGTGCATGCCCGAACCATTATCGCCGTACAGCGGCTTGGGCATGAACGTGACGCTCTTGTTGTTCTTGTAAGCGACGTTCTTGACGATGTACTTGTACATCATCAATTGGTCAGCCATTTTGACCATCTCATTAAACTTGAGATCGATTTCGCTTTGGCCGGCAGTCGCCACTTCGTGATGCTGGCATTCGACGTTCAGACCGCAGTCGATCATCGTCTGCATCATTTCGTTGCGGATGTCCATCAACTTGTCGGTTGGCGGACAGGGGAAGTAACCCTCCTTGTGCCGAATCTTGTAGCCGAGGTTGGGGTACTCTTCGCGACCGCGATTCCATTCTGCCTCGACGCTGTCGAGATGAAAAAACCCGGAGTGCGCGTTTTGATCAAAGCGGACATCATCGAAGATGAAAAATTCAGCTTCCGGGCCAAAATAGACCGTGTCGGCCAAACCTGTCCGCTGCAGATAGGCACTCGCCTTGCGGGCCACGTTCCGCGGGTCGCGACTGTAGTCTTCCCGGGTGATCGGATCCTGAATGTTGCAGATCATGATCAACGTCGGCAACTCGGTAAACGGGTCGAGAAAAGCCGTCGACGGATCGGGAACGAGCAGCATGTCGCTCTCGTTGATCTGCTGCCAACCCCGGATGCTGGAGCCATCAAAGCCCTGGCCGTCGTTAAACGTGTCTTCCGTCAACTGATGAACGGGAATCGTTGTGTGTTGCCATGTACCGATAAAATCCATAAAGCGGAAATCGACCGCCTTCACACCTTTTTCGCGACAGAGCGCGAGAATTTCCTTGGGAGTCAACAGGCACCTCGAGATTGAAAAAGCAAACCCAAACCGGAACCGATTACAGACACGCGAAGCAGGCAAATCGACTCGGCTCGCCCTCCACTCACTCCGCGCTCTTACGCGTCCTCGGCCATTGCAAGTCCCGTGCCGATCCGGGATTATGTCTTCGTCCGGCCAAATGCTGGCATTTAAGCAAGCGGTCGCCAAAACCGCCTCGCCAACCTGCCTGTTTTCAATGCACGACTGAGCAAGAAACGCGCGACGCTGTCAACAAAGCCTGGTTTGATTGGTAATTTCGCGTATTTCTCTCTGACTGTCCCCGCCGACTTTTGCCCAACGCAGCATCAACCACCGAAGGAAGGAAATAATGGCAGAGCTTGCCGCATTGTCAAAACGACGGCCGGAAGTCGACGCGGATTGGGCTGACTTGGCGGCTCACTGGGACATTCGTCCGGACACGATTTACTTGAATCATGGTTCGTTTGGGCCCTCGCCGCGCGTGGTTCGCGAGACCCGTCGCCGCTTCATCGACGCGCTCGACTGCCAGCCAATGGATTTTTATGTCCGCCAGTTCGAGCCGCAGCTCCTGGAGGCCCGGCGGCAATTGGCCGAGTTTCTTGGAACGACCCAAAAGAACGTCGTCTTCGCCGAGAACGCCACCTTCGCCATGAATGTGGTCGCCGACAGCTTTCCGCTGAAAGCGGGCGACGAGGTGCTGCTGAACGATCACGAGTACGGCGCGGTGCTGCGAATCTGGGAACGGCGCTGTCGCCGAGTCGGTGCGCAGGTCAAGGTCGCGCCGCTGCCGGAACGCTTCGAAAGTGCCGAGCAGGTGGTAGAGGCAATCACGGCGGGGATTACGCGGCGGACGCGGCTGGCAATTGTCAGCCAAATTACCTCGCCGACAGCCATCATCCTGCCGGTCGCCGAGATCGCGGCCGCATGCCGCGAAAGAGAAGTGGCGATTTGCGTGGATGGCCCGCACGTGCCGGCGCAGATTGACCTGCACCTCGACACTTTGGGCGTCGACTTCTACTGCGCCAGCTTGCACAAGTGGCTTTGCGCACCGCTGGGTACCGGCTTCCTTTATGCCCATCCGCGCTGGCAAAGTATCGTCCAGCCCCAACTGCTGAGCTGGGGTCGATTGCTGCCAGCCCTTCCGGAGCAGTGGGACGAGCAATTCACATGGAGCGGTACGCGCGATTCGAGTCTCTACCTCAGCGTCCCCGCGGCGATCGACTTCATGACCAACACGATTGGACTGGGGACTTTTCGAAGCCGCTGTGGCTGGCTGGCCAACGAGGCTGGCGCGCGTTTGCTGGAGCTGACCGGAGAGCGCCCGCTGGCTCCGACCACAGGGGGCTGGTACGGCACGATGTGCCACGTGCCGCTGCCGCCGGGTGACTGGTCCCAACTGCAGAATTGGCTGTGGGAGGCGCACCGGATTGAAGTCCCGATCATTCACTTCAATTCGCGCTGGTTTGTCCGGGTCAGCAGCCACCTCTACAACACCACGGCCCAAATCGATTTGCTCGTCCGAGCGCTTGCCTCGCGACTGGCAAAGTAACACTAGCGGCAAGCCCCCTGCTTCCCCGCTCAGCCGGCAACCCGCTGGCTGGCCCTTTTCTCCCTCAGTCAAAATTAGAGCCACCGCCATGGGTGATTTCGAGAAGCCGAGCCGCATTGTGGTCACCTGCCAGCGCGGGCTCTCCCGCTGGCTGGGTGAAGAGCTGACGGAATTGGGACTTCCGGAGGTAGAAGTTTTTTCCGGCGGGGCCTCCACGAGCGGTTCGCTGCTCGACTGCCAGCGGCTCAATTTGCAGTTGCGCTGTGCCAGCCAGGTGCTTTATTCGCTGCGCCGTTTTCGCTGCAACAGCCCCGAGTTTCTCTACCGCGAACTGGCCCGAATCAAGTGGGACGAGTGGCTCGGCCCAACCAGTTATTTCTCGGTTACGAGCAACGTCGATCATCCCTCCATCCGCTCCACGATGTACGCCAACGTGCGGGTCAAGGATGCGATTGTCGATCGCATCCGCGAAACGACCGGCGAGCGTCCCAATTCCGGCCCGGATTTGACCGGAGTGGTGATCCACTTGTTCTGGCGGGGCAGTGAAGCGGAGTTGTTTCTCGACACCTCGGGGCCGACGATCGCCAAGCATGGTTACCGTCGCCTGCCGGGCAAGGCGCCGTTGAGCGAAGCGCTGGCCGCGGCGATGCTCCGCGCCTCGGGCTGGCGGGGAGAGAGTTCGTTCGTCAATCCGATGTGCGGATCCGGGACGCTGGCGATCGAGGCGGCTTTGCTTGCCACCGGGCGGTCGCCCGGATTGTTCCGCTCCGATTACGCGTTTCAGCACCTGCATGGCTTTCGCCCCGAACTGCTGGCGGATTTGCGGGCGGAACTTGCTTCGCTGGTCCGTCCCCTGGCCGCAAGTGTCCACCTTGTTGCCAGCGACCACGATGCCGAGGCGATTGCGACGGCTCAAGCCAACGCAGCAGCGGCCGGGGTCGCCGACTTGATTACTTTCCTGCACTGCGACTTCAAGCAGACGGACGTTCCCCAAGGGGCTGGCGGAGTCGTCATGTTCAACCCCGAGTACGGCCAGCGACTGGGGGAAGTCCGGGCCTTGGAGGCGACCTACAAGGAGATTGGCGACTTTCTCAAACAGCATTGCCGCGGCTATCGCGGCTATGTTTTCACAGCCAATCTCGAGCTCGCCAAAAAGATCGGCTTGCGGACCAGCCGTCGCCTCGAATTCGCTACGGCGAAGCTGGAGGCTCGTCTGCTGGAATATGAGTTGTACGAGGGGACCCGCAAGAACAAGGCGCGAGGCGAGGCCTCGGGCGCTGCCCAATCAGCCGAGGACGCCCCGTCCGCCACGGGAGAAAGCGAGCCAGCTGGCTCCGAATGAACTTTGCGCCGAAAATGGCTCGGTTTTTTGACAAGCTTGGCTGTGGATTGGCGAAACGCCTGTAATCGGCGACACCAAATCGCAGACTTTTGCCATGGCCGGGGGTTCGAGGCCTCACTTGGCCTCCTGTTCCGTCCCTGATTCCGAAGGTTCCCGCAAAAAGGGCTACAACGATGCCTCAGTGGTTAATTCTGCTGCTCTCAACTCTGGCGCTCGTCGTCATCACGGAGCTGATGACCAAGAAGCTCGAGACTTGGCTTTCACAAAACAATCCGGGTAAAGAGTCGAATTCGACAGAACCGGAACTCCCGGCAGGCAAGCCGCAGGGCGGCAAGGGCGAATGAGCCCGATCACTGGCCCGCAAGTCGATTTGGGAAAAGAATGGGGTTTGTTACTTGTCGCTCAAGGGACTTTTGTAGAAATTAGACACGCCGGGAACTGCCGCCGGCGTTGTAATCCAGCTGCCGACAACTTTGTTCCGCCTATTGAAAGGTCACGTTCATGCCAAATTGGTTAACCGCAATCCTGGTGATTCTCGGCATCGTCCTGGTGTTTGTGATTTACGTCTCCGGACTTTACAACCGGCTCGTGACGCTCGCCAACCGCTACAAGAACGCCTTCGCCCAAATCGACGTTCAGCTGAAACGTCGATACGACCTGATCCCCAATCTGGTTGAGATGGTCAAAGGGTACATGAAGCATGAGCAGGACACGCTGACGCAGGTGATCGAAGCGCGAAACCGTGCCTTTTCTGCTGACCAAGCGGCTGCCGCCAATCCGGGTGACCCGCAGGCGATGAAAAATCTCGGTGCTGCCGAGACGCAATTGAATGGAGCGCTCGGTCGATTGTTGATGATTGCCGAGTCTTACCCGGACCTGAAAGCGAATCAAAACATGATGTCGCTGCAGGAAGAGCTGACGTCGACGGAAAACAAGGTCTCCTTTGCCCGACAAGGCTACAACGATGCGGTTACCGAGTACAACACGGCCCGCGAAGTCTTCCCGACGGTGCTTTTTTCCGGCATGCTCGGATTCAAGGAGGCCCAGTTGCTTGAAATCGACAACCCCAAGGAGCGAGAGGCTCCCCGCGTCCAGTTTTAATGACCCGCAATTCGATTCCATTGTCCGGGGATGAACTCGATTCTGCTCGGGCAGTCGGTCTGACCGGTGTGGTCGCTGACCGGGCAATGGATGCGGGATCGGATTGCGTTCGCCTGTTCGATTGCTTTCGATTCCGTTGCTTCGAGCACTCCCGTTGACTGCCTCTGGAGAGAGACTTCCGTGGACTTTTTTGCCAGCCAGGAACTCGCCCGCCGCAACACCCGTAAACTGGTGCTGCTGCTTGCGCTGACGGTGGTTTGCATTACTTTGGCGATTTACGGATTAATCGTCGGTCTTTTCGTGTTTGCCGGGCGCGGTCAGCAGCAGTTTCGCATGGATGACATGTCGAACTGGTTCACCTCGCTGCAGAACCTTGAACTCTTTGGCGGTGTGCTCACCGGTGTCTCCGCGGTAGTGGGCTTTGGCAGCCTGTACAAAATCAGCGAATTGAATGCGGGTGGAAAGGTCGTCGCCGAAATGCTCGGCGGAAGACGCCTCCTCCCTGGCTCATCCAATCTGGCTGAACGCCGTCTGCTGAACATTGTCGAGGAAATGGCACTTGCATCCGGCGTCGCGGTGCCGCCGGTTTATGTGCTGGATGGCGAGGCAGGCATCAACGCATTTGCCGCCGGGCATACCATCGATGACTGCGTGATTGGAGTCAATCGCGGTACACTGGAAACACTGAACCGCGATGAGCTCCAAGGGGTCATCGCCCATGAATTCAGCCACATCCTCAATGGCGACATGAAGATGAGCCTGCGGATGATCGGGCTGCTGCACGGAATTCTGATCATCGCCCTGATTGGCTACCAGTTAATCCGGACGGTGGGAAATTCCCGCAGCAACTCCAATGACAAGGAGGAGAAAGGAGGCGGTGCGGCCGCATTCATTCTGCTCGGCGTGGGGCTGGTGGCTATCGGCGGGATCGGGCTGCTGTTTTCCAAGCTGATCAAGGCCTCG
>JAJTFE010000122.1:7877-9320 GCA_021298375.1 Blastopirellula sp. | reverse complement strand
ACAGGCCTTGCGTCAGGCCCGGGAAAGGAACTCGCCGGTCCGCGTGTCCACCTTGACCCGCTCGCCCTCTTTCAAATACTCGGGCACTTGGACCACCAAGCCGGTTTCCAGCGTTGCGGGCTTGGTGCGAGCAGTGGCCGAGTTGCCGCGAACCGCCGGGTCGCATTGGACGACGGTCAACTCCACGGCGGTGGGCAACTGCAGGCCGACGCATTCATCGTTGTAAATCAGAGCCGTCATTCCCTCGAGCTGTTCGGTAAGATAGGGGCGCTCGTTCGCGACATCGGCGAGGTCGAGACTGTATTGATTGAAGTCGGTTTGATCGAGAACATGCAATTGATTCGCGTCTGAGTACATCAGCTTGACGGGCCGGCGTTGAAAGTCGGCTTCAGGCAAAAAGTCGGTACCCTTGAGTGTGATGTCCAGCTTCTGGCGAGTAATCAGATTGCGGCCCCGAAACTTGTACAGGGTCGCTGCCCCGCGGGCCGAGGGGGATTGGACGCTGACCGATTCGATGATCACCGGCTGGCTTTCGAACACGAGGACTGAGCCGTTCTTGATTTCTTTCGCTTGCATGAATCGTTGCTGGGTAAAGGATGAGGGCGTGTACCGTATCCGCGTCTGAGGAGAATGTACGGGGAGCGGAGCTCAAAGCGATCGACCGTTTGCCCGCGTTCGGTGGCGAGATCATGCTCCGGTCGCGGTGAGGAAAGCCAGCCTGGAGCCGGCTGCTTACATCAAGCTCAGGCTTTGCGGGTCGAGTCCAACGCCTTTGGTGAGCTGGGCGAGTTTTTCCATCACCAGGAGCAGTCCGCCAGGGTCCATCTGGTCGTCGTCTTCGGCAGCTGAGTCAACTTGCTCTAAATGAAAAATGTCGAACCGGGCATCGCACTTGGCAAGTCGGGACAATTTGCGCGCTTCGTCTCCAGCCAAAGTCATTGTCTTGAATTCATCGATCAGCTCGCGCACCTGTTGCTGGACTTCAGCGCCCTCCACATAAGTGATGTCCATGGCGGAGAAGTCGTAGGGCGAACGGAGGGTAAACGACTCCAAACTGTTTTGGCCGGCCGCTCGTTCCTCTGTTTTGGGTGGGTCCAGTTCGTAGCGTTTGCCCAAACTGGCCAAGGCAGCTCGAACTTCGCTGGCAGCCGGGCGATGGCCGCGTTCAAACAAGACGCAGAAGGTGTCGCGATAAACATACATGTCGTCTTCGAACAAGCTCACGAGGGGCTCCAATCGCGAATACAGGAAGTGCCAGGTTTTCAGCTTGGAGGACATTGTACCGGATCGCCTAATCGGGGTGCGACGGGACGGCGGAACCGGAGGCTGGGAGGGTGATGGCTCAGCGACCTTCAGGTTGGCCGTTCAGCTGGGGGCACGGCCCAACTCTTCGGCGCGTTGAGACGCAGCCTGAACACAATTGGAGACCAACTCTTCGAAACC
>JAJTFE010000122.1:0-7852 GCA_021298375.1 Blastopirellula sp. | reverse complement strand
TTGTGACTTGGGCAATCAACTCCTCCGGTGCGGAGCCGGTCTCGTGCAGCAGCGCGGTGGCGCCGGCCAGTGTTTGTAAAGCCAATTGTCGTGCGGATTCGGGCGGAAGTCCCGAGGCGACTCCGCCGGCGATCAGGCCGCGGAGAAAACTGAAGACAAACGCCGGACCCGAACCAGACAAGCCCGTCACCGCATCGAGTTGGGCTTCCGTGGTGCGGACAACCAAGCCAAGCGACTGGAGCAACTGCTCGACGACCGCGAGTTGCTCGGCTGAGACTGCGGGACTGGCTGCCAGCCCGATCGCGCCGCGGCTTATCAGGCTGGGGGTGTTGGGCATGCAGCGGATTATGCGGGGCGTCTGGAGCCAGCTTTCCAGCGACTTGATGCGAATGCCGGCCATGACGCTGAGAATGACAGTCCGCGGATTGGCGACGGGCAAATCGCCCAGAGCAGCCCGAGCCGCTTGAGGCTTGATTGCCAGAATCAGCAAGTCCGACTGTTCGACCAATTTCTGGTTGCTCCCGAGGAGTTTGCATCCGGGGATAACGTTGGCGAATTTATGCAGACTTTCGTCTGACAGGTCGGAGGCGAAAATCTGCTCCGGCGGGAGGTGCCCCGCAGCGACAATTCCCTTGGCCAGGGCCGTTGCCATGCGCCCAGCTCCGAGGAACCCGATTGTCGAAAAGGACTGGAGGCTGTGCGGTTGCATAATGGCCAAATGGGGTTGCTAGCGGTTGGCGAGGAGGTTTATTCTAGCCTCGTTTTTGGGCTGGACAGGGGGCGAACGTTTTGAAAAACTCCCGCCCGAATCGTGCTGCCCCGAGCGTTTGGCTCGGCGGAACGGAAACAGATCGAGACCAATGGAATTGCAAGAGTGTTGACCATGAATGCGAACCTGTTTGGGAGCAAGTTGCTGTTGGCTTTGGGATTGGTGATGATTTTCCTCGGCGGGATTGGGGGAAAAGAAGCGTTTGGTCAGCAGCCTTTTTCGGGAGCGGGAATACCGGGAGGAAGTTCGAGCGAGGAAAAAAAGGGGTTGTGGCCCTTCAGCGGCTCGGGAGCTTCCAGTTCAACCGGAGGTGGATTGCGGATGCCTTGGGGCGATTCGGCCAAGAGCAACGTGGTTGAACCCAAGGGTACGAATGCGGGGTGGATGGGACTGCCTCGTCCCAGTTGGTTGCAGCCTAAAGACCCGAATGCTCCCACCTTGATGGAGCAAGCTGGCGAGAAATCGCGGGCATTTTGGAATCGGACGCAGGATGGATGGTCGCACTTCAGCACCAAGACTGGCGAGTCGTTTCGAAACATGAACCAGAATATCCGGACTGCGACCAGCGAGTCCTGGGCCCGGATCACTGGTGGGGGGGCCGGCGGTGAACAGCGATCCGGCGAGGTCAAGCCGCCGGTGGGCGACAATGAGAGTTGGCTCAATAAAAACAAAGACCGCTAGGTGACCGCGCGCAGCGGAGCCGCAAAGTCCCTTTTTGAACCGTCCCTTAAGGGCGGTTTTTTGTTCAATCGCGAGCCGATTGCGAATCGATTAGAATTCGGCGATGAGCAAAGATTTCATTTTGGGTACCGCTGGACACATCGACCACGGCAAGACGTCGTTGGTCAGGGCGTTGACCGGAACTGATACGGACCGGTTGCCGGAGGAGAAAAAACGCGGCATCACCATCGAGTTGGGGTATGCCTACCTCGAAGTGGGCGGGTATCGCCTCGGCGTTGTCGACGTACCCGGGCATGAGAAGTTCATCCGTCAGATGCTCTCCGGCGCGACCGGCATGGATTTGGCGATGCTGGTTGTCGCAGCGGACGACTCGATCAAGCAGCAAACTCGCGAGCACCTCGATATTCTGCGAATGCTCGATTTGGCAGCTGGTATCGTGGTGATTACGAAAGCAGATCTGGTCGATCCGCAATGGCTGGAACTGGTACGAGAGGAAGTTCGTGAGCTGGTTGCGGGGACAGTGTTTGCCGAAGGCGAGGTGATTGCCACCAGCGTCAAGACGCTGCAGGGACTGGACGAGTTGCGGGCCGCTTTGGAGCGGGCAGCTGCCCGGGCCGAGGCGCGACAAGAGCAGCGGCGTCTGAGTGCCCCGTTTCGCCTGCCGATCGATCGGGCCTTTGTGGTCGAGGGGTTTGGCACGGTGGTGACCGGCAGTGTCGTCAGCGGTCGCGCCCAAGTTGGGGACGCGTTGATTCTCCAGCCCTCGGGGGTGGAAGTCCGCGTTCGTGGCTTGCAGAACCATGAGCAGCAGGCGGAGTTCGTCAGTCAGGGCCAGCGAGCGGCCGTGAATCTGGCGGGAGTGCACCACGAGGAATTGCAGCGAGGGCAGGAGTTGGCGGCTCCCGGCTACCTCCGGGCGGCAACGGTGATGACTGTAGAGTTGTTGCTCCTTCCCGATCTGAAGCGGGAATTTAATGACCGCACCCGAATTCGCTTTCATCTCGGTACCCAGGAAAATCTGGGCATCGTCCGCTTGCTCGAGCAGGCGACCATGGGCCCCGGCGAGCGTTGCCTGGCTCAGGTCTATCTCGATGCGCCGAGCGTCGCAACCTGGAACCAGCCCTTCGTGATTCGACAAGAGTCGCCGCTGATCACGCTGGGTGGAGGGCGAATCCTCGACCCGCACGCCGAGCCTCTGAGGCGACCGATGACCGAAGAGTTGAGCTTCGTCCGGCAGTTGGCCAGTGCAAATGAGCTGGAGCGGGTCGAAGCGGCCATTTACCTCGACGCCGGTTGTGGCTGGACCGCAGCCGAGTTGCCGGCCACGGTTGGGGTTTACAACGGGCCCGCGGCGGTCGCGGAGTTGGTTCGGACGGGTTCGGTAGTCGAGGTCCCCGTGTCGGCCCAACGAAAAGTCTGGTTGCACCGCAGGCGGCTTGAGCAGTTGGCCGAGCAGATCCGAACCAACTTGCAGAAAATGCACGCGGCTGCGCCATTGAAGTTGGCCCATCCGCTGGGGGATTTACTCTCCAAACTAAAGTATCTGGACGAGCCGGAAGTGGTCCAGGCGGCGCTGGGGCTGTTGACTCGCAGCAATCAAGTCTCGGTTGTCGGCGGGCAGATTGCACTCGAAGGTCACGGTCCGAAAATGAGTCGGGCTGAGCGACTGCTGCTGCCACAGCTGGTTGAGGCATTAAAGGCCGCAGGCCTGGCGGTGCCTCTGGTCAAAGAGTTGCAGAATGCCCAGCCCAAAAACCGGGAGACCGTTCCGCAGTTGCTGCGGCTGGCCGAAGGCGCCGGCGATTTGGTCGGAATCAACCCGGAGTTGTTCCTGCACCGGGAGACGATGGAAGCAATCAAGGCAAAGCTGGAACCGGAGTTTCACCGTCGCGGGAGTCTCACCGTCAGCGAAATTCGCGAGTTGCTGGAAACCAGTCGCAAGTATGCCGTACCGCTGTGCGAGTACTTTGACTCCAGTGGTTACACGGTTCGCGAGGGGGACACGCGACGTCTGAAGGCTGCAGCAACCAATTCATGAGCGTCCGACTGGAGAACGAGCCGCACGCTCATTTTGGAGGGACGCTGCTTATTCAATCCGATAAAGTTTGCCGCGAAGTTGTACCAGCAACTCTTCATCGGCGGTTTGCTCGGCGAAGAGTTGATTTTCAGCGGAGGTGTTTGCCGCCACCAACTCAAAGTACTCGGCAGAGAATCGTTTGATGTTCACGATTCGCGAGGCATCTTTCTCCAAGTCAATCTGAATGGCGTTTTCGGCGACCAGAGTCTTGCCGCGTTTGTAAAGGGTTTGATTGCCGACCTGTCGCACACCCTGAGCGGCTCGTCTGGGGGCGGCAGAACCCGCGTTGCCAGGGCGTCCTCCTCCTCCGGCGATTCCTTCAGCATCGAGTCCTCCGGCGCCAGCGGTAGGGTATTCCCGCGCTTCGGGTGCAGCCTGGGCCAGATTTTCAGCCCCCTTGAACTGCTGCTTTGCGGCCCGTTGGAACACACCGCTGGACCCGGCCGTTTGGTCGAGCATGTTCAAATTGTCGCGCGTCAAACCGAGTTTGGAGTTGAAATCGGTCAGCTGCCGGACGGTAGAATTCTCATCCGCGAGGAAGGAGGTGTACGGGGTGACTATCCCGTGCTTGGTGGAGAGTTCAACGAGTTCCTTGATCAATTCCTCGTTGCGGCCGTTCAAGTCGAGAAGGTCGATCAATTCGCCGATTCGCCGGGCAGCCCAAAGTTTGGGAATGAACCCGAACGTATCGCTGCCACCTTGAGCCGCAAACTCGACGGGAAACTCAAGACTTTGTTCGGTCGATCCGACTTTTCCCGAGAGTCGGACGGTGGCCGCTCCGGACTTGCGATAGCGACCAATCAGGACCAATTGCGAACCGGCGAACAGGTCTTGAACATCTTTGGGGTAAACCCGATCAACCGCTTGTCCGGCTTCGACAGATGTTTGGGGGAACTGGTAGTTCAGTTGGAGGTTGGTCAGGACCGGGGCGGACATCTTGGAAAACAGGCGAGAAACGGCAACTTCAATATTCTCGTTTGGCCGGACATATTCGCTTTGTCCGCGATTTTCCCGGCTTAACCGATCGAGCAGCCGGGCGTTGACATCGTAGCCGACTCCAAAGCTGATCAGTCTCGATTGATGTTGATTGCCCCGTCGCATGTTTTCCGCAATCTTCAATTCATTAATCTCGCCGACTGTGGGCAGGCCATCCGTCAAAAAGACGATGTAGGAGGGCGTTTGGCTTTCGGTGATCATCTTTGTGGCTGCGGTGAGCGCGCCATCAATGTTGGTTCCGCCCCCTGACGTGATGCTGTTGATGAAACCAATCGCCGAGGAGCGGGATTCGTTGCCGAACCGCTGCAGTTCCGTAGCAAAGGATTGGACGTCATTTTCGTAGCGGACCACGTTGAACTGGTCGTCGGGACGAAGGTTGTTGACCACAAACTTGGCCGCTTCGCGGGCCTGCTCGATTTTCTCGCCGCTCATGCTGCCGCTTTGATCGAGGACGAAGATCACGGTCTTGCGCGCAGGCTGTTCGCCGCTGGATTTTAATTCCGGAGCGGCGAGCAGTACAAAGTAACCCGCCTGTTCGCCCGCTGGCCAGCAGCTGATCAGGCTGGCGGCGACATTTCCCGGCGCCGAGTCATAAACGAGCCGAAAGTCGGCGTTCGGTACGACGTTGGTCGCCGTCAGCTGGACCACCGCATGGCGGTCGTCGTCGCGCGAGATCGTGACCTGATGGGTGGGGCTGTAGATGTTCTTCAGCGGTTCAACGGATTCGATCGCAACCCGCAGAGCGAGCTTGTCGAGCGGCTTGGCGGTGTATTTGCCGGTTGCCAGAGGGAACAGGTAATCCGTCAATCGGCTGTCCTGACGAAGAAGCTGGGAATACCTCAGTTGAACCGTCCGGGTGGCTCCCGCGGGGATGGGAAAGACGCTGGTCTTGAACATGCCAGTGCCGACCCACTCCAGCAAGGCGGGGTCTTGAGCGCGGCGGACGTGCTCCTCGTAAATCCGGCGAGCTTCAGCCGCCGGCAAGAGCTTCGCGTCGTATTCCTTGCCGTCAACCAAAAAGGTCAAGCGGTCGACAGCACCGTCGTAAGGGAGGGGGAATACGAAGCTGACTTCGATCGGTTCTGAACTGGTGTTCTGAAAGACCTGCGTGACCTGAGTCGTGGCGATCTGCTGTTTGATCGAAGCATCGACCTGCAACTCCTTCAGCGCGTAAGCCTGTGTAGGCGAGGGGAGCCAGGGTCGAGGCAATGGATGCGGACGTGGCCCCGGTTCCGGAATAATGATGATTTGGGCGGCCAGCAGTGAGGGCAGCAGCAGCGACAGGAGGCAGAGCATCAGGCTCCATCGGAGCCGCTCGGAGGGTGCATTCTGCGAGTTTGCAATCTGGCTGACGTTTGATGGAGCAGCAAAGCAGCGCATGACAGAGAGCCTCCGAGGAGCGAGTGAGGGGACCATGCCGGGGCGCTCTGCCGCGGCATCCAGACGGCATTCCTTGGACGTCAGGCTAACAAAAAAGTTCCCTGAAATCTGCGAGGCCTCAGAATGGGCCTGAGGCCGAGCGGCGGTAATGTGGGCAAGGCCCGGTACTTCCTGCCCGCCCGCGGGGCTGGCCGAGCCGCCGATCGGAACAAAAAAACCCAACCCTTCAACCGCCGGCGGGATGCGGGGGGGAGAAGGATTGGGCCAAGTTCATTCGTTGCTTGAGGAAGCAGTTGCTTGCCGCAACGGTCGCTCTGAGAGGCTCCCGATGGGGGGGCCAGTCAATGCGGGTTAGTCGTCTTCCGCCAGCTTTCGCAATTGGTTGACGCGCTCGCCTTCGTTGCCGTTGAGAATCGCTTCAGTGAGGTCTTCACCGAGCAGCTTGTTGAGCGCCTCGACGACTTTGTCTTCGGGCAGCAGGCCGACACGGTAAAATCCGACGACCTCCACGGCGAGCTTTAACGGGTCATCGAGATCGCCGGCCAGGACCGCTTCAATTCGCTTTGTTACGTTCTCCTGGGTCAGCGAATTGGGCAAATCCTGTGCGGCGAGGTTTTGATCCATGTACTCTTCCACGACGCGGGCCAGTTCCCCAGCCACCGGGTCCGCCTTGCCGCCCTCACGAGCTTCCATCACGGTGTTGCTGCGAAGTTGCCGGCCCAGTGCGAGTTGCTCTTCGGGGTTTTCAACGTTGAACAGTCGCAAAGTGGTTGTGGAATAGTTTTCGCCACGGGCTTCGCCGACCTTGACGTCAAACAGCAAAATCACGTCGACACCGAACTTTTTGGCGCGGGAGAAGAGCTCGTCTTTCTTCCCTTCGCCGAGGCAAAGCACGCCGGGTGTTAAAGTGCCGGTCGTCAAACGCTCGGGGGCTGAGGCGTCGGACCCGGACCAAAGGTCGACGAGTTTGCGGGCATTGCGGGCATTCCGATTGGCGTTGCCGTTGTTGGCTTGGTCACCGGAACCGCCGCCGCCACCGGCACCGCCCCCACCTGCACCTCCAGCGGGTGGGCCACCGCCACCGCCGGGGCCACCTCCCAGGGCAATGGTCGGGCGATTGGCCGGAGGTCCGCCTTGCGGTGGAAAGGGTTGTGAGGAGACGTTTTCGTTTTGGGAATTGGTTTTGGGAGCCGATGGGGTCCGCTCAGGGAACTGGGCGAGGAGCTTGCCAAACTGGGTTTTGCTCCCTTTTCGCCGCGTGTTCAACTCTTGATACAGCTTTTCGATATAGTCGCCGGTGTAGTACAGCAGAAAGCCGGCTGGTGTGCCGGTATCTACGTTCGCGTAGGGCGAATTGCTGCCACCGCCCGCACCGCCAGGGTTGGCCCCCGAGGCCCCGAGGATCCCATCGCCGCTGTCGGGCGGAGCGTTGCCGCGACGGCCCCCTCCGCGCTCGTTAGCGACGGGGTCGCCAATTACAGGCGGCTTGCCATCAAAATCGCGCGGCCGCGAGTAGGTGACGCCAACGCCAATCCGAAGGAAAGCCCGAGGTTGCTTCAGGCCAGTGAACCACTGGAGTGGGTATTCCTCGAAGGCATCTTCCTTCGCCAACAGGTAAGCGTAAAGGTTCCGGGCCGCGGCGTTCTCGTCCCCCTCGTTGTACAGTTTCTTGGCGTTCTCAAAAAATTCAGTAGCCGCGCCTTTCGCCGCAGTGCCCGAGCCGTTTGTGGTGTCACCTGCCAAGGCCGAAGCAGCAGCGGGTGGAGCACCACCAGCCGCAGCCGATCCCGAGGGCAGACTGGAAGGAGCTCCGGCACTGGTGAACTGCGGATAGAGCCCATTCTGCAGTCCGCCAGCGATGCTGCCACCTGCGGGCGAGCCTCCGCCGCTGCCAGTCATGCCTTGAGGATAAAGTCCGTTGGCTAAACCAATCGGGCTGGAGCCGCTGG
>JAJTFE010000121.1 GCA_021298375.1 Blastopirellula sp. | reverse complement strand
ATGACTTCAGCGATCGCCGCGGCGAGTTGGTCATCCCGCGAACTGGCGGTCACGACGGCTCCGCCAAGGTCGCGGAGCCGGCGGAGCAGTTCCTCATTGTCGGCGACCAATTCCATGGGATTGCTGCCGCTGGCACCTTGCTTTACGAAAAGCGTCTCCCAGCCGCTGGTTCCGACCTGAGCCAATAACTCGCCCAGGCGTTCCTCGGCTTCCGCATCGTGCAGGGCGGTGCCCCCCTTTTCCTTCAGCAGGGTCACGCCGCTGGAACCGCGAAAAATTTTGCTGAGCTGAAACTGGCGTGGCCCGATCTCGAATTCAAGTTCCACTGTCGGGTCGCCTGGATACAGCCGCGACTTGAGCGCTTTGTGTTCCTTGGAATTTCCCTTGGCTTTGAGAAACAGTGCGCAGTTCAGCGCCTGCATCAGGGTCGACTTCCCTGATTCATTCGGTCCGGAAATCAGAGTCAACTGAGGGTCAAACGAGACCTCGCAAAGTTGATGAATCCGGAAATTCTGAACCTTCAACCGACAAATTCTCATGTTAGCCCGCTCGTTTCAGCTCAATCATCAAACCGCAGCCGGCAGTCTGCACACCCATTTTACAAGGAACCGGAAGAGACCAAACCGGATCTGAATTCAGATCATTGCAGTTACTTGAATCCGGACACAGGGACGACCCGTGGCCAGGGATCAGGCCGCTCAAGGGAACCGCGCCTCAAATCTCGCCACTCGCCGCCCGCCACTCCCCACTACCCCCTTCCAATCAACCCATAAAGCTCCCGAATCGCAGCCTTGGCCAGCGCCGAGCGCTCGCCGCCGCTCTCTTCAAACAGTCGCCCGAGGACGAGTTGTGTCAACGGCAAATCACTCCGCTGGCCAAGCCGGGCGATCTCCTCTTCGCTCGGCTCCACCGTGGTTCGGTCGCGCCATTTGACGCGCAGCAATCGAGCTTCCAAAAGTTCGCGCAGTTCATACAGCTCGCGATGCGTCTCCAACCCGATCATGCCGCTGAGTTCCAGCAGCAACGGGTCTTCCTTGGCCCGGCCACCAAGCCGTTGTTCAAGTTCCCGTTTGAGGCGGTCGAGCGATTCGCTGCCGGTGAACTGAAAATCGAGTGTGTGCCAGCCGAGTCGCCCGGTGGGAATCACTTCGACTTGGGGAGCGGCACCGCGATGCAGTTCGACGCTGAGCACATTGCCCGAATGGTAGTCCGCACCTCGGGCAAAGCGATCGTGTTCGGGTGTGCCGCTGTACCAGGCCCAGGGCTGGATTGCCTTCGTGCCATGCCAATCGCCGAGCGCAACGTAATCAACCTCGCTGCGGGGCAGCAGGTCGAGCTGGATCAAGTTGGTCGCCCACCCTCCCTCTTCCTCGTCCCCCGACTCAAGCTGGAGAAATGCCTGGGTGCTGCCGTGGGCCAGTACGATTCGCGGCTTGTCCCCGGTCAGCTGAGCGATGGTCTCTGGCTCGCGAATCCAGCGCGTGAGGTCATCGGCTTCGTGGCGGCGAAGGAGTGGACAAGGGAGGACCCAAGCCGATCCGAGATCGACCGCTTCAGGTTTGAGCAGGACGCGAAAGTTGGGCGCAAGTTCCGCGGCGCGTTGCACAAAGAAGGGCAAGTTCCAAACGCCGCCCGGTCCGCCATGGTCGTGATTGCCGGGGATGGCAATGACAGGCAAGTCGATCCCGCGAACCGCCCCCAACAACTCGGCGACAACGTGGTTCGTCGGCGTCGACGATTCGAACAGGTCACCAGCGACGAGGACAAAATCCGCGTTTTGCTGACGGGCGACGCGTCCCAGTTCGCGGATCGCATCGACCCGTGCCGCCCGCAGCTTGGACTGGTCGTCGACTACCGTCACCCGGTCAAAGTTTTTGCCGATCTGCCAATCCGCCGTGTGAATGAACTTCATCTGGTTATTTCCTTGCTCGCCTTTTGATGTTCGCGTGCTCTTTCGAGTCTTGATTGTATATGCGGAAGGGACTGGCGATTCTATCGGTGGCCAGCGCCAGGCCGCTCAGGAGTGGATGTGCAAACGCGGTGGTTGTTCCGTTCCGCTTGCCTTGCGCATGCTGATTACTGCCTTGCGCATGCTGATTACTCTCGTGCTCCCAAACAATGTCGATCAAAGTCGTACAGCAAATCGTCAACGGACCGCATCTTTGGCAGCAGCTTGTGGCGGCGGCCCAGCCCATCCTCGACCCAATTTCGCTGAGGCAATTTCATCAGGTTTGTCAGACAGAGCTCAGACTCAAAGTAACGGTTGAACTCCAGGAGCACGCTTGGCCAGTCCACTACTTGCCAGCACTCGAATTGTCCCAGCTCAGCCCGGTTCACGGCAACCCGCAGGCACTCCACGCTGAAAATCCGCAGCTCCAGCAGAGAGACCAACGACGCCCGGCTGAGCGGCAAGACCGTCACCGGCATGTCCCGAAATCCGAAGTCTCGCTCCGTACAGCAATAGGCTCGACGCAATGACTGATAACGCATGGCTTGCTCCCGACGCATGGCTTGCTCCCTTCGTGCCGGGCAATATCGCCCTCCCCCCGGACACGTTTGGTCAGCCTCCCAGCCGCGCTTGACTTCAGCCGGACAAAGCGAATAATAAGCCCGTGAAAGCAATTGTGCTTTCTTTGCATCAAGAGTGGCGGTAGGGTTTTGGCCCTGCGACCGCCCGGCAACCTGGCCCCCGTCGGCCAAGGTGCTACAGCCAGTCAAATTGCGGCTTTTGGCCTCGATTTGAACCGATGCGGCCCGTTTCAGGAGCAATCCCACGACGAGTCCGCCCCTCACTTTCGCGAGGGGTTTTTCATGCGCTGTACGCCTTTCAGGTCCCGTTTTGGGTTCCCCCGTCTTGGATCCCCTTTTTTGGGATCCCCTTTTTTGGGATCCCCTTTTTTGGGATCCCCTGTCGGGCTCCCTGTTGGGCCACCTGCTCTCCCCTTTGCCGGGTTTTCGCAGTCTGAACACTTCCGCCCCGCCAATTCATTTTTGCCGGGAGCGCCTGCATGTCGAACCAAGTGTCCAGTCCCCAAGTCGCCAGCGACTTTCTTTTCACCAGCGAATCAGTCAGCGAGGGTCACCCCGACAAGCTCGCCGACCAAATCTCCGACACGGTGCTCGATGGTTGCCTCAACCAGGACCCGACCAGCCGCGTCGCCTGCGAGACACTGCTCTCCAAAGAGCTGGTGGTGATCGCCGGCGAGATCACCAGCCAAGCTTCCCCCTGCTTCGAGTCGGTAGCCCGAGACGTCCTCCGGCAAGTCGGCTACACCAGCCCAGAGCTGGGAATCGACGCCGATCGCTGCCGGGTGGAAGTCTCCATCAGCGAGCAGGCAGGCGACATTGCCTTGGGCGTGGTCGAGTCCGATCCGCCCGAGCGACTCGGCGCGGGGGACCAGGGATTGATGTTCGGCTACGCCTGCGACGAGACGCCCGAGATGATGCCGCTGCCGATTAGCCTGGCCAATCAGATTCTCGCCCGACTGACGCAGGCGCGAAAGGAAGGCTGGGTCGAGTGGCTGCGCCCCGACGCCAAATGCCAAGTCACGATCGAGTACCGCGGTGGCAAGCCTTGGGGCGTCGATACGGTCGTGCTGTCGACCCAGCACGACGCGGCTGTTTCGCTCGACGAGCTCCGCCGCTATCTGATCTCGGCGATTATCCAGCCGGTGCTGCCAGCCGGCCTGAAGCGGGGCGAGATCCTGCACTACGTCAATCCGACCGGTCGATTCGTCACCGGTGGGCCCGCAGCCGATTGTGGCTTGACCGGGCGGAAAATCATCGTCGATACCTATGGCGGCTTTGCCCGGCATGGCGGCGGCGCCTTCAGCGGCAAGGACCCAACCAAAGTCGATCGGTCCGGCGCCTATGCCGCGCGACACGTCGCCAAGAATCTGGTCGCGGCGGGACTGGCCAGTCGCTGCGAAGTCCAACTGGCTTATGCCATCGGCGTCGCCGAACCGGTCAGTGTGCATGTCGAGACCTTCGGAACTTCGACCTGCCCCACCGTCCAGCTCGCTCGGGCCGTGCGCGACGTCTTTCGGCTGACCCCCGGCGAGATCATCCGCAACCTCGAACTGCGGCGCGGCATCTATCGCCAGCTTTCAGTCGGCGGCCATTTCGGTCGACCCGACCTTTCGCTCACCTGGGAGCGGCTGGACCATGTCGCGCAGCTGCAAAGCTGGTTCGCGAGCCACGCCTGATCTCGCGACGATGCTTCCGATCCGGGGCGCTCCGCTCGCGCAGGGCGCGCGGAGCGCGGCGACCCTCGCTCACGGCTTCCCGTACAATCCGTGCCTATCCCCTGCCCTCCCGCCCTCCCCGCGAGGGCGGCCGGGGGCTTGCCCCTCTTCCATCCACTCCAGATCAAACCATGCCTCAACCCCAACACGATTACGCGGCGATTCTGCAGGTCATTTTGCGACAGTACCAGCTCCCGCCGAAAGGCGATCATGGCGTCGAGCATTGGGCCCGTGTCTGGACCAATGGCCACGTCGTGGGTGAGAAAACGGGTGCGGACCTTGAGGTCGTCTCGCTGTTTGCCCTGTTTCATGATGCCTGTCGCAGGAATGAGTACCGCGACCCGGGGCACGGCCAGCGCGGCGGGGAGTTAGCCCACCAGCTTCGCGGGAAGCACGTGCATCTTGATGACCAGCGTTTTGAGTTGCTCTACGAGGCCTGTCGCTTGCACACCGATGGCTTGACGATCGGCGATCCGACGCTGCTGGCCTGCTGGGATGCGGATCGGCTCGACCTGGGTCGAGTCGGGATCACGCCCGATCCCGATCGGCTCGGCTCCGCGCCCGCCCGCGAGCTGATCAGCTGGGCGCATCACCGCGCCATCACCGGCCACGCTCCCGCTGAAATCCTCCAGCTCTGGTCCACACCCTGAGCTCCCGCCTCGCTCCTGCTCGGCTGCTTTCGCCCCTTCCCTTCCCTCACTCACAAAGACAATCCCGATGCCAGTTCGTCCGGGCTTACCCACGTGGCTGGAAAAGGGTGGAGCGATGATCTGCCC
Organism: Blastopirellula sp.; assembly: GCA_021298375.1. GTDB lineage: Bacteria > Planctomycetota > Planctomycetia > Pirellulales > Pirellulaceae > BJ22. The sequence goes on along the minus strand of JAJTFE010000121.1, from coordinate 2,985 downwards.
TGGGCGAAAGCCACCGGTTCCCGCTCCAGTTCCCGCTCCCGATCCGGTGTCGCCCTCCGAACCCGACCCGCGCGGGCAACAATTGCCTGAGCTCAAACTTCCATGCCCGGGCGAAACGATCTCAGCAGAGCTGGCGATCGAGCTCATGCTCCGCGAAGAGTATGGCCTCATCCAAGACCAGCTCGATCGCCTGCTGAGCGAACTGATCTAGCCAACTCTTTTTCTCCTCTGGGCTCGCTCCCGCGCTCTTCACTCGCACCGCGCGCGCCGAGATCGCGTAAACTACGGCTTCCCGATCACCTCCATCTCCGCAGAGCCCGCAGATGCTTTCCCGTCGCCTCCTCCTCAAATCAACCGCCGCCGCAGCGGCTGGACTCTGGCTGCACCGCCAGGCCCGAGCCTTTGGTTTCCGCTCCGCCAACGATCGCCCCCGCGTCGCCGCGATCGGCACCGGCAGCCGCTGGTGCCAGAAAGCGACCGGCGTCGACGGCCCCCATGGAGCCGCACCCAGCTTCCGCCAATTCGGCGACTACATTGCGGTCAGCGACGTCGACAGCCAGCGGATGGAGCGCGCCGCGGCGCTGGTCAAGGAATGGAGCGGTATCGCCCCAGCCCAGGCCAGCGACTACCGCGCGATCCTCGACGACCCGAAGATCGACATCGTGCATATCTCGACTCCCGATCACTGGCACGCCAAGATTGCGATCGAAGCGATGCTCGCGGGCAAGGACGTCTACTGCGAAAAGCCGCTGACGCTGACGATCGCCGAAGGCCAGCTGATTTGCGAGACCTGCCGCCAGACCGGGCGGATTGTGCAGATCGGTACGCAGCAGCGCAGCGACGAGCGCTTCGTCACGGCGATCGCGTTGATTCAGGCGGGACGCCTCGGCAAATTGCTACGCGCGACCTGCATTATCGACGGCGCCCCGAGCAGCCCCGAAGTTCCCGTGGCCGAGGCTCCCCGGCACCTCGACTGGAACCGCTGGCTCGGGCCCGTGCCCCAAACCGACTTTCGCTATCTCGCCGGCGATAACGGCGAGACCAAAAGCTGGTCGCGCTGTCACTACGAGTTCCGCTGGTGGTATGAGTACTCGGGAGGCAAGCTGACCGACTGGGGCGCGCACCATGTCGACATCGCCACCTGGGGCTTGGGCAAAACCAACACGGGCCCCGTCTCGATCAATCCCGTGAAAGTCGTCCATCCCGTCGCCTTCAAGGATGGCTATCCGACCGACCCCTCGCGTTACAATACCGCAACCGAGTTTCTGATCGAGACCAAATTTGCCGACGGCGTCGAGCTCGTCATTCGCCACGACGGCGGCAACGGAATTCTCTTCGAGGGGACTGAGGGGCGGATCTTCGTCAATCGCGGCAAGCTCTCCGGCAAGCCCGTCGAAGACCTCGCCAGCAATCCCTTGCCCGGCGGAGCGCTGGAGCAAGCCTACAAGGGCCGGCCGCTGACCGATCACTTCCGAAACTTTTTCGAATCGGTCCGCGATCGGGTCGAGCCGATCTCGGACGTCTTCAGCCACCACCGCGCGCTCTCCACCTGCCACCTGGCGGGCATCGCCGCCCGCCTCAATCGCCCCATCACCTGGGACCCCGATCGCCAAACCATCGCCAACGACCCCCAGGCCCAAAGCTTCCTCTCCCGCCCTTACCGCAAAGGCTTCGAGATCGAGCAAGGCTAAAACAAGAAGCTCCGCGTTCTCCCCTCTCCCAAAATCCTCCCTCTTTCGTCTCTACTCTCTCGCGCAGCGCGGAGTCGAACCCTCATTCACGCCTACCACTCCGCCCCGCCCACCCTCTTACCTCCTGCTCCACTGCTCTCCCCTCTCGCGCAGTCCTCGTCCCAAGCAACAGCTCACCCCCACTCGGCTTCACAAAAAATCCTCTCTCCCGTCCCTCGCTCCGCTCCCCCCCCTCACCGCTAGCATTCCCCCTGATTTCACCCAGCCTCTTTCTTCCCCGAGCGTCAACTGCAGTTGTCCGATCACCAGAAATAACGGTATTGGCAAACAGAGCCAGTACTACCGGAGGTCTCGGTGCAGTCACGCCAGCAAACAATTCAGCCCATTCACCATCGCCGGGCGGCGTGGCTGATCTGGCTTGCACTGGCCTGCTTATCCAGCGGCTGCATCTCCGGCAATTACCGCTATGGCCTCACGCGAAACGGCTCAGCCGACCCGCTTGGCTCCAACTCCAACGCGCTCAAGATTTCTTTCGGGGAGCCCCCCGCGCATCTGGCCCGCATGGAGAAAGTCGTCCAGTTCCCCCGGGATACGATGCGCAAGCTGAGGGGTCGTCCGCAGCTGGAACCGGACGCGGCGCTGGAACCGGACGCGGTGCTGGAAACAAACGCGGATCGGGAAACAAACGCGCAGCTCGCTCGGCGATCCGAAGCCGTGGAGCATGCCCAAGAGTACCTGCTGGCCAATGGCTTGGACGAGCTTTACATCGACGTGCGAACTTACGATCCGCGTGCGCAGTGGCAGCGGCTGCGACGGAATGAAAGAGTCTCCCCCCTGTTTCGCTACACCGGCGGCAGCTTGAACTGGCTGCGGTACACTCTTCTCCCGCGAACCGTGTTTCGCTCTGACCATTTCGATCCGTTCACTAACACGTTGAGTTTAAATTCCGACAATCCGGCTCGAGCGATCATCGAGTCAGCCCGGGTTAAGGAGTTCCAGCGTGAGCGTCCGATCGGACCGGGAGCCTATGCGACGCTGCAATTCGTGCCGCTGGTTCCCTTGATTCACGAGACACGAGCGGCGAGTGATGCATTGAGCTATTCCCAGCACCACTTGCAGGGGCGATTGCTCGACCAGCTCTACCCGCTGGCTTATGCACGGATTGGCGCAGCCGCCGTATCCGAAACGCTGTCCGTGTTCACGTTGTCTCCTGGGACGCCGTTTCTTGTCCAGCCACTCTTGATCGGCTCAGGCAACCTCGCCGGCCGTTCCATCGGCCGCTGGATGTCCCCCG
>JAJTFE010000120.1 GCA_021298375.1 Blastopirellula sp. | reverse complement strand
GGTCCTGTTCGGTCAAACAACCAGCATGACGGGTGATAACGCCCTTGGTTATTATCTGGCGAGATTGAGTGGTCAGCGGTATTACTCCTGCGACACGGAACTCGAGTCGGGATGCGGCATTTCCCCGATCGAATACAAGGCCAAGAACTTTGTACATGCGATGCAATGGGCGATTGGCCTGGAGTGGTTTCTCAGCGTGCGCAATCCCTGGCAATTGGCCCTGACCACCGACCATCCCAACGGGGCGAGCTTTCTGGCCTACCCGCAGATCATCCGGCTGCTGATGGATAGTTCCTACCGGCGGGAGCGACTGCGGGAAGTTCATCCGCGCGTCCTTGAGCATTCGGCTCTACCCGATTTGGACCGCGAGTATTCGCTGGGCGAAATCGCGATAATTACCCGCGCCGCGCCGGCGAGGCTGCTGGGGCTGAGCGAGAAAGGCCATCTCGGGCCCGGAGCCGACGCCGACTTGACGCTCTATACTCCGCAAGCTGACCGCGAGCAGATGTTTCAATTCCCCTGGGCCGTATTCAAGTCCGGTGAACTTGTGCTCCGCGATGGCGAGTTGCTGGCTCCGCCCTTGCCGGCGAAGCTCCTCACCTTGTCACCCAGACGTCACGGCGAGTCACCCGGACGTCACGGCGAAGAAGCCAACGATTTCGAGGCGTGGGTCGCGCGGCACTATTCCTTTCGCGCTGATCAGTTCGGAATAGCCCCGCCTGTTGTGGAATAGGGGAAAACTCGCAAAATACGCTGCGGGCTCTTTTTCTGGCGTTGAGTTTTGCTACCTTTTCCTCGACTGCAGGGACGAGGCCGCTTTACCGTTAACGAGCCCGCAGGACCCTTCTCACCATTAGAACTTTCTTTCGTTCCAGGATTTCAGGCATGTCGATTCGCTGCCGTTTCGCCCCCAGTCCCACCGGTTATCTGCACATTGGCGGCGTTCGAACCGCGCTGTTCAATTGGCTGCTCGCCCGCCAGGCTGGTGGTCAATTCATCCTGCGAATCGACGATACCGACCTGCAGCGAAATCAGGACGAAGCCCTGCAGCCCATCCTCGATGGGTTCCGCTGGCTGGGGATCAACTGGGATGAGGGACCGGAAGTCGGTGGACCACACGCTCCCTATTATCAGTCTCAACGTCTTTCCCGATATCAAAACGAAGTCCGGCGGTTGCTGCACGCGGGAGCGGCCTATCGCGACTATGCCACGCCCGAGGAAACAGCAGCGGAGCGAGCTGAAGCCGAGGCGGCCAAACAGGATTTTGTCTACAGTCGCCGCTGGATGGCTGAAACCGACGAGCAAGCTCAGGCGTTTGAGGCCGAGGGCCGCAAGTGCGTTGTCCGGTTGAAAATGCCGCGCGAAGGTCAGTGCTCCTTTTACGACCACATTCGAGGTGAGGTTTCGTTTGACTGGGCCCGCGAACAAGACCATGTCGTCCAGCGGGCCGATGGCACGTGTTTGTATCACCTCGCCAGCGTGGTCGACGACTTCGATTTCCAGATCACGCACGTGGTGCGAGCCATTGAGCACCTCAGCAACACGCCGAGACAGATTTTTATTGCCCAGGCACTTGGTTACCCGCTTCCCGAGTATGCCCACATTCCGTTTGTGGCTGAACCGGGCAGCAAAACCAAGATGAGCAAGCGGAAAATCGCCCAGTACCTGAAGAATCCTGATTTCAAAAAGATGCTTGACCATGGCATGGCGATCGCCCAGCGAATCGGCAAGTCGATCACGCCTGAATCGTTCAACCCTGTACTCGTCGACTTTTACAAAACGGTTGGCTATCTGCCGGATGCAATCAACAATTATCTGGTGTTGCTGGGCTGGTCGCTGGACGACCGGACCGAGGAGTTTACCCGTGAGGAGATGATTCAACAGTTCTCCCTGCAGCGGGTGGTCAAGAGCGAGGCGAGTTTCGACCCGCAGAAGCTGCTCTCCTTTCAAGCGCGATACATGAGCCGCCTGCCGGTCAAGCAAAAGGTGCCGCTGGTGATTCCCTACCTGCAGGCGGCAGGGTTGGTGGCTGAACCGATTCCCTGCGAAATGGGAGAAACGGTTGCGGCAGTCGTGACGGCTGCCGGAGATCGACTGGTCGTCGCTGGCGACATCCTGCAGTTTGATGACTTCTTCCTCCCCGATGAGGCCCTGCCGTACGATCCCAAGGCATTTGAAAAGCGGATCGGCAAGGCGGAGAAAGCGGAATTTCTGCTCAATGAATTCCGCAAGGTGCTCGTTGGCGTTGAGCCGTTCGATGCAGCTTCGCTGGAGCGTGCCTTGCACGGCTTTTGTGAAACGCAGCAGATTCAACCGGGCGACATTGTGCACGCCTTGCGGGTCGCCCTGACCGGCAAGGGCGTCGGGTTCGGCCTGTTCGACACCTTGGCAATTCTCGGTCGCGATCGATCGCTACGCCGGATTCAGGCTGCCCTTCTGAGGAAGCAGTCAGCGCCAGCCTGAGAGCGGGCACGCCGCCCGGGGAGCGTTTTATCCGAACGCAATCCGGGAGATGAACTCGCGGCGAGCTTGGCTCCAGAGGCGGGTTACACCTTGGCTCCAGAGGCGGGTTACACCTTGGCTCCAGAGGCGGGTTACACCTTGGCTCCAGAGGCGGGTTACACCTTGGTTCCAGAGGCGGGTTACACAGCGCGTGACTTGATTCGTCAACTGCCCAGGAACGCGGGGCAACTTGGCCCGCAAGATTCGCTGGGCACCCAAAAAAAGAAGGGACACCGAGTCGCCCTGGTGTCCCTGAATTGAATTTGAACTTTGCGAGTCCAGCCCATCCGGCGATCCGCAGCGAGTTTTGCTCAAAGCGGTTCGCTCAATCGAGCGAAGCCCATCGGCTCCCCTAGATCTTGTGACCTTTATTGGCTGCGACTGATTTGCGTGCACTTCGCACGGCGATTTTCTTTTTGACTTTGGGAGCCTTGCCCTCGGCTGGCTTGGCAGCTTTGACCTTCTTGCTTTTGGGAGCCTTCTTACGCCGCGGCGTGGGCTTGAGCCCGCCTTCTTTGGCCGCGAAGTGAGCCCGCGCGGTCGCGACGATTTGGGCATCGGTCATTTCATCCGAAGCCGCTACGTCGAGCAACAAACCGGGCACCTTCTTGGCGAGCAGTTGCTTTTTCAGTTCGGTCTTGGCTTGAGCCGGGCCGAAAACGAACAATTCGGTGCAACCATTGGTCGCCGTAATGATGTCCTTGTAGTAGCCTTTGCGGTCAACATCGGCCTTGTTTTGCAGGCGATCTTCCGCGGTCCAGTCCAGTCGACCGTGGGACTTATTGCGAGCGGCAACCCGTCCCTCCGCGACCGGCTTCCCAGTCTTGAACTTGACCTGCTTGACTTCATGTCCTGCGGCAGTGAAGTGAACCAGAACGGCCTTTTTATAATCGACCCAGATTCCAACCTTGTCTTGCATGAAACAAACTCCTTAAGGGTGAACACCTCACGGTGCATGACTTGTCGCAAGTATATCAACTCGGCATATCGGTTGGCAGAACAGTTTTCACTCTCCCGCCACCGGATCAATCCGGTCCTGCCTGGCCTTTGGAACCTGTGCGAATCGGCACGTAGCCCAGCGTCTCGAGGTGGTTGAGCCTGCCCCCTGCTGAGTTCGGCAACCCAGAGGCCTACAATCAACCTTAGGTCAAATTTAGAGCGAACCGGGTGGGGTAGACGGACATGTGGAATATTCCCAACACACTGACCCTCATTCGGCTGGGGGGAATTCCGCTCCTGTTGATTCTGGCCTTTGCCGGGCAACCTGTAGCGGTTTTACTGCTCGGCTTGTTGTTGGTCCTGACGGACTGGCTGGATGGGGCTCTGGCGAGGGCCTTGCATCAGCAAACGCCGCTGGGAGCCAAGCTGGACACGATCGCCGATGTCCTGCTCGGCCTCAGCCTGGTGCTTTGTGTCGCCCGGTTGGACTGGTCCTTCCTCGCTCGTCACTGGGTCGCTGTGGTCATGGTCCTCGCAAGCTACGGCCTCTCGGCAGCCGTCTGTCTGGCCAAATTTGGGATCTGGCCGAGCTACCACAATTATTTGGCAAAAGTGGGGATGACACTTGGGAGCGCGACCGGCTTGCTCCTCCTGACCAAGGCCGCAGGTTGGCTCGCTTGGCCGCTGGACTGGCTGTTTTTACTCGCCGCTGGACTGATCACTTTGGCCAACTTGGAGTCGGTGGCGATCACTGCTCGGCTGCGACATCCCCGTTCCAATGTGGGCAGTATTTTTTCGTTGCTCCGCCGCCAGCTGCACTGACACGGGCGTTCCCCCTTTTGGCCGGACCGCTCCGTTCCTTAAAATCACGGAACTGCCGAACCCGGCGACCGAACTTGTTCCAGCCCGCAACGCTCTGCCGAGTGACTGCGATTTGCTCGGTTTGCCTGTTCTGGAACCGAGCGGGTTGGCTGCTTTTTTCTGAAATCTACTGGAATCCCTGAATGACCTCTGACCACTCTGCTGACGCCGCCTCTCATCCGGAAGTTGCCAAACCGCTGGACTTCATCCGCCAGATCGTGGAAGCCGACCGGGCGGCTGGCAAGCACGCAGGCCGCGTCCACACCCGCTTTCCTCCGGAGCCTAACGGCTACCTGCACATCGGCCACGCCAAGTCGATCTGTTTGAATTTTGGGATCGCCCGCGATTACAACGGCAAGTGCAACCTCCGGTTTGACGACACCAATCCGGAAACGGAGGAAACCGAGTATGTCGAGGCAATCAAGGAAGATGTACGCTGGCTCGGCTTTCAGTGGGATGGTGAGGTCAAGTTTGCCTCAGACATTTTCCCGACGCTGTACGAATATGCGATTCGACTGATCAAGGCCGGCAAGGCCTATGTTTGCGACTTGACCGCGGAGGAGACGGGAGCCTATCGCGGCAAGTGGAACGAGCCGGGACGAAACAGCCCCTACCGCGACCGCTCAGTCGAGGAGAACCTCGATCTCTTTGAGCGGATGAAGAACGGCGAATTCAAAAACGGGGAAAAGACGCTGCGGGCGAAAATTGACATGGCGTCCCCGAACATGAATCTTCGGGACCCGGCGATGTATCGGATTCGGCATGCTGCCCATCATCGCACCGGCAACAAGTGGTGCATCTATCCGACGTATGACTGGACCCACGGGCAAAACGATTCCGTTGAAGGAATCACTCACTCGATCTGTACGCTCGAGTTCGAGCAGCACCGACCGCTGTACGACTGGTGCATCGAAAATCTTGGCATTCACCATCCGCAACAGATTGAGTTCGCGCGGCTGAACTTGACTCACACGGTGATGAGCAAGCGAAGACTGCTGGAATTAGTCCGGGGCGGGTTGGTCGATGGCTGGGATGATCCCCGGATGCCGACTATCTGCGGATTGCGACGCCGCGGCTACACCCCGGAATCGCTGCGAAATTTCTGCGCTCGTATTGGCGTAACCAAGGCCAACAGCCTGACTGATTTGGGGGTGCTTGAGCAGGAGGTCCGCGAGCACCTCAACGCCGTGGCCCCCCGGGTCATGGCGGTTCTGCGCCCAATCAAGGTGGTGCTGGAAAACTACCCCGCGGGACAAGTGGAACTGCGTGAGGCGGTCAACAATCCCGAGGATCCGGCGGCCGGCGTGCGGCAGATTCCGTTCGGCCGGGAACTGTACATCGACGCCGAAGACTTTATGGAGCATCCACCCAAGGGTTACTTCCGACTCTTCCCCGGGAATGAGGTGCGGCTGCGGTACGGGTATTTCATCAAATGTCATGAAGTTGTGAAAAACGAGGCAGGCGAGGTGACCGAACTCCGCTGCACTTACGACCCCGAGTCCTCAGGAGGCCAGGCACCCGACGGCCGCAAGGTCAAAGGAACGATTCACTGGGTAGCCGCCAATGGGGCGATTGATGCTGAGGTGCGAATGTATGACGTGCTGCTGACGCGGGAAAATCCCGGCGACACCCCGGAAGGCGCCGACTGGAAGGCCGATTTGAATCCCCATTCTCTGGAGGTCCTCCGCGGCTGCAAGCTCGAATCGAGCCTGGCCGACGCGCGACCGGGCGATCGTTTTCAATTCGAGCGGACGGGCTATTTCTGCGTTGACTCCAAGGACTCGCAACCTGGCCAATTGGTGTTCAATCGCACGGTTACGCTCAAGGACTCCTGGGCCAAAGAAAAAAAGAAGGCTTGATGCAGGTCTTCGCGCTGCCATCCTTTCCGTGCCTGTTCCGCGTGGAAACTTGAAATGTCGCTCCCTCCTGTTCCGACCACGCGTTTGGCTCCCTCGCCAACGGGTGCGTTGCATCTGGGGAACGCGCGGACATTTTTGGTGAACTGGGCACCGGCGCGGCAACAAGGATGGCGAGTCGTTCTGCGAATTGATGACTTGGACAGCCCCCGCGTCAGAGCAGGAGCCGATCGGCAGGCGATCGAGATGCTCCGCTGGCTGGGTTTGGATTGGGATGGTCCGATCGTCTATGAAACGAAGCATGTCGACCATTACGAGAATGCCTTGCGGCGATTGGCCGAAGCTGGCTGGCTTTATCCCTGTCGCTGCACCCGCTCCCAGATTGCCGCGGCGGCCTTGAGCGCGCCGCATCTGGACGAACACGAACTGCGTTATCCGGGGACCTGCCGACCGCCTGAACCCTTAAGGCAGAAGTTCCCCTCAGTCGAAACCGGAGTCGCCTGGCGAGTGCGCGTCCCCGATCGCGAGTTTCAATTTCATGACCAAATCGCTGGTCCCCAGGCATGGAATGTCCAGCAGTTGGTGGGTGACTTTCTGGTGACCAACAAGCAGGGCGCGGCCGCCTATCAGTTGGCGGTGGTGATTGATGATTGGCTGCAGGGCGTGACCGAGGTCGTGCGGGGCGCGGATTTGCTCGGTTCAACTCCCCGTCAATTGTGGTTGCATGAACTGCTGGGACTTGCTGCGCCTCGCCACTGGCACGTTCCCCTGCTGGTCGGTCCAGATGGCCAGCGTTTGGCCAAGCGGCACGGCGGCTTCCGGCTGGAGGAATATCGGGTCGAGGGTGTGCCCGTCGAGCGGATCGTCGGCTTGATAGCCTGGTGGTGCGGGCGGAGTGAACTGGAGCCACTGCGACTGGAAGATTTTGTCGAGGGATTTTCGCTGTCCCAACTTCCGCGCGAGCCGATCGTATTCCGCCCGGCCGATCACGACTGGTTGCTGACGGGTGCGGCGACCCGAGGTTGAGCAACTCTCGCAAGACTCTGGCTTCGAGCCGTTCGAGCGGAAGGAAAATGGAATGGTTCGAACTCTGGGTCCGTTTGGCTATTCCCGCGAGACTGATAGAATTGGGGCTGAACGTTGATTCACAGTGGAGTCCAACCACTCCTCAATTCGATCCCGGAGTTCAAATGCCTGGTTTTCAAGTTTCGGTTCCGCATCGACATGACACCACGATAGCCGCAGAGCGTTTGCGGGTCTTCGCAGACAAGGTCCGAGGTGAGCTCCAGATTCAAGTCACCAATGTAGTCGAGACTTGGGACGATGCCGGGAACTTGCAGTTTGCCTTTAGGGCGATGGGGTTTCAGGTCTCCGGAAAATTAGAGAACCGGTTCTCCGAGGTTTTTGTGGCGGGAACCATTCCGTTTGCCGCACTCCCTTTTCGTGGCATGATCGAGAGTGAATTGGCCGCAAAGATTCGCGAGGCTTTGGAGGAGCCCCCGGCAACCGTGGACCGGGACTAACAGCAGCTAACAAAAAAGGCTCGGCGTTATTTGCCGAGCCTCTTTTTGCTTGCGTGCGACCAGTGGACTGCTTGCCCAGTCAACCTGTTGGTCAGGCTTGCCAATTGAATATCGAACTTTGGTAACCGAAGATCCAGTTGAAGTTCAGCCCGTAATCCAAAATGTCCGGTCGTGCAGGCGGCCGAAATCCATCGGCTGCACCGTTTACCTGACGCCGATTCGATTTGAACTTGAATCCCGCGATCGACCGGCTTTGCCGATCGGGGTGGCGGGGCAAGCCTGCCCCCAAACCTGCTGCAAGCGCACGTTCGCACGCGTTTCGCGACGAATCGAGCCATTTTGGCTCACACCTGGAATACTGAGCGACGCCCGTTTCGGCCCCACTAATGCTCCGTTGCGGCCGCAGTGGCAAACTCCTGAGCGTGGAGCCAGTCGGCTTGGCGGACGGTCTTCTTGTTGCGGGTCCACTCGTCAAGCATTGCCCACTTTACCTCGTCCAGTTTCTGAAGTTGGTCCGGGGTAGCGGTTACCGTGGTCAACTCCAACCGGTGGCCATTGGGATCGAAAAAGTAGATCGACTTGATAATCCCGTGGTCGGTCGGGCCCACGACTTCGATTCCGGCGGCCTCCAGGCTTTGCTTGGCATCCAGCAATTCCTGCTCGGACCCCAATTGCAAGGCGAGATGCTGGACCCAGGCCGGGGTATTCTCATCGCGGCCCATCGGTGGTTTGGTGGGGAGCTCAAAAAAGGCGAGAATATTCCCCTGACCGGCATCCAAAAACAAATGCATGTAGGGGTCGGGCTCTTTCGTGGAGGGGACTCTATCCTCGGAAATTGCGAGGATAAACCGCATGTTTAAATGCTTGGTGTAAAACTCGACGGTCTCCGCGGCATCCCTGCAGCGATAGGCGACATGGTGAATCTGCTGAATCTGCATCAAACGGTTCCCCGTAAAGCGTCATGGGACCAAAGGCACACACGGGGCTGAACCATGCAAGCGGCGTGCCAGCGCCGGGAAGCGAGAAAGCAGGGGAGGGCCCGAATGGGCTGGGAAGAGGGACCAAAGGGGGCCGCAGAGCCCTCAAATCCATGCGGTCAAATCGAGGCTTCCCAAGGTGTTCTGGGAGGAAGGAGCAAGTCGACTTAACGCGTCCAGTTGAGCGTCACGCCGCAGGCGTCCTGGGCTCGGGCCAGGACTTGGGCTGCTTTGGCTCGGGCCTTGGCTGCACCGGCAGCCAGGATTTGTCGGACTTCATCGGGATTGGCGACGAGCTTTTGCCTCCGCTCGTGAGCCTGGGTGAAATACGCCTCGGCCGCGTCAGCCAACTGCTTTTTGACCTCACCGTAGCCAAATCCTCCGCGGCGGTACTTGGCGGCCAGCTCGTCGCGACTAGGCTCGTCGACAAACAGGGAGTAAAGGTCGTAGAGCAGGTCGCCGTCCGGCTCCTTGGCCTGGTCCATCGGCCGGGAGTCGGTTGCAATTCGCATCACCTTCTTCCGCATTTCCTTCGGACTCTCGAAGATCTCGATGTGATTGTTGTAACTCTTTGACATCTTTTCGCCGTCGAGGCCCGGAACCTTGGCTGCGGTGGGCAGCACGTAGGCCTTGGGAATCACGAACACCTCACCGAACTGATGATTAAACGACTGGGCAATGTCCCGGGTTACCTCGATGTGCTGAGCCTGGTCCTGGCCGACGGGCACCAAATCGGAATCGTAGGCGAGGATATCGGCGGCCTGTAACACCGGGTAGGTAAACAAGCCCGCCACCGTGGCGAGCCCCTTGTCGACCTTGTCTTTGTACGACACGCACCGCTCCAGCAGCCCCATCGATGTTCCCGAGAGCAGCAGCCAGCAAAGCTCGGAGACCTCGGGCACGTCGGATTGGACGAAGAGCGTTGCCTGATTCGGGTCCAGCCCCAAGGCGAGCAGGTCGATGGCGGCATCGAGGGTGTACTGTTGCATCAGGGCCCGGTCGCGAATGGAAGTCAGCGCGTGGAGGTTGGCGACGAAGTAAAACGCCTGCTCATTGTTTTGCAGGGCGATGTACTGCCGAATCGCGCCAAAATAATTGCCCCAGTGGGGTCGCCCCGTTGGCTGAATGCCTGACAATACCCGCATGACACATCTCTAATGGTGGTTTGCTGAAGCCCTGAACCAACGCCGCTTTCAGGGACCGCATTATCTCGCCCTGGGCCAAAGCGGACAACCGCCGGGGCGGAATGAACGCTCTTTCGAGTTGCCCAGCTTCGCGGCCTTGCTCGCCGGTTCAGCAGCAGGAAGGCGGACGGGCGCTGACTTTCGAGCAACGATCTCTCCAATCCAAAAACGAACAGGCCGGAGCCCGCCCGAGCTCCAGCCTGCCGCTTTGAATCCGTCCTCTCGCGACCGCAGGGCGGTCGCCTAGATAATACCGCCGTGAGTGCGGTAAGGAGTCTGATGGTCTGGCATGTCGAGGAACCAGAAGCGATGCCATTCCTCGCGGAGGTTGCGCAGGTCTTCCGAGGTATAAATCAACTGACGGGCACGCACGGCCGGGTCCGCATCGTAAATCGGCATGAAACAACCAACATTGCTGCTTAGGGCGATTGCCAGAAGCGTCGCGAGAATGAGCCGACGCATGCTTGTTCCTCCGTGAAACTGTGTTTGTCCAAACTTCGGACCGGGGTGTCAGGACGGAAAGGCCCGGATAGTCTGGAGCCTCGGGACCACGCGTCCCGGATTCGTTGACAAAGGACAAATCGACACGATCGGCAGCCAAAGTTTAATCCGCACCCCTTTTTCAGTCGTTAAATTTTACGCTGCCTGCTAGCAACGCTCCGTCCGAAGAGGGGGAACCCCGTGGGACTCCCAAGAAAACCGCGAGTGGCTGGGGATGGGCCGCGACCATCGGTAACGCCTGGTTTCGGGGGAGCCGGAAAAGAGCCGACTCTGGTCGAGCCGCTGCGGCTTGAGCGGACGCGGTGGGGAAGAGGTCGCGGGGTCCTTCCCAGGCGGGCAGGAAAAAAAAAATCGCCCGCAGCAGAGAGCTGCGGGCGACTCATTTGCGGCTTTGATTTGCAGCTCGCGGCGGAAATTCCCGACCTTCTCAGGCCCGGATGCCACCACTTGCTGTAGGAGCCGTCAGTACGGATGGTCGCCTGAGGGCAACCCGCCGGTTCAACCGTCAGGCGTGACCACCCCGACTAGAACAGTCATCAGAAAAACTCACTGAACCACCTCCTTTCTACTAGAAACCCGTCTTGGGGAAGACCTGATTACAAGACAGCTTCCCCAAAACCTCCAGTCCATTGCACTGCGTAGCGTGCAATCCGATGTCACTATTGTGGCTGGTTGCCCGACAAAGGCAACACCAGAACTCAGGAAACGCCTGCGAGGATGCCGGCCTGCGGCTCGAAGCGTCCGCTGGAATCGTCCATTTGGGCAGAATGCGGCTGAAAGACTCTCGGCAAATCGTCCGCAAAGTCGATAAGTTGCGATAAAAACCGCTGATTGGTAAACTTTTACCAATGTGGTCGGTCCCGGTCCTTTTGTCTTGCCCACGTTGTCCGTCCGGCATGTTTGCTGGTTGAGTTTTGGCAAGTTCTGCGTTGGCAGAGCCTGCATTGAGTCCCTCTTCCGGGAAGGCAAGCAACCTTTATGCAGTCAGTTGATCCCACAACCGGTCAGTTGACTCGAAAGTCAGTGTTTCACTCATGGTAAATCGCGTTTTGATTCGTCAGCTCAATGATTCGTCGATCGACGAAGAGCTGGACTCCCTGTTCTCCGAAGATCTCGCTTCTCTCTACACCACCAATTCAGACGGCGACAAAAAGTTCGCTGTCAACGAGATCGTCTCCGGCAAGATTGTCAAGGTTGATGACGAAGTGGTCGTTGTCGACGTCGGCTTCAAGAGCGAAGCGACGATTCCGCGTGGCGAATGGGAAACCCACGCTGATCAACCCCAAGTCGGTCAGGAAATCCGAGTTCTTATTGAGGAACTCGAAGACGAGAGCGGCACGGGCGAAGAAACCCAAGGCCTGATCTCGGTCAGCAAGAAGAAGGCTGACCATATTATCCACTGGAAGGATGTCATCTCGAAGGTGAAGGAAGGTGAAATTGTCACCGGTACCTGCACCCGGAAAATCAAGGGTGGTTTGCTGGTCGACATCGGTGTCCCCGTATTCCTTCCGGCCAGCCAGGTCGATATCCGCCGCCCAGGCGACATCGGCGACTACATTGGCAAAGTGGTCCAGTGCGAAGTGTTGAAAATCGACGAGCAGCGCCGCAACATCGTTGTCAGCCGTCGCTCGCTGATCGAAAAGGAACGCCAATACGCCCAGCAAAAGTTGCTGGCCGAGTTGGAAATTGGTCAGGTCCGCAAAGGCGTGGTCAAGAACATCGCCGACTTCGGCGCGTTCGTCGACCTGGGCGGTATCGATGGCCTGTTGCACATTACGGATATGGCCCACACCCGGATCGGTCACCCGTCGGAAATGGTCCACCTCGATCAGGAAGTCGAAGTCAAGGTTCTGAATGTCGATCGGGAGAAGGTCAAAATCGCCCTCGGCATGAAGCAGTTGCTCCCGAACCCATGGGACAACGTCGAGTCGAAGTACCCCGTTGGCAGCGTCCACAAGGGCGAAGTTGTCAACGTGATGAACTACGGCGCTTTCGTGAAACTGGAACCGGGCATCGAAGGCTTGGTGCACATTAGCGAAATGTCGTGGGTCAAGCGGGTCAATCACCCGAGCGAACTGGTCAAGATTGGCGATGAAATCGAAGTCGCCGTCTTGGGCATCGACAAGAATGGCGAGCAAATGTCGCTCGGCATGAAGCAGACCCAGAAGAATCCCTGGGAGCAGGTTCAGGAACGCTATCCGATCGACAAGGTCGTCTCGGGCAAGGTCCGCAACCTCACCAACTACGGTGCGTTCATCGAGTTGGAAGAAGGCATCGATGGTCTGTTGCACGTCTCCGACATGTCTTGGACCCGCAAGATCAGCCACCCCAGCGAGATGCTGGAAAAGGGTCAGGAAGTCACCTGCCGTATTCTGGCAGTCGACACCGACCGCCGGCGGATCGCGTTGGGCCTGAAGCAGATGTCGCAAGACCCGTGGGCCAGCGACATCCCCAGCCGTTATCAACCTGGCCAAGTCGTCCGGGGCAAGGTCACCAAGATCACCACGTTTGGTGTCTTCGTCGGCCTCGAAGATGGTCTGGAAGGTCTGCTCCACATCTCGGAACTGGCTGACCACAAGGTCGACAGTCCCGAGTCCGTGGTCAAGGTTGGCGAAGAGGTCGAAGTCAAGGTCTTGCGAGTCGATACCGAAGACCGCAAGATCGGCTTGTCCCGCCGTCGCGTTGACTGGAGCACCGAAGAAGAAGCGGCCGCCAACAAGACTCAGGCTGATGCCGTTTTTGGCCAAACACATGCGAGAGCTACATGTCGCCGTGAAGCATGTTGCAGCAGAAAATCCTCTTCCGCTCGGAGCCCCCCAACCGCTGCGAATTCCGGAGCCCAATTCAGGCCTTCTGGTGCCCGGGCGATCACGAGCCAGCCCCAAATGCGAATGGAGCCCACTTTCAAGGGCAGCGAGGAACAGAGCCCAATGAGAGACCGCGAGAGCTTCAGTCCTGCCAACTCACTTCGAGTTGGTTATCTATCGTTCGCACGCCATCGATGGTGCGGAGCGCTTCCTGAGCCATCTGCTTTTCGAAAAAACTTTTGACGCGGCCCTGCAGGACCAGATGCCCCCCGTCGGCCCGCAAAAATACCCGACGCTGGTGGAGGTGCGGGTGACGAACAATCAGTTCGCTGGCAAGAGTTGCCAATTGGGCAGAATTTGACGATGTTTCCAGCATGAGAGCACGCGCTGCCTGAGACGGGGGACTTATCCAGTAACATCGCCCCGAATAGCGAAAAGGTCAAAAAGTCTTGTCGCGCCGCGGTAAATTTTCACAGCCCTGCTGGCAGCCGTGAGCAGTTTGCCGAATTTCAGGCCGCTCCCTGGTCGGCAGGTAGCGCACCAGATTCCACTGCAACACGCAGCACAGCGGCTGGGTACCTACTCGCCCCGCGTGGCCACTGGCGGTTCTTGCCCAGCCCTCAGTCGCCGCAGTCGCAGTTCAAGGCTGGGGTGCAGCAAAGTGCTACGGCGAAAATGCTCGGGAAAGCCAGCCCCCAACCGGAGGAGAGCAGACAGCAACGCGTCCGTTCGCTCGGGACAGGGCAACCCTGTGTCGGGGTCGATTGTCGCCTGGCGGTCAGCATCGTATTCAATCCAGTGGGAAAGCGGGCGAATCACTCCCCAAGTCCATCCCCCGATGGCGGCACCCAGCAAAAGCAGTTCGACGGGATTGAATCGGGCGCCCATCGACAAGAGAAACTCCCACGCAGGCAGTCCCCAAGCGGAGCAGGCCAGCAGGACCAGCAGCGGTCCGGCGATCGCCAGCGACCTGATGAACAAATGGCCTCGCCTCGCCGGGCATGCGCGACTTCATGCCGCACGATCGCCGCAATCTCAGTTAGCGGAAAATGCTTCACCAGGCCGTCCGAAACAAAAACGGTCTGCCAGCCCGGAATCAGCCCTGTCACCAGCGCGTTATAGACGCGCAAATTACTGTGCCATTTGCGGACTTCCAAACCGCGGACATCGGCTGCGGCCAGCGGCAGCGTCAACGGCTCCGAAGGAAGTAGCCACTTGAGATACAAGGGATAGAAGAGGACGACGGCTACCAACCCCGCGGTTCCTGCCCAAAGCACAGACTGCAGAGAAGCCCGCTCCCCCCCACACAGGTCGCGTATTGCGAACAGCAAAAGCAGCGGCAACAGCGCCAAGCCAAGCGAGTGCTGGAACTTGTGAAGCGTCACCGGGAAGGACTGCAAGAGCGTTGCCCAAAACTCGGAGCGAGGCTGTGACTCCACATCAGAGCCGGGACTGGAAGCACTGGGAGCCTGCAGCGGACGGAGCGCCCACTCAAAAACCAGCCAAGAGGCGAGCAGCGAGAGTAGGGGAGGCGCAATCACCAGCAATTCATCAACCAGCAGCCAGCCCCGCAGCGACCAAGTCGACCGGACCAGCGTGGGCCACTGCATTAACCATATCCCGGCGAGGCTGGCACAGGCCCAAGCTGCAAAGTGAATGGCATCCGCCTGTCGCACAGCGCGCCCTTCGAGTTCCGGCTGAGGACCGGCCAGCCGCCTGCTTCGCACCAGTTCTAGTCCCTGCAACCAAGCCAGGACCACGGGACTCGCCGTCACGAGCGCGACGGCAAGCAGAACTCTTCCCGGTGAAACCGTGAGACCGTCTGCTCCCTCGGCCAGAAGAAACAGTCCAAAGATCAGGCAAATCAGAAATTGCATCGGAGGGAGCCTGCCGAAACCGAGCCAGAGGCCATGTCAACACGAGACCAACACTGCACCAAGACTGCACAGGCTTCAGCGTAACTGCCCGGAGTGGGTAGAAAAAAGGGGCGCACCTCGACGAGGCCTTGTTTGGGTTCAGTTCACGTACGGCCGTACCGATTGCACCAGGCGTAGGCCTGATAGAGAGGCTTATTAGAACAGCTCAGGAAAGAACTCGGCCGCCGGAAGCTCAATCATCCGGGCCGAGTGGATTGCCGGATGTTGGCTGAGTTGGCTCAGGACCTTATCCGGGGCAGCTGAGTCGAGGTTGAGCACGCCGACGGCTTCGCCTCCCGGACGGGCCAAGGCTCGACCGACCGACATTTGAGCGACATTCACATCCTCTTGAGCCAGGAGCGTCCCGATGTGACCGATAATCCCGGGGACATCGCGATGCGAGAAAACGAGCAGGTGCCCATCCATGTAGGCGTCGAGCGGAAACTGCTGCAAGCGGACAAGCCTCGGCATGTTTCGGCCAAACACGGTGCCAGCGGCCTTTAACTCTCGCCCCTCTCCCGCGACAACAACAGCAATCAGGCTGTTGAAGGTCTCGTTGTCCGCTCGGGAACTGCGGACCAAATCAATTCCCCGCTCCCGGCAGAACAATTCGGCATTGACCAGATTCACATCGCTGGCAATTCCCGAGAGGAGTCCGGCTGCGAAAGCCCCGACCAGCAGGCGGGTATCTTCACCTGCCACCTCGCCCGCAAAATTCAGTTCACAGCGATCGATTGCGCCGCCATGCCACTGGGCCATGAAGGCACCGAGGCGATAGGCCACGTTCAGGAAACCGCGCAGCCGCTGCAGCGTTTTCATGTCTACGGCGCCGATGTTGACCGCCTGCTTGATTTCGCCAGCTTTGAGAAAACCGATCAGCAACTCGGCTGCTTCGACGGCAACCTGCCGCTGGGCCTCTTCGGTGCTCGCCCCCAGGTGGGGCGTGCACAAGGTCCGCGGAGACTGAAACAGGGGACTGGTCGTGTTGGGTTCGGTCTCAAACACATCGAGCGCGACCCCGCCGATTTGCCCCGACTGCAGTCCTTCCAGCAGGCGCTGTTCAGTGGGGTGTGGACGGTCAGAAAATCGACCTGCCCGAGCAATTGGTCCAAAGAGTCCGCTAATTGAATTTCCAACTCAGCGGCTCGCTCGCGGGGGAGGAACGGATCGAGCCCGCAGACTCGCATCTCGAATGCGCGCGCAAGTCTGGCCACGCGGAGTCCAATTCTGCCCAAGCCGATGATCCCCAACTGCTTGCCGCGCAGCTCCACGCCTTCAAAATTCTTCCGATCCCACTTACCGGCAACGAGGCTTGCGTTTGCCGGAGCGAGATTCCTCGCCAAACCCAGCAGCAAGGCAAAGGTGTGCTCGGCAGTGCTCACGGTGTTTCCAGCCGGAGTGTTCATGACAATCACGCCGCTGCGCGTTGCCGCTGCCTTGTCGATGTTGTCCGTCCCGACA
The DNA here is from genome assembly GCA_021298375.1 of Blastopirellula sp. GTDB lineage: Bacteria > Planctomycetota > Planctomycetia > Pirellulales > Pirellulaceae > BJ22. Next base: position 7,547 of record JAJTFE010000120.1, on the reverse strand, counting down.
CCAGCCCGCACAATCGCTTGTAATCGCTGGTTCCCGGAGAGGCAATCGGCCGTGATCTTGACACCGCTTCGACAGATCGCGCCGTCAAAATCCCGCAGTGCGTCCCGGAGGGCGTCGCCCTTCAGGCCAGTTTGCACCACGACATCAAAACCAGCTTCGGCCTGGAGCAGCCTCAGCCCTTCCTCGGCCAAATCATCGAGGACAATTACGCGGGGCATTGAAGACACTCTCCACAAGGCCGGGGCAGGGCAGGGGTGTTCCGTGAAACTCACGCCACGAATTTCAGGCAGCACGTTTTGGGCAGCGCGGTTTAGGCAGCGCGGTTTAGGCAGCGCGGTTTAGGCAGCGTGCGTCCGGCGCCGCTAATCAACCATGCCGAATGGCAAAATCATTCATAAACTGGGCCAGGGTTTGCACTCCCTCCAGCGGCATGGCGTTGTAAATCGAGGCTCGAATTCCTCCCAACACGCGGTGCCCCCTGAGATCGCTGAGCAGATGCTTGCGAGCTTCCGTCACAAACGTCTCATCCATCTGTGGATTTGGGGTGAAGAAAACTGCGTTCATCAGCGAGCGGGCGGAACGCTCGGCGTGACCGCGATAAAAACCGGAGTGTCGGTCGAGCACGTCGTAGACGACTTGGGCCTTTTCCTGATTTAAACGTTCCATTTGGGCCAAGCCTCCGACCTCTTCCTGCAGCCACTTGCAGATCAAGCCCGTAACGTAAATCGGGAAAGTCGGCGGGGTATTGAGCATCTTGTCTGCTGCGTCGGCATGCTTCTTGTAGCTCAAATACCCAGGCACGCGGTCTCCTCCGCGTTCGATCAAATCCCGGCGGATGATCACGATCGTGCAACCGGCAATCCCGGAAGTCTTTTGGGCACAGGCATACACCGCGCCAAAGCGGGAAATATCCAGCGGTCGCGACATCAGTTCGCTGGAAGCGTCCACAACCAAAGGCACCGCCCCCGTTTCAGGAAACTGCTGGAACTGTACGCCATGAATCGTCTCGTTCGAAGTCATGTGCACGTATGCGGCAGTCGGGTCGAGCTTGAGTTCGCCCGGCTGAGGGAGGCGGGAATAGTTGCATGACTTGCCGTCAAAAGCCTTGTTCAGCCGACCAAAGTGAGGGACGTCCTCACTGCTGGAAACACCCCAGAATCCGGTCAGGAGGTAATCCGCCGATTGCCCCGGGCCCGTGATCAAGTTCATCGGCAACATCACGTTTTGCAAACGGCCACCGCCCTGCAGCAACAACACCTCGTATTCAGCCGGAATGCTCAGCAACTGCCGGATTCGAGCGGCCGTGTCTTCCATGATTTCGATGAACGTCTTCCCCCGATGGCTCAATTCCATCACGCTCATGCCTGTGCCACGGTAGGACATCAGGTCAGCCTGAATTTCCTCCAACACGGAAAGGGGCAACGTCGCCGGACCAGCAGAAAAATTGTAGACACGCGTATCGACAGTCGTACTCATGGGCAAACCCTGACCAAGCTGAGGGCAGATGTTGGGAGATCCAGAGCCAGCTCAAAACAATCGAGCAATCCTTCGGCCCGCACACGGCCGGAGGTCTGGCCATGGGACAAATTAAGTTTAACCGCGACCTCGGCCCTACAGTAGACGTCAGCTGGCCAAAAATCAGGCCGCCAAGGCTCCGGGGGCGGCCGGCATAGATGCCTCCGCCCGCCCAGTTGCATCCGCCTACGACAGGACGCGTCTCCGCAGCTTGCGCGAACCGTTGGACCACACCCTCGAGTTCACTCCCCTTAAGCCCTAGCGAGGGGGCGAGGTTTGGCCACTGGCATACTGGCCCGCCGGCAAGCCGGCCAGTTGCGTGCGCAAATCGACGATCCGGGCTGCAACATCAGCTTGCCGCGGATCGATTTGGTAGGAGCGAGTGTAGTTTTCCAAGGCCATGGCTAACTGCCCCTGCCGCTCACGCACGTGCCCCATCGCCTTGAGGGCTGCCGGATTGTTGCCGTCGACACGCAAGGCATCGGTCAGGTAATTGGTCGCCCGATTCGAATCACCCAACTCCTGAGATAAACGGGCCAACTCCAGGAGGGGAGCGGGATTCGCCGGATTTCGCTGCTGCCAGCCATTCAGCAGGTCATAAGCGTACTGAGTTCGCCCTGTCTCGACCAAAAGCGCTGTCAGCGTGCGATGCGCGTCACCGCTTCCCGGGTTCAGGGAAATGCTCTGGCGGAGCAACTGCTCGGCCTGATCCGTCCACTGCGGGTTCCTCGTTTGCTTGCCAATGGTGTAATACGTCGCGCCGAGATTGTAGTACGCCTCGGCATTCCGATTATCCTGGGCGATGGCCTTTTGAAACTCGGCGATCGCTTGTGAGTACTGACCTTTCTCAAACGACTCTTTGCCGACCATGTTGTAATTCCGAGCCGCCACCGTGCAGCCGGTGCTCAACAACAGAACAAACAGCCCCAAGCTGCAGCAAAGCCGAGAGGCGATTGATAAGATGCTCCGCGGCAGGTTGAGTTCCGTCCGGTCCATGGACGACAGGCTCCACAAAAGTGGGATAGGCAAAATGAGAGTCGACTGGCAGTGGCAGCGCTAAGGCACTCGGTTCCGTAAGCAAACCGGCAACTCCGACGGCCTTCCGAGGCGCCGGGATTGGTTCCACCAGCCGCCGAAACGTAGGTGATTTGCCCTGTTGCAACAAGTCCAACCGAACTCTGCTAGCAAAGTTCTGAGGGTAAGAATGGGCCAGGGCCCGCTTCAATGCGGCGACTTGCCCCCAACGCCAAACGAAAACAGGCAGCCATCACCAAACGGGGAGGGTCTGCCTGTCCATTGCTCGGATGCTTGTCACCTGGCGTCTGTTGCCAGCCGGTTACGGGCCGTGGCTACCAGCGGCGTCTCAGGACAATTCCAGGTTGGAATGTCCGGTCAAGGCCTCGTTGTCGGCAAAGACCACCGGAAATTGACCATTTCCGCCAGCCTGTCCGTTCTTCCGATAACCCAGTTTGACCAGCACTTCGAGGATCTCGCTGCAAGTCGGAAACATCCGACCGCTGGTCCGCTTGTATTCATCCAGAGCGTGCATGAACTCAATCTCGGGGTCGCTGTACTCCCGCTCGCAAGTTGTCGGGTCGATTTGCCGTCGACGCTGAACTTTTCGCCGCTCTGACGCGACGGGAATTTGATTCTGACGACGCTCAGCCTGCTTTCGCTTGCCGGTTTCATTCAGTTTGGCTTGATTCGACTTGGACTGATTACTAGTCTTCGGCATAAACTGCCCCTCGTTCGTGGCGGTAAAACAGGTCGAGTTTTACGACGAGGAAAAATAGACCAACTTTCGGGGTTCGCCCTGAAAACTTGACTGCGGGGCGGCAAAAGAACGCCAAAACCTTCGAAAAGGTAGCGGCTTTATCAGTGATAACGAAGATGCGGTTTATTCCGCGACCCGGAGATGCCGCTCCCGGCAGGCAGGACGGGCGCCAGAAAGCCAATGCGGGGCCGACGTTCCGCCCGGGATCCAGAAACCGCGATCAAGCCTGGTAGCAGGCCTCGACCATCAGGGGGTTCAACCCAAATCCGCGCTCATGGTACCGGGCGTCTGGTTCCCGATTCGGCGCGAGACGGAAGTAATGTTGCCACCAATCAAGCGCCACCCAGATGGACGCTTGCAACGGTTTGACCCCGGGTAATTCCGAGGTCAACTCATAACACTGCTCGAGTGAGCGATAAGATGCAACTGGATGAAACCGCCCGGCTATCTCAACCAATTCCCCATCTCCCGACTCACTCGAGAGAACACTGGCGACAGGCACGAGGGCGGTTCGCTGGGTTTGCTGCTTGACGGCGGCGATGCCGACAAGGCCAAGCGCAAACAGAAGCACTGCCGCCTGCAGGTAGCGTATCACTCGGGTTCGCTGTTCGCAGCTGGCCGGATGCTGACGGAGAGACTCGGCCGTCGTCAGCGAAGCAGAACGACTCGAAAAGGTGCTCTCCGAATGCGGGCCTGAGCGTGATTGGGCTCCCAACCAATCGGGGCCCCTGTGCGAATTGGTTTGGCTGAAAGGTTGCGGCTTGATGTCACCAGCGGCCCGCCCCGATCGCAGTGCTGATTCGAGAACGAGAAAATCGGTGAGCAAGCGGGTGCAAGGACCGCATTCACTCGAGTGTTGTTCAATCGCCCGGTCCCCTCGGGGGTCTTGCCGTTGGTCGAGCAGGTTTTGCAGCCGCTCCTCAAACTGGCCGCAAGTCAAACCGGAAAGGCCAAAGGGGATGCCTTCCGAACAAGAGCGCGTATCGAGCGGACTGTTGCCCGGAACAGCTGAACCGGCAACTCCGGAAACGACATCACCGCGTGAGCCGGAATCACCGCGTGAGCCAGAATCACCGCGTGAGCCCGGTAACCGATTTTGAGACGGGGCGAAATCATTCATTCAGCGTGCCGCGCTCCTGTAACTTCTGGATCAACTCCTTACGGGCCCGATGGACCCAAGTCTTCACGGTTCCCAAAGGAACATCCATTCGCTCGGCGATTTCCGCATAGGAAAGCTCTCCCTGATAAAACAGGGAAAAAGCGTCCCGAAATTCGGGGCGGACTGTTTCCAGAGCCAAACCGAGTTCTTCGGACAAAAGCGTTGCGGCAACCTGCAGTTGGGAGCGGTCCTCGGGAGCCTGCTCCAAGTTCACTAACCGCGGTTTATTGGCGAGGCGGGCCAGACGAGTCCGACAGCGGTTCCCGGCAATCGTCAACAACCAAGGCTCGAATCGCTTGCTCCGATCCCAGCGGTGGAGATTCCGCGCGACGCGGAGAAAAGTCTCTTGTGTTGCGTCTTCTGCTTCTTCCCGATGGCGGAGCATCCGCAGACACAGTCCGTAAACCATGCCGCGGTAACGCGCAAACAACTCTACAAACGCCGGTTGCTGCCCTTTCAGGCACTGGGCAACCAAGCTCCCAACTTCTGAATTCAAGTTCCGCCTCCTCTACCCCGGTTTCTACCCCCGCGGACGGTCGAGGGGTTTCAGCAGGCAGTCGCCAAAATGGTGAAAATCTGGAAATTTCTGGCCTGTCAGTGCCAGCCCGCCAGGTTGGCGAATCCCAGGCTCCGTCCGCGACTGACTCCGAGATTGTTCGGGCTCCGGGGGCGAATATTGGCCAACTAACCGGTTCTCAATCAGCTTTTTCGGCAGACAAAGGCCGAGCCACCCCAAAACCCAGTTGCTCAGTGAAACACGCTGCTCAATCAGCGACGGTTGAAGAACTTTCGCAGAACATCGTCAGCCGCGACCTTGGACGAATCGTGTGAAAATTTGGGGCGCGGAGGGAGCTTACCGGGGCCGCGCTTTTCCTTGCTGTCAGCTTCTCGGGAATCGGTCGTCAGTTGCCCAGAGTCGGACACCTTTCGTTCTCGCTCCTTTTCCAGAGCTTTCCGTTCGGCTTCCGCCAGAATCGCCTTGGTATCTTCCAGTGACAACTGTCGAGTATCCTGCAAACGCTCGCCGTTGACTTCTTCGGTCAACCAACTCGAAATGCTGTCCTCAATGTCCCCCCCCTGACCGGCTGAACTGCCGGCGGTCCGGGCGGCCGCTTCCGCCACGCCTTCCACTTTGGGTCGCTTCATGCTCGGCTGGGCATGGTCGATGAGCAGTTCGAACTGCAGCCGGCCGACTCGAAGCACATCGCCGACCTTGGCTTCAATCGGTCCGGTTATTTGGGTTCCGTTGACAAATGTTCCATTGCGGCTGCCCATGTCTTCGATCGTGACCTTGCCATCGCCGATCCTGATGCAGCAATGCTGCCTGCTGATCAAGTCGCTGCTCGGCTTGAGGTGCGCTTCGTCCCCACGGCCAATAATGAACTCGGGGACCGCAATTCTAATTTCGCGGTTATCGTTTTTTCCACCGATAACTTTCAGTCTGACCTGCATCCCTCTCTCCGTCCTCTGTTACGATTCCAATCAGGTGAGAATCTCCCTGCGCGCCAAGCGTCGGAGCCACACCACCACTCGGTAGGATGGCCCGGCTTTTGGCAAGACGGCCCCATGACTTCCACCCTTCCTACGGCGTCCCAACACCGAGTTCCCCAAGACATCGCAGACCAACGGCCATTCGTCATGTCAGCCGAACGATTTGCGAAATCGTGCCGTGTTCTCCCAAAACAACGGCCACTGGAAGCTTACCGGTTTGGCGTCTGCCAAGCGCCCTCAGGTATTCGAGGTCTCCTCCACTCTCACCCCCCATTATAGACAAGGGGAACGGAAAGAATCAAATTTCGGGCCACTTGAACCGCGAATCTGAACGTTTCCGCCAACCTCGCGGCCTCTGGGGAAAAAGCCGAATACCGGGAACCGGCCTACGCTTTTCCCGCCGCCGATTGCACAGTCAACCGACACGGTTCAGCGACCATTCCGCATCAATGGCTCGCACGCCGTTACCAGCTGATCCGCATCGACTCCCTCTGTGAGACCTCGGAGAAATCTGCCACGAATACCGTTCTAGCGATTTCGATTCCAGCCGTTGGTGGTAAAGGTGGCTTGTTCCACCTCACCAGCCCTCGCCGCCAACAGCGCCGAAAAAGCCGATGGACGAAACTGCAAATCCAATTCCCTTTGTAAATGCACAAGCAATTTCTCGCCAAAACAGTGCGGATCCAGCGGTTTTCCGCTCAAATCTTCAATCCCGGGCAATTCGGGCGCGAAGTCGGATTTTCGCAACAATATGCTGCCGTGCTGCAACAGGGCCTGCTTTCCCCGCCGCTGGGCACTGCCGCCGATTTTGTAGCCGTCCAAAATCACATCTCCGGCTGATCTGCGCTCAAAACAGAGAAACCTCGCAGCAGTGCTCCCAGCCCCACAACCGGCAAGCTCGGACGTTTGTCCTATCCTTGGGTCAACCGCCGATTTCCCCGCAACGGGCTCACCCGGGACAGGTCCCGCTCCATACAGTGTCGCCGCAATTCCCTCTTCCGCCAAAGCAGACAAGATCGCTCGATGCACTGCGTCGTACAACTCTCGGTTAGCGCGGCTCCAGCGTTCCACGCTCGGCAAACAGAGGCTATAGGTCAACTCCCGGTCGTGAACAATCGCTCCACCGCCGGTTGCTCGACGGACCAAGTCCAATCCCGAACTGGGCAGATGCGTCTGCCGCTCGGCGTAACGCTGAAAGTAGCCCAGCGACAAGGTCGCCGGGCTCCATTGATAAAGCCGCAGCGTCGCCCGCCCGCTCCCCTCGCAATGCTCGAGCAACGCCTGATCAACAGCCATATTCCACGACCCGCGGGCCGGCGGGTCGATATAGAGTTCAGCCCAACTCACAAACGATGTACTCCGGTTACCTCCGCAGTCCCTTTGCGAGCCCGCAGTCCCCTTACAACACCGCAGCCCACTTGCGACCCCAGTTGCCCATCCAAGCAAAAGGTATACAGCGCGACTCAGCGTCTTCATTCAAGCGGCGATTGCGCCAAACAACACCAGCGGCGGAAAATTGCTGCGCAGGAAAAAAGCGCTCGGTCAGGATATTTCTGGCCCGCTCGTTTCAAACCATTCCCTGGGGGGGAGAAGGCGAATCCCCGGCCG
>JAJTFE010000320.1 GCA_021298375.1 Blastopirellula sp. | reverse complement strand
ACTGCAGCAGGCGATTTTGGCGACTGAGTCGGGGCTCAGTATTTGGCGGCGCTGGTGGCCCGTTTCACTTCATACCGCATCAGTTCGAGATCAGCGGGCTGGCCACGCTGTTCGGCCACGCGATTGACCGCTGTGCGGAGGCTGTCATCCAAGGCCTTGATGTTGCAGATGTAGCCACTCGGCTGCCGCACGGTTCCCGCGACCGTCAACTGCAGCGACAGTGGCACCCCGGGCTGCAGCGAGTTGCCCCAGCCCGCCCAAGAGTTGGGACAGGCGTCCGGCAAGGGAACGCCTCGCCAGGCAAAACGAAATTCGCGCGTCAACTTGGTTGTCATCAGCTTTCCAGAACGCCTATTGCCGAGAGACTGTAAACGCTTCGCCGCTGCTGAATCGCCAAGGGGGCAGAGCCAACTGGCAAATCACGTCAGCCACTTCATCCGCTGAAACCGTTTGCTCAGCCGGAAAGTCTGGGAACAATCCAGCCAACATTGGCGTGGCGACTGCGCCGGGGCGAACGGAATAAGCCCGAATTCCGTGGGCTCGACCCTCGTCGGCCCAGGCCTTCGTCACGATATCGAGCCAAGCCTTGCTCGCTCCGTAGGCACTGAAACCGGTGAACGGTGAGACCGCAGCCAGCGAAGAGACGCTGACAATCACCCCGCCGCCAGAGGCCCGCATCACCGGCCAGACCGCCTGAGTGCCGAGGTAAATCGAGCGGATATTCACGTTGACTACCTCGTCAAACGCCTCGGCGGTCGTTTGCTCGAATGCCGCCAGCGGAGCCACTGCGGCGGCATTGACGAGCAAGTCGCAGCGACCTTGGGCCTGCACTGCGCTCCGCACCGCCTGGACCGCCTGCTGGGGATAGCGGAAATCGGCCACGACCGTTTGACATCCGGCGGCGCCGGCAGCTCGAATCTCCGCCGCCGCTTGCTCCAACCGCTCGTTCGAGCGCCCGAAGATCACGACTTGGTGCCCGAGAGCTCCCTGCCGAAGTGCGGTCGCCAGCCCAATTCCGCTGGTCCCCCCGGTAACCATCGCGACTCGAGTCATTTTGTGCCCACCTCAAACCCCCACTTTGTTCTGCCACCCCGCCCGCAAAAACTCGGAGCGGACAACACACTTCCTGCCGATTGCCAATCTCCATCGGAATCCATAACAATACAAGGGCGGGTGACCGCCCGCTGTCCGGCGGTTATGTTCGCTGAATGGCCGGCAAACGAATTCAGGAGCGAACTTGCTTTCACTCCTCGAACGGCAACGGCCGGCCGCCCGGACACGCATTGTGCTCACTCGCATTCCGGACACGCATTGTGCTCACTCGCATTGTGCTCACTCGACTCGGCCCCACTCGACTCGGCCCCACTTGACTCGGCCTCACTCCCTTTCCGATCCTCCGCGTACCAGACCGACTCTCCAGTCCCTGACTTTCCCTGTCACCAATTTACTTGTCTTCAACAATCCTTGTCCCCACGGAACCGGCAGGATTTCCCGCCGCAGCCTAACGATGCCCAGCTACCGACAACTCGGCAAATTGCCCCCCAAACGCCACATTCAACTTCGCAACGAGACGGGCGGGTTCCTCAATGAGGGACTGTATTACGAGCACGTGGTCACAACTCAGGGGTTTGACCGCGCCTACAGCATCATGTACCACCTCCGCCCGCCAACCCGCATTACCGCCAGCGAAACGGCCGGGAAGATCGAGTTGCGGAAAGTCGATGAGCAGGAACTTCGACACCACCACATCGAGACCCAAAAACTGGCCCGTTCCGGCGACCCCGTGACCGGTCGAGTACCGATGATGTTCAATGAAGACGTCGTCGCCTGGCGCTCCAAACCCGATCGCCCCCAAGCCGAACTGTACCGCAATGGTGCAGCCGACGAGGTGATTTTCGTTCACCAAGGGAGCGGCATTCTCGAAACGGTTTATGGAAAACTACCTTATCGGCGAGGCGATTACATCGTCGTTCCACGGACGACCACTTACCGCCTGGTAGCGGACGATATCCAGAAGGAAGATCACTTGGTGCTCGAGTGCTTTGGCCAAGTCCGGGTCCCCACTCGCTATCAAAACCCCGATGGTCAAATGTACCTCGGTGTCCCCTATTACGAGCGGGATTTCCACTCGCCCGCCGACCTGCTGACGATCGACTCGGAAACACCCACAACCATTTTGATCAAGGACCGCGATCGCTTGACCCGGGTGACCATGCCACACCATCCGTTTGACGTTGTGGGCTGGGATGGGTTCCTCTACCCGTACACCTTCAATGCGTGGGATTTTGAGCCACTGACCGGGACAACGCACCTCCCGCCACCTTTCCAGCAGACGTTTGAATGCCGGGGCTTCGTCATCTGCACGTTCGCGCCGCGGTATCTCGACCACCACCCCCAAGCGATCAAAGTGCCCTACGTGCATTCCAATGTGGAGGCCGACGAAGTCCTGTTCTATGTCGACGGAGAGTTCGGATCGCGGCGCGGAGTCGGGCTCGGCTCGATGACGCTGCATCCCGGAGGAATTCCCCACGGGCCCCGGCAGTCATGTTCGACACTGATCGCCGCCTCTTTTTGACGCCCGAAGCGATCGCCCTCGACGATCCCAAGTATCCGCGAAGCTGGCTGGAGACCCCCGCTCCCACCCCGCCCACCGGACAGTACAGCGGCTAGTCAAAACCAATCCCGTGAGCAGAGCTCTGGGGTCAGCCGCTTTCGGCAGTCACTGCCGCGACCGCCGCCTGACCGTGCAACCTTATGGACTTCGACCCCGCCAAACTTTCGACCTCGGCCGTCTATGCCCTGATGATTCGGGCGATCACGCCACGCCCCATCGCTTGGATTTCCACGCAATCTCCCACTGGCCAGTTGAACCTCGCGCCGTTCAGTTATTTCGCCGGGGTCGGCTCGAACCCGCCGACAGTGATGGTCTCGATCGCCAACCGTCCGAGCGGTGACAAGAAAGACACCCTCAGGAATATTGAGGCGACGGGAGAGTTTGTGGTCAACATCGTTCCGGCTCAGCTCGCCCAAGCGATGGTCCGGACGGCTGACGAATTGCCTTACGGTGAAAGCGAGTTTGTGCACGCCGGACTGGGGACTGCCCCCAGCCAGCTGGTCCGCCCGCCCCGCGTCGCCTCGGCACCGATCCAGCTGGAGTGTCGGGCGCTGGAAATTGTCCGCATCGGCCAGGGCGGCTCAGCGGCGAACGCCGTTTTCGGGCAGATTGTCTGGTTCCACGTCGCCGATGAGGTTCTGACTGCCGACCACAAGATTGATCCTGCACTCGTCGACAGCGTGGGCCGGATGGGTGGACTATCCTATTGTCATACCCGTGAGCGTTTTGAACTGAAGTAATCCCACCCCCGGTCAAGCGACGAAGATGCCCGCCATACAAGTCCGTCAGCGCGAATTGTCCGCAACCCTGGAACAGGCCGCACTCGAAGTGCTGCGAACGCCGCAGTCTGCCAGCGATAAGTGGGCACGCCTGATTCCGCTGCTCCGTTCGGCCCAAGCCCATCCGGAACTGTATCGTCAACTCTGGGATGATTGCTATCGCGACTGGGACGCGTACGCGGATGGTCCCGCCCCGATGTGTCTGCCAGAAGAAGGCGATCGCAAGGGAGCCAATCTTGCGGAGTGGATGCTCCAACGGCGAACCGCGTCCGTCGCCGAATTTCATCAATGGTCGGTCGACAAACGGGCCGAGTTTTGGGAGCAAGCGATCGAGCGGCTCCAAATCCGTTTCCACAAACCTCCGCGGGCAATTCTCAATCCCAACGACGGACCGGAGAATCCGCACTGGCTCCCAGGTGCCGAACTGAACATCGCCGAGAGCTGTTTTCAGGCAGCTGCAGATACCCCGGCAATCGTGTTTCGCGGACCGGACCAGCCGCTCCAGGTCTGGAGTTATGCCCAGTTGAATCATCGGGTGCAGGAAGTGGCTGCTGCGATCCGCGCGGCTGGCTTCCAGGAGGGGGACGCCCTGGCGGTCGTGTTACCGATGACTGCCGAGTCAGTCGCGCTCTACCTCGGGATCATCTGGGCCGGCTGCGTCGCAGTTTCAATCGCCGACAGCTTTGCCCCTCCGGAAATTGCCAGCCGGCTGCGCATTGCTCACGCCAAAGCAGTTTTTACCTACGACGTCCAGGTTCGAGCCGGAAAAACTCTCCCGCTATTCGCCCGGGTGCTCGAGGCGACCAACCTGCCCATCATCTGCCTCCCCAGTTCCGGCCAGCAAGCTACCGCTGCCGATAAGTCCAGTGGCCCGGCTGCGGTGCCCGATCTGCGCCCCCAGGACATGGCCTGGCGGGACTTCCTCAGCGCGGCTGGACCCAGCCACACTGGGCGCGGTCCCCATCATGGCACGCCCATCGAACCGATCAATATCCTGTTCTCCAGTGGCACGACCGGCGACCCGAAAGCGATCCCCTGGACGCAACTGACCCCGCTCAAATGCGCGATCGATGGCAATTGCCTGCA
>JAJTFE010000119.1 GCA_021298375.1 Blastopirellula sp. | reverse complement strand
CCGGCTCGGTCCAACCAAGCCAGCCCCGCCCCGTCGACCAAGCTCCCCGAACTGAATCTGGTAGGTGCCGAGCGGAAGGGATCGTCCGAAATGGGGCTGGCGACCTCCTCGCCTTCGATTCCCGTCGCGGTTACCAAGCCAAATCTCTCGGGGCCGCCACCCTCCGGCTTCCCGTCCCCCCCCGCCGGTCAGGCAACGCAGTTTTCCGACTCCCCGGGGTCGGGAGCTCCGGTTCCCGTGAGCCCCGGTTCCAGTTCCCCAATTTCCAGTTTCTCCGCGCCCAAGCCGGCGGAATTCAAGCTGGGGTCGAGCGGAGGGATACCGAGCAGCGATGCGGCGGCAAACGGGGAAACCGGGCTGACAAACCAGTCGGCGGATCGCGGAACCGCCGCCTCCCCGCTGCCGCCCGCCGCCAGTGCAGGCGGACCATTTAACAATGATTTGCGCCGCCCAATGGAAACGAAGCTGGGAGCTGAGCCCTCGGGGTTGAATGCTCAATCGGTTCCGCCGGGCGAGATGCCCGCGGCGGCTGGCAGTTTGAGTTCGGGAGCGGGTGGTCTGCCCGGGCCTGCGAATTCAGGATTGGCCGGACAGCCTTCGCCCACTGGCGACACAGCAACGCCGCAGTCCGGAGTTGGCCGGAGCCTGCCATTGAACAACACGGCCGCAGACACCGGCGGGCAGAGCCCGCTGGCCGCGGCGACTCCCGGTGAGTCCCGGCAAGGACCCGGTGGAGCGCCAACGCCACCTGCCATGACATTCGGCCCACCCTCCGGTTCACCACTCGGCTCACCACTTGGTTCACCAATCGGTTCACCAATCGGTTCACCAATCGGTTCACCGCCGGCGGGCACTGGAATGCCTGCGATGGGTGCACCGCCGCAGCCAGCGAATTCAGTCGCTGGAGGAAGCGGTTCAACTCCCTCGTTCACGTTGGGGGACCCGGCCAACGGATTGGGCAATTCGCCAGGCTCCGCCGCAGCCCCGCCGACAACTGCGTTCGGAAGTGGTTCCCCCGTTTCCAATGGATCGTCGACGTCTCCCACGACCCTTCCGCCCGGCGCAGGCCGTTCGGTCGGTCAAGGGGATGGGCTCGGAAGCGGAACGTCATCGGGCAGTCCGACAGGATTCAACACTGGATTCGACAATCGTTCGGGAAACAATCCCGCGCCGCCCGTGGCGACGCCGCCCGGACTTAATCGCGGCACTCCTTCAGCTCCGGTGGCGGGGCTCGGTTCCGGCAGCCCACTGGGCTCGCCGGGTTCCCCGTCAGGTGCTTTAGGGCAGAACGCGAATCTCGTGCGGGATGGCGCGGGCCTTGCCGGTGCGCTCCCGGGCAATGGCAGCGGATTGCCCGGCAAGGCGGAGCTGGAGGGCGAGCAGGTTCCTGCCCTCTCGATTGAGAAAGTGGCGCCTCGCGAGATCCAGATCGACCAGCCCACCGACTTTCGAGTCATCGTCAAGAATGTTGGCCGAGTAGTTGCCAATGAGGTGCGAGTCACCGATCAGGTTCCGCGCGGAGCGCAGTTCGTGAAGGCGGTCCCGGAGGCGACTCGCAACGCGGCCGGCACGCTGGTCTGGGAATTGGGATCGCTCAAGCCCGGTGAGGAACGCTCGGTGGTTTTGACGCTTCAGCCCAAACAGACGGGCGAAATTGGATCGGTGGCTCAGGTCACGTTCGCGGCCCCCGCCTCACTGCGGGTCCTGGTGACCAAGCCGCAACTGGCAGTCGAGCATTCGGGTCCGGCCAAAGTGATGATTGGCGACCGCGTTCCGTTGGCGATTAGTGTTCGCAATTTGGGAAATGGCCCAGCCAAAGAGGTTGTCCTTCAGGAAGTCGTTCCGCCGCAACTGAAGTTTTCTGAGGACTTCAATGAACTGGAATATGAGATTGGCACCTTGGCTCCGGGGGAATCCCGCAAGGTCAACCTGAATTTGTCGGCGGCGCAAATCGGCAGATTTCGCAACACGATTCTCGTTTCGGGCGGTGGTGGATTGCACGCCGAACATCAGATCGACATGGAAGTGGTGGCTCCGCAACTGCAGCTCTCCAGCGAGGGGCCGAGCCGTCGCTATTTGAAACGAAACGCCACGCACATTTTTTCAGTGCGCAATTCCGGGACCGCGATTGCCACCAACCTCGACCTCGTGACGAAACTTCCCCAGGGAGTGCGATTCGTTTCGGCCAATAACCAGGGGCAATACGATCCGGGCTCGCACGCCGTGTACTGGAGCCTTGATCGGCTGAACGTTGGCCAGGGTGCCAGTGTGCAGTTGACCACGACTCCAGAGGATCCCGGGGAGCAGGCAATCGAGTTCATTGCAACGGCTGATCTGAATCAAAAAGCGAGTTTTCGCCAGCCGCTTCTGGTGGAGGATTTGCTGGAGCTGTTTTTTGAAATCGACGACGTGGAAGATGTGATTGAAGTGGGGAGCGAGACCCGCTATCGGATTCGCCTGATCAATCAGGGCACGGTGACAGCAACCAATCTGCAGCTGACCTTTTCCGCGGAGCAGGGGATTCGCCCGATGTCAGTGGACAATCGCCTGGCTGGTGAGGTGCGCGGGCAGGAAGTCATTTTCGCGCCGGTCGCGGAGATTCGGCCAGGGCAGGAGTTGGTGACCTATGTGACTGCAGTCGGAGCGGCCCCGGGCGAACATCGCATCGTTGCCCGCCGCCGTTCTGACCATCGTGAAATGAATGTCAGCAAGGAAGAGAGCACCCGGGTCTACGCCGATCGCTGAGGACGTATGGGCTCAGGTCCAGCCGGTCTGCCCGCGGAGTGCTTTGCGACGGCAATCGATTATAGTGGCGGTGGTCGAGAGTGGGCCCCGCTGGCTTTGGCCCGGTTGAGTTTCGGGGAAATCGGTTGGTGAATGTCGCGATCAGGTTTGAAATTGCTCCGCAGGGCGATACCGCCGCGGAAATTCGCTGGAGTGGGCTCGACCATGCCGCGCTGATAGCCGCCAACCTTGCCGTCGTTCGCTTGGTTGAGCAGGCGGAGCTGGTCGGGCTGGTCGCAGCGGTCCCTGGCTTTGAAACGATAACAGTGCACTACAACCCGCTGGTCTGGGAGAGCTGGAGATCATTTTCTCAGGCGCTGCGGGGACTCTTGCTGGAGAGTCAGCTGGCGACATCATTCTCCGGAAAGCTGATTGAGATTCCCGTTTGCTACGCTGCGGAGTTCGGGCCGGATTTGGAACTGGTCGCAGCTCATGCCGGCTTGAGTGTGGCGGAGGTGGTCCAGCGGCACAGCGGCGCGGAATACCGGGTCCAGATGTTGGGATTCATGCCGGGATTTCCCTATCTCGATGGATTGCCACCCGAGTTGGCGATGCCTCGCAAGGTAAAACCGAGACTTGAGGTCGCGGCTGGTTCTGTGGCGATCGGTGGAATTCAAACTGGAGTTTATCCGGTTGCGGCACCGGCGGGTTGGCAGGTCATCGGGCGAACGCCGCTGCGTTTGTTTGATCCGATGGCAACGGTTCCGGCGCTGCTTTCGGCTGGAGACCGCGTCCGCTTGTGCCCCATTTCCATGGAGGAGTTTCGGGCATGGGAGGGACGCTCCCGATGAAGCCGATCCTCATCGAGCGCGCGGGAATTTGTTCCACGCTCCAAGACTTGGGGCGTCCCGATGGAGGGCGCTGGGGTGTTCCCTGGGGGGGAGCGATGGACCACGGAGCGCACCGCCTGGCCAGTTTGCTGGTCGGAAATTCTCCTGATTTGGCATCCATTGAAATGACGGTTGTGGGCGATACGATTCAATTCCCTGAGGAGACCTTGATCGCGTGGGCTGGAGCCGATTTGGGCGGAGTCCTCGAGTTTCAGGGGCGGGCGCTGCCACTCCCGGCGGAACGTCCCGTGCTGGTTCGGGCGGGAGTCCGCTTGCGCCTCGGAACCGCGGCGACTTGCGGTTGCCGCGGCTACCTGGCCGTGGCCGGTGGTTTTGACGTCGCCGAGGTTTT
This sequence comes from Blastopirellula sp., assembly GCA_021298375.1. Classification (GTDB taxonomy): domain Bacteria; phylum Planctomycetota; class Planctomycetia; order Pirellulales; family Pirellulaceae; genus BJ22. Next base: position 8,211 of record JAJTFE010000119.1, on the reverse strand, counting down.
AGGGAGTCAATCGACCAGCCTGCGCAGTGGTTGGGGCGGCTGGCAAGGTCGTGCTTTGCGGTCCGGAGACCGACTGCCGCGCGGAATGAAGAGTGAGTTGAGTCAGCGGATTGTGGCAAGCATTACTCGACGCTCGCCCCCGCCAGCCAGAAGCTCTTTTTCTCGGAGTTCAAAATCACACCGCAGTCAGATCGGATGGGATATCGGTTGTCCGGCCAGGCATTGACATTTGGAGTGCCCATGCAGGAACTCAAGTCGGGCGGGACAGTCCGCGGGACCATTCAGTTGCCGCTCGGCAGTGACCAGCCCCTGCTGCTGATGGCGGATGGTGCACCGACTGGTGGCTATCCCGAATTGGCTCACGTGATCGCCGCGGATTGGTCGGCGGCTGCGCAGTTGGCCCCGGGCACATCGATCTATTTTCGCGAAGTCGATTTGGCTGAGGCGCACTTGCGATTGAAGGAGCAGGAGCAGGGTTTGCGACTGATTGCAGACTCACTCCGCCGCTGGACCAGCGAATGGGGTCGCGAGGGAGCTGATCATGTCGCTGCGAGTTGATCTCAATTGCGATCTTGGCGAGTTGGAAGGTGCTGAGGGTTGGGCGCGCGAGTTGGCGCTGCTGCCTTGGGTGACATCGATCAATCTTGCCTGTGGTCTTCATGCCGGTGATCCACAGCGGATTCGCTTGTTGGCTCAGGCTGCCCGAGCTGCCGGAGTTGCGGTTGGTGCGCATCCAGGTTATCCCGATCGGGCCGGTTTCGGCCGAGTGGAATTGGAGTTGTCGCCGGAAGCAATTCGCGACTGGGTGCTCTATCAGGTGGCCGCCGTTGGGGGAATGCTCAAGGCGGAGGGCGTACTGCTGAACCATGTCAAGCCGCATGGGGCTTTGTACAATCGGGCTTATCGCGACCGGGAAGCCGCACATGCGATCGCCGAGGCGGTAGCCGCCTATGATCCGGAATGCTGGCTGGTGGCTCAGGCGGGGAGTGAGCTGGCCGAGGCGGGAGGTCGCATTGGGTTGCACACTGCCCGCGAGGTGTTTGCCGACCGTGGATACGCCGCAGACGGGAGTTTACTGCGGCGAGGCACTGCCGGCAGCGTGATGACTGACCCCGCGGCAGTCGCGGACAGAGCGGTGAAAATCGTCAGTGAGCAGGCAATACCACTGGCAGACGGCTCGCGAATTGCGGTGCCAGTTGATACGATCTGCCTTCACGGTGACAACCCGGAGGCGGGGGAGATAGCCCGGCGTCTGATGGAGGCACTCCGGGCGGCGGGTGTCGAATTGGCGGCGTTGCCGCCGCGGCCGCGTCCTTTTCGGGTGCGCAACTGAGCTCGGCTGACGGAAGTGGTCCGACGGCGAAGGCCTGTTTGCGAAGGTGATGAGCGGGCCCCGGACAGGGGTGCCGCGGAATGCCCGCCCGGTCTCAGGCTTCTCAGAGAAACTCCTCGGGTTCTGGCTCGCAGCCTCGGCCTGGGATAGGTGCTTTTTCCGGAGCCCAGCGGCCGCTCGACCGAGGAAGGTCGCTCAGAAACAGGTCGGTGCCACGGTTTTACCCGCCGAGACCGGTGCGACCTGTCGGGACCGTTCGGGCACCGGGGGAAAAAATTGCACAGAGAGCGCGCTTTGCGGCGCGAATGTAGCGGCGGCATGTACACAACGCTGGTGATTTATTGCATTCTGGTTGCCCTTGCTTCTGCGTTTGGCGGGGCTCTGCCCGGCTTGGTTCGCTTTACCCACCGGCGCATTCAGCTGACTTTGAGTCTGGTATCCGGGGTCATGCTCGGTGTGGCGATGCTGCATTTGCTGCCGCAAGCCTTGGAACTGGTGCCGAAGCAGATGGCCCTGAGCGGGTGTCTCTGCGGGCTGCTGCTGATGTTCTTTCTGATTCGGATGTTCCACTTTCATCAGCATGATTTGGGCTTGGAGGAAGATGAGCCCCCCGCAGCTACAGAGTCCGCCCCGGGCGATGTTGGAGGGAAGCCGCAGGCTGGGGAGTCGCACCGTGAGGCGGGCGATTTGGTCCAGTTGACAGTCGGCTCTCACTCGCTGCCGCGTCCGCAGTTGTGTGATGGCGGGCATCACCATGTCCATTGCCAGGCGCATCCGGGCAAGCTGGATTTCAGTTGGGCCGGCCTCTGTTTTGGCTTGGCAGTCCATACGATTCTCGATGGAATCGCCTTGGCGGCTGCCTGTCAGGCGGAACATCCCGAAGTGAATTTGCTGGCTGGACTCGGTACGTTTCTCGCGATCGTGCTGCACAAACCGCTCGATGCGCTCTCGATCACATCACTGATGGCAGCCAAGGGGTGGCCGGTTTCACAGCAGTTTCTGGTGAATCTGGTGTTCGCAACCATGTGTCCGTTGGGGGCACTGGTCTTTGCCTTCTCGATCGACCAATGGCTGGCGTGGCGTGAGGTTGCCCTCGGACTTGCGTTAGCCGTCTCGGCCGGGGTGTTTCTCTGCATCTCGCTGGGCGATTTGCTTCCCGAACTCCACTTTCATTCGCACGATCGGTTTCGTCTCTCGCTGATGCTGCTGCTGGGGGTGGCCATTGCTCTGGCGATCGAGTGGTTGCCAGGACACCAGCACTGAAAGGAGCGTTCCGGATGCCACCGGTCATTAATATTGGTTTGCGTGTCTGCGGTGCATTTGCAGCTCTGATCTTTTTGTTCTGGTTGATCGGCCTGCTGCTGCCGCATGGCTATCAGACTACAGCGGAAGTTGTGGTGGAGGCTCCCGCTGAAAAGATTTTCCCCTATCTGAATCGACTCGACCAATGGCCGGCCTGGTCCCAATGGCAGACCGGCAAAGATTCGCTGTTTCGCGTCGAGTATGGCCCGACGATCGAAGGGGTGGGGGCGGTTCAGACTTGGCAGGAGCCACGGGGGCGAGGAAAGTTGTGGATCACCGGGAGCGAGCTGAATCGCAGCCTCGACTATGTGGTCGAGTTTGGTGAGTTTCCCAGAATGGAAAGTCGGTTTGTGTTGACTCCGGAGGGAAGCAAGACCCGGGTTTCGTGGACAAGCTCGGGACGTTTGCCCGGCGGCGCTTTTTACGGCTGGCTGAGATTGGCTTTTGTGAACGGGATGCGCGACCAGTACCAACAGGCATTGGTAAAGCTGGACGCAGTGGTGACAGGGAAACCACTTCCCGGGACAGCGGAGAATGCCAAGTCTCCTTCGACCCAGCCAGAGACCAACCAGAGCGAGCGGCTGCCCGACCAGGCTGACCAGAAAAAGAACTGAGGCAGCCAGCGCTGCTGGCGCCGTCTGCCTCCGTTTTCGCTTTCGCCGATGAGCTTGATGTTCGAGTTTGATCCCGACCCCGAAGAGATCGGAGTGTCACCAGTCTGCTGCTTGAGGCTTCAGCTTGCCCCGCTGCGCTCCCGGATCTCGACTGCGCTGAACGCGGCAAGTAACCTCGGGGCGTCATCAGGCCTTGATGCTCGTCCGCTGCGGCGCCGAAATGGACTTGGTCATGTCAGCCGCGGATACAGGAGTCGCAGGCCTTATTGGCCGCTGCCGGTCCCGCTGCTGCCGCTGCCGGTGCCGCCGACAGTAGTCGAGTTCGCCCCGCCGCCGCCGTTAATGGTGGGCGGCTGCATCGCGGCGCCATACCCGATATTGATCGCCTGGATGCGGGCACCATTGCCAGGTTCAGGAACAAAATTCGAGAAGGCGACTTGAGTGGCATAGTTGTCGCCATACCAGTTGCGAACAGTTTCGCGGACCGTCTCCAGTCGCAGCGAATTGAGTTGAGGATCCCGTGTCGGTGCGACCAGCACCCCGCGTTGCCATTCCGGGTTGTTTCGCATCGAAACCTCGAGCTTGCGCTCGCCCAGACGATTCAAGCGACCTGTTCCCGGCTCAAAATGACTGTCGCTCAGGGTGCACTCATAAGCCAGGCCGGAGGTATACATCTGTTGCCAGATGCTGAGGTAGTCCGTGCGATCCCAGCATGCAAATGGCCTCGGCCAGGCTTGGTTGCGCTCGAAGATTTGGTAATGCTGCTCGCGAGCGGCTTGGAAACCGCCACCGGCTATCCCACCGCTGCCGTTTTTCCAGCCGAACTGCTGGCTGCCACCACAGTCATTGCATTGGGCGGAGAGAGAGGTCGTGGCGCCCCAGGCGAGGAGCGTCATCGCGAGCGCGGGCAAGCAACGAATGGTCAGTTTCATGTAAGTTCTCTCCATCCTTGGGCGAACGACTGGGACTGAACTGCAGGTCGCAGCGTGAACAACTGATTGCCGAACCGCAGCGATTCAGCGGGATAGCAGTCAGGAGGGAGAGCAAGGGCCAATCTCCTCCTGTCCAATTATCGGACTGGTAGAGGAGTTGCCGGGAATGCGACGTGGCGCGATTTGAGAGAAATTCCGAGCTGAAAGGCTACCTTTTTAAAGCTGGAAGCATTTCGTTGACCATTTGGATTGCGGCGGGTCCAACGAGCACAACGAATATGCCGGGGAAAATGAAAACAACCAGCGGAAAAAGCAGTTTAACTGCCGTTTTGGCTGCTTTTTCTTCCGCGATTTGCCGACGCCGCGTCCGCATCATGTCGGATTGGGTCCGCAGGGCCTGGCCGACGCTGGTGCCGAAGCGATCGCACTGAATCATGATCGATGCTAGCGTTTTGAGGTCATCGACCCCGTTGCGATCGCCCAGTTCCTGGAGGACATCCGCCCGGGTCTGGCCCATCTGCAGTCGTTGATTACAGACTTTGAATTCGTGGGCGATGATTGGGTGAGAGTCTTCGAGTTCATCGCAAACTTTGCGCATCGCCTGGTCCAAGCCCAAGCCGGCCTCGACGCAGACGACGAGCATGTCGAGGACGTCGGGGAGCCCGAGAAAGATTGCCTGTTTGCGGCTTTTGGAGATCATCCCGACAACGAGGTCAGGGAGCATCATTCCGAAGACCGCGGCCCCGAGAGTCGAGATCATGCCTTTGGAGGTCATGCCGACGGTGAGCATGGTGATTCCGCCGCCGAGCACCAAGCCGGTGATCAAACAGAGGGCCTTGATCGTGGAAAAGAGGATGACCGCCTTTTCACTGCGGAAGCCGGCAGCCGAGAGTTTGGCGGCGAGGCTGCTCATTTCCTTCGCGCTTTTGGGCTGGAGGCTGGCGCCCATTTGGGGCCCGGCTTTCTCCAGGATTTTGGTCAGGCCCTCGATGGGGGTTTCCTTGACCAGTTGTACAGGCGCGCCGAGAATCTGGCTCTTGATTTTGGCCAAGCGCGTCTCGGCCCGGGTGCGACGGCTGATGAACAGGTCGCCCAGGACCCAAAAAGCGCCAGAGCAGGCTGCGAACAGGGCGTAGGGCAGGAGGGCAATGAAGTCGATTTTCTCGAGCATGTGGCAATTCCTGGCTAGACCTTGATCGTGATGATTTTCTTGATGCAGGCGGCGCCGAGCAATTGCATGAAGATTGCAAAGGCGAGCATCTTCCGGCCCAGCGGTTCATTAAAAAGCATCATGATGTAGTTGAAATTGAGGAACAGCATGGCGACAAACAATGCTGGTGGCAGGGCCAGCAGCACGACGCCGGAGAGTCGGCCTTCGCCGGTAAGCGCCTGGATTTGGCCAAAGATCTGAAATCGCTCGCGAATCAGATGGGCGATTTTGTCGAGGATTTCCGCGAGGTCACCACCCGTCTGGCGCTGCAGCACAACGCTGGTGGCAAAGAACCGCAAGTCGAGGTTGGGGACCCGAGTGGTCATGTTCATGATCGCTTTTTCCAGGGGAACGCCGAGGTTCTGCTCTTCAAAGCAGCGCCCGAACTCAGGACCCAGCGGCGCGGCGGTCTGTTGGGCAACCAGTTGGAACCCGGCGGCGAGACTTTGCCCGGCGCGAAGCGCCTGTCCGATCAGGTCGAGCGCCTCGGGGAGCTGGGCGGCAAATTTCTTCAGCCGCCTCCGCCGCTTGAACCAGACAAACAGGATCGGGAGGAAAAAGAAGCAACCGGCGATCACGGGAGCCATCGTCTTCAGTGGTGAGAACAGGAGGTAGATGGTGGCTCCCGTTCCAGCACAGACGCCGCAGTACGAAAGCAGTCGCGAGGTCGGAATCTGGATGTCGGCCTGTTCCAGCATTTGTCGCACATTGACAAACCGCGAAACGATTTTTTCCAGCCGGTTGGGCGCGTCATTGAGATTGCTGGTGACGGAGGTCACCGCATTCTCGCCCTTCTTCATGGCCAGCGGACTGACGTGGCGGGTCAAGGCCGAGAGTCGGTTCTCGACTGCCGTCTTCTCCTCCGCGAACAGGGTACCCACGGCGTAGATCCCCCCACTGACCGAGAGGGCGACGCAGACGATGACTAGGACTGTAAACATGGCACTGAATCCGAAACTCGATAGGGGAAGCGGCGCAAGTCCGCTGGCGGACGGATTTCCCGGACTAACACTGCATCATCACGCGCTCGCGGAAGATGCTGGCTGGCAGCTTGATGCCCTTTTGCTCGAGTCGGTCGACCGACTTGGGCCGGACACCGCAGCAGACGAACCGGCCAATTGCCCTGCCGTTTTCGTCGACCCCATCCTGGACGAATTTGAAAATGTCCTGCATCACAATCGTGTCATTTTCCATGCCGACGATTTCGGTGATGTGCGTGATTTTACGGGCACCGCCCTGCAACCGGTTGGCCTGAACAACCAGGTTCACCGCGCTGGCGATCTGGGTTCGCATTGCCTTGATGGGCAATTCGAATCCGGCCATCATGATCATCGTTTCCATACGGGCGATGCAGTCGCGAGGCGTATTGGCGTGCGTGGTGGTGAGCGAACCTTCGTGACCCGTATTCATTGCCTGCAGCATGTCCAGCGTTTCCGGTCCGCGGCATTCGCCGATGATGATCCGTTCCGGACGCATACGAAGACAGTTCTTGACCAGGTCGGTGGCCGTGACTTGACCCTTGCCTTCAATATTGGGAGGCCGGGTCTCAAGGCGGACAACGTGGTCCTGTTGCAACTGCAATTCGGCCGCGTCTTCAATCGTGATGATCCGGTCCGTATTGGGAATGAAACTGGAGAGCGTATTGAGCAGCGTGGTTTTACCGGAACCGGTACCGCCAGAGATGACAAGATTGAGCCGAGCCTTCATGGCTCCCTCCAGAAACATGACCATTTCGGGAGTAAAGGCCTTGTAATTCAGCAAGTCCTCCAGTTTCAGCGGATTGGAGCCGAAGCGCCGAATGGACATGGCGGCGCCATCGAGGGCGAGCGGGGGAATAATCGCATTGACGCGGGAGCCATCTTCCAGACGGGCGTCCACCATCGGGCAGGTTTCGTCAACCCGGCGACCGACCCGCGACACGATTCGGTCAATGATCTGCAGCAGGTGTGCGTTGTCCCGAAACTCGACGTTGGACTTTTCCATCCGCCCGCCGCGTTCGCAATAAATGTTCTTCGGACCGTTGATCAGAATATCGCTGATCGAGGAGTCCTTGAGGAGAATTTCCAAGGGGCCCAGGCCGAAGGTCTCGTCCAAAACCTCTTCAATCAGGCGGTCCCGTTCCAGACGGTTGAGCAGGTTGTTTTCGCTGTCGCAGAGATGTTCCACGACGACCCGGATTTCTCGCCGCAGCGCATCCCCAGACAGGTCGCCAACGCGGGACAAGTCCAGTTTCCCGATCAGCTTTTGATGGATCCGTTGCTTGAGCGCGTCGAAGTCGCTCGATTTGGCTGTCGTTTTGCCGGTTGCAGTGCTCATGCGCAATTCCTGCGGTTGATAAAGTTGGCCTGGTGAGGGTTGGGAATCCGCACAGGACCGGGATGAGTGGACAGAAGTTCTGACACGGTTGCCCCGGGGGCGACCGGAATTCGGGGCCTAAAAATCTGCCAAAACATAGCTCACAGACATTCAGCTTCAGCCAATCGTCAATAATTACGCCAATTTGTTTAAGAGCTCACTCGTTGCAATCGATACGAACGAACCAGGCGGACGTTCGCCGGCCTGTTGTCCTCGCCAAACGGGCGCTTCTAAAATGGGGTATCCCATAACGCCTCGCGGAGAATTGGCCGGACCATGAAGAAAATGGCTCAAACCGGAAACCTGTTGGCCGCGGTTCCAGACCTGCGCGACCCCAACTTTTTCCGCTCGGTCGTGCTCATTTTTCAGCACGATGAAGAGGGCGCCGCGGGACTCGTTCTCAACCGGCAACTGCCGGTACTGGTCAAGGATGTGGCTCGCGAGGCACTCGAGCTGGAAGGTGAT
>JAJTFE010000118.1 GCA_021298375.1 Blastopirellula sp. | reverse complement strand
CAGCCTGCGCGAGGCCGAAGAGCAGTTCCGCCAGCTGCTTGCCGAACACGCCGTGGTCTCAGTCGCCGAGGCGGCGAGATTCTCCCGGGAACGCGAGTCGTTGGGCGTTCAGCTCAAGGCAGCCCAGAAGCGGTTGAAGGAATTGAAGCCGAGCGAACTGGAACAAGCCAAGTCGGAAGCGGCGCTGGCCTTGAGTCAGGCCCGCAGTCGCACCGAACAACTCCGCAGCCAATTGCCCCCAGGTGAAGAGCCAACCACTTCGGAAGCAGCCCGAATCAGGCTGGGCCAGTGCGAGCGCGAGCGGGAGCAGGCGGAAACCGTTCAGCGCGAACGCGAGGGGGACCGCAAACGCCAGCAGGAGCGACTGAATCAGTACACGAACGAGCGGGCTGAGAAAGAGGAGGCGATCGCCAGCCGCAACCAACTGGCGGCCCGGCAGGCTGGCGAACTGCAGAGCCTGTTGCGAACTTGGGGGGAAGCAGCGGCGCGAACGGCGAATCGTGGCCAACTCGAGTCCGAGGTCGCGGAGTTGAATGACCAGCTGTGTAAACTGTGCGCGGCCCTGCAGCAGCTCGCTCCGGAGGAATTGCGGCGGCGTTCCGACCGATTGAACCAGTCTCGGGCGAGGCAGCAAACCGCTCGGGAGGAGGCCCAGCATCGACTGATCGCGGCTCGGGCCCTGCTGCAGCGGGAAGAGACCGAGGACCCGATCGGCGAAAGCGAACGTGCGCGCGTGCGACTGGAGCAGGCCGAGGAATACTTGGCTGGAGTCGACTTGCAGGCGCGGGCCTACCGGCGCCTGCACGAGCTCTATCAGGAAGAGAAGCAGCGGGCCGCGGAGCAGTATACGGAGAACCTGCGGAGTCGGATCGGCGATTACCTGCAGCGAATGTACGGTCCCGGAGCTCAGGTGCAGGTGAGAATGGACGACGATGGGCTGAGTTTCAAAACCGTGGCGATCAGTCGGCCGGAATTCAGCGACACCGAATTTGAATTTGAATCGCTCAGTGGCGGAGCGAGCGAGCAGGTTGCAGCCGCGACTCGATTGGCGGTGGCTGAGATCCTGGCGAGCGAGTTCGCGGGAACCTTGCCGGTGGTGTTTGATGATGCATTTACCAATTCCGATCCGGCCCGGGTGCTCAAGCTGCATGATATGCTTTACCTTGCGGCCGAGCGGGGCTTGCAGGTGATCGTGCTCTCCTGTTGGCCGCGGGATTTCCGCATTCTGGGAGCTGCGGAGGTAGCGCTGCCCGGGCTGCGCTGATAATGAGGAGAAGAGGAGCAGCGGGCCGCGAAGCGCGACTGGGTCCGGCGAAGCGACGTTTCCGCGGTTGCTAGCAACAGAGATTAGGGTTGGAGCGGGACGCGGGGCTCGCTAAGTTGTCTTTAGCGGAAGCGGCGTTGAGCGGTCGCAACCTGTCCAGCGATTAACCAGTGGAAAACAGCTCACTTGACCGGGAAGTGGAGATGTCAGTCAATCGTCAAGTCGGCAGTATTAAAGACCTGCCGAGCGGAACGCCCGCCGTAGCCCAATTAGACGCCTTGACCGGACTGCGGTTCTTTGCGGCGCTGGCGGTTCTGTTTGTCCACGCCGTCAATCTTGGGATTCGCCGCGATGCGGGTTACGAGCAGTGGGCAGCATCGGCCGTCAGCTTCTTTTTCGTGCTGTCCGGGTTCATTCTGACGTACGTCTATTCCGAGCGGCTGACATGGAACAAGGTGCCGGAGTATCTCGTGGCCCGCTGGGCGCGGATTTGGCCGCTGCATGTCGTGTGCCTCTGCTGCGCGGCAACACTGTTTATGTCTCGGGGTTACCTGCCTTGGAATCTGGAAACACTCTGGCGGTTTGTAACCAATTTGCTGCTGGTGCAGAGCTGGATCACGATCGTGGGCTGGCCGTTCTCTTTTAACGGCCCGGCGTGGAGCATATCGACGGAGCTGGGATTCTATTTGGCCTTTCCGCTGCTGCTGCTTGCCGGACGGCGGCGGTTTTGGCCTGTGCTCGCAGTGGTGACCACCATTTCCCTCGGTTGGCTGGCTTGGTTGCAAGTCCGCTGTAGTTTCGACGACAGCTACTGGGCTTTGGCCAGCGAAATTGGTTACTGCAACCCGCTGATTCGGGGTTTTGACTTCGTCGTCGGGATGGCGACGGGGAAATGGTTTCTTTGGCAGCGGCAAAACGAGCCGAAGACCGCGGGGTCTTGGGGCGAGAGTTCGCGCGCGTCCGCGTGGCGCTGGTGCCGCGACACGCTGGTCGAGGTGCTGGGATTGGGAGTGGTTGCGGCGGTCGCGTGGGCGGCCTCGCGCAGCGGAGGGCTGCACGCCTGGCTGGTGGAGCGTGACTGGCTGTTAGTTGATTACTGGTCGCTGTGCGGTGGATCGCTGGTGCTCCCTTTCGCGCTGCTGATTTGGGTGTTTGCCTGGTCGCGTGGGGCCTTTGCCCAGCTGCTCTCCCAGCCGCTTTTGGTTTGGCTGGGCGAGGTCAGTTTCGCCCTGTACTTGGTACAGAATGTGGTGATTCGGTTGTTCGACCCCTGGTTGGCGCAGTTCTCGCTTCCGGCCAGCGTCATCGTCGGTGCAGTGATCGCGACCAGTTTGGGGCTGGCAATGCTGCTGCATCTGAGCGTCGAGTTGCCCTTCCGCAGCGTGCTGCGGGAGTGCGCTTCCGGGCAGTGGCGCCGAGCTGGCCGGGCGCTGGTTGCCGTTCCGGGAAACCTGCTGAGTTCGGGGGTGCTGTTGACGGCCGTTGGACTCGTCATCGCCTCAATTGGAGTGCTGCGGGTCGAGGTAGCCAGCGAAAAGTACCGCCGGCAATTGGTCCGCAATGAAGTGGTTGAAGAACTGAACGGCGAGAAATATCAGCGAATAGAGTTTGACCGCGAGGCAAGCCTGCTGAGTTGGAGCAGCGAGGAACGACCTAATGGGCTGGAGTTCACATTGTTGTGGGAGGTCCAGCCGACGGCGGCGAGAGGGCGCTTTGTCCATGTGACCGATTCGACTGGCAAGATTGTCTTTCAACCGGTGCTCGAGACCGACTTGTTCAAAAATGCGGAGCCCGGTGAACGGGTGACTGATCGCTTCCGGATTCCCCGAGATAAACTGCCGGCCGAGGGGCGGATCGGCGTCGGTTTTTCTCCCCCTTGCTAGCACCAAGGTTCACGTTGTTGGATTTGGTGGGGACAACTAGAATCTCGAGCCGATTCCGGGCGGAGTCGCGCGCCTGAATTTCCGTTGCCCCTGATTGTCCGACCGTATGAAGCTCGACCAACGCCTGCAGCAAATTCGCTTGATTCTTTCCGACGTGGACGGGGTTCTGACAGATGGCGGGATCACCTACGACAATCAAGGGATCGAAGCCAAGAAGTTTCACGTCCGGGATGGGCTGGGAATCAAGCTTTGGCAATCGACGGGCCACAAGTTTGGGATGCTCACCGCGCGGAACTCGCACATCGTCAAGGTGCGGGCCGCCGAGTTGGGGGTGACGATTGTGCGACAGGGATTTGAAGACAAGCTGCCGGCGGCGCTGAGTGTGATTGCCGAGCAGGGATTGGCTCCGGAGCAAGTCTGCTACATCGGAGATGACTTGCCCGATTTGCCCGTGCTCAAAGCGGTTGGCTTGGCTGCAGCGGTGGCGGATGCCGTGAGCGAAGTGCGCGGAGCCGCGCACATCACGACCAAGGCCACCGGGGGACAGGGCGCAGTTCGCGAGTTAATTGAAGTGATTCTGACCGGGCAGAAGCGCTGGGGCGAGATGGTGACGAGGTATGGAGGCTGAGGCGCTGCGCGAGAGATTCGAGACGAGAGCAGTGGAGCAGTAGAGCAGAAGGGTTTCGAGGAAGAGAGTTGCTTTGCTTTTGAGCGGCCTGGCGCTAGCCGCCAGTGGTGGTTCGGTTGGGAGTTGGGATGGAGCGGTTTTGCTTGGAGTGGGATGGCTGGAATGGGAGGCGTGCGTGAGGGGCTGCCTCCTCACCCCCGGCTCCTCTCCCCCAAGGGGGGCGAGGGGAGGAAGAAAGGAATGCTCGCGGGGCGAGGGTAGGAAGAGGAGAAGGTTTCCAGTTTGAATTGCAGAAAACTGAAAGGGAATTCGGTTGACTGAGTGGGTTCGGAAAATACAGGCTTATCATCCGGTCGCGCAGTATCTGCTGGCGTTGGCAGGGACGATCTTTGCCTATGGCCTGTATGCTCTCCTGGTGGTGCCTGTGCTGGAAGGCGAGCCGCTGCAACGTGCCACTCGCAACCTCGTCCCTGCGGCACCGCGAATCATCGATCGAGAAAAAATCGACCTCGCCACTTGGCTTCCACCGGGCAGTTGGGAACTTGGTTCCTGCAAGACGTTGGAAACTGCTGAAGGAACGATTTACTTTCAGGATTACCTTCCGCGCGAGGACGGCATCCTCGAGGTCTTTCCCTTCACGATGGTGTTTCGCGAGGAGCGGGGTGGCCGCGCCGCCATCCCGGGCGGTCGCAACCCGATGATTATTCGAGCCTCGCGCCGCGCCGAGCTCAAGTTCGAGCGGCAGGTCACCTGGTCGGGCGATCCGGGCCGAGTTGAGGGAGGCCAGCTGCAGGGCAATGTCCAGCTCTTTCGCGTCCCTCGCTCGACGCATCCCGATGAGGGCTTCAGCGTCTGGACCGAGAACATTCAACTCACGGCCAGTCGGGTCTCAACGATCGAACAGGTTGAGTTTCAGTTCGGGCGTCATCGCGGCTCGGGCCGCAACCTCGTGCTCGACCTGGCCCACAAGACGCCGCTGGAGCTGGCCCAGCAGGATCTCTCTCACATCAGCGGCGTGAAACGGCTGGAGCTGGCCTTCGTCGAGGACCTGAAACTGGACCTGACCAACGGTGCCAAGGCCGCGGCTGGCCAGCCCGCCGATCTGGTCGATGTCAGCTGCGCGGGTCCGTTTGTATTTGACTTCGAAAACCTGCGGGCAAGTTTCAAAGAGCAGGTCTTGGTCAAACAGCTCGCCGCGGCTGGGGATACCTTGTCCGCCGACCAACTGGATCTGCTCTTCAATCAAGTACAAGCATTGGGCGATGCCTCTCAGGTGGCCGCTGAAGGGAGCCGGTCAGGAAAACTGGAGCTGCGCTCGATTGTCGCTCGGGGAGCACCCGCGATTGTCTCGATGCCGTCCCGCGAAGTGCGAGTCAAGGCGGCTGAGCTGGAATACGACTTGCAGGCGGGACATGTTCGGGCTCGCGACCCGCAGATGGTCGAAGTCCGACAAGCGGGACAGCTGGTACGGGCCCCGCAACTGGACTACCGGATGCGGGAGGATGGCGCGATGGGCACACTGCTCGCCGAAGGCGCCGGGCTGTTTGCCCGGACCGATCGGCTGGAGCAAGGAGGGGAACGGACCTCCGTTGTGCAGTGGAGTCGCCAGCTGTCGATCAGCCAAGTCAGCGGAGGGAAACTCATCTCGGTCGATGGCGATGCCGACGTTCGGCTGGACTCCGAGACCAGAGTCACCGGGGAGCAGTTGCAGATGCTGCTTGCCGAGCAGCGTCTGGTCGAAACCCTTCCACCCGAGATAATCGCCTCCGGCAAGCAGCCGAAGGAGACCTGGGATTATCAACCGAGTGAATTGCAGGTTAACGGCAATGTGCGGATCACGACGCGGCAGATGGAAGGACAAACGCCCAAGCTGAAAGCTCGGTGGCTGGCGAATACCGAATTGCTCAACCCGGTTCCTCTCATGAGACAATCGAATCGAAGCAGGCCGCAGCCGGCTTCCTGGGCCAAGCAAGTGGTGGAAACCCAGTTTCCGGGCCTGAACTCGGCGGCAGGCTGGGCCAACACGCCGAGGATCACGGGAGGCGAGCAGCCAGCAAGGGATGGGATGCCTGCCTCCAGCGGGCTGGCAAGCAGCGATTCGGTGAAAGCTGCCGCGTTGCAGTTCCGGGGGCGCGAGGTGACGGCAACCTTGCAGCAACTGGGGAACCAGACCGAACTGCGGCAACTCGATATCGATGGCGACGTCGAGGTCTTTCAAGCGGGAGGCGCGAAGCCAGAGAGCGGCTGGAGCCTGACAGGAGGGCATTTGACCCTGATTCCCCAAGGGCAGGAGCTGCACCGGATGTCGCTCTCCCGGGAGGCGCGGGTCGTGACGGAGCAGATGGAACTGACCGGTCCGGAGTTGCAGCTGGACCAGGCAGCAAATCGACTCTGGTCCAATGGGGCGGGACGAGCCAAGTTGCGTCCCAATGCCTCCGCCAAACAAGACAAGGCAGGTGGAGAATTGTCAGCCATCACCGCCAGCGAAGCTTCGAACAGGAATCAGGAGATTGAGATCGAGTGGCTCGGCGGGATGATCTTCGATGGCGAAAAAGTCTACTTCGAGCATGCCGTTCAATCCGCTGCGGTGGAAACTCGACCCGACGGAACGCAAACCGTTCTGCGGACGCGGAGTGAAGGACTGAATCTCTTGCTTGACCGTCCGATGAACCTGCGACAACTCGATGCGGGTTCGACCGCGGGCGCGGGCGGCGGAGAGATGAAAATCAAGCAAATCGTCCTGGTCGATCGAATCCCGGGGAACGGGCGCGCGTTTCAGGTCAGCCAACCGCTGGGCGAACCCCGTCCGGTCCTGCTGGAGAAGTATTCCGTATCACCAGCTGGCATGATGCTCGACAAGCAACAGATAAATGTTCCGCGGATCGTGATGGAACTGGAGACCGGCGACGTGACGGCGAACGGGCCGGGCGAACTGCTGCAATGGAAGCCGGGCGGAAGCGGCTCGGGCGGAGGAGGCTTGACCAGTCCATTGGCCCGCGAGCGAGAGGCCGGCCAGCCCGCCCGCGAAGGCCTCGAATACATGCATTGCCGGTTTGATGAGAACCTGCAAGCGAACACCAATCGAACGGAGATGCGAATCAACGGCCGGGTCCGGGCGATGGTTGCTGCTGTCGCGGATTGGGAACAGCGGCTCGATCCGGATGCCGAACGGGTCCCCGAGCGGGCAACTCGAATCAGCTGCGACCAAGTCCAAATCGTGCAGTGGACTCCCCGCGGCAGCGATCAGCCGACGACCGAAATTCTGGCCAACAGCAACGCCCGGATCGTGGGCAGCAATTTTGAAGCCACTGCGGAACGGTTGAGTTACAACGAGCGGACCGATTTGCTGGTGATCGAAGGCGACGGTAGGCAGGATGCGAATCTCTGGTTTCAGCAGCAACCGGGTGCGAAGCGCGACCACCTCGTGGCCGGAAAAATCCTCTATCGGCCCGGGGATCAGTGGACCCAAATCGAGAAAGTTCGGAACGCGACGATCAATCAGGGACGGTAGATTCGGTCGGGTCAAAGTCACGACGAGTATTTTGCGAGACAGGTGCAGCCATGGGGCGGATAGATCGGAAATCGAAAGCGAATGCACCGGTCGGCAGGCGAAGGGCGGCCACGACCTCCCGGCTGAGGATGAGCGTGGTGTTGTGGGGTAGCCTGCTGCTCTGCGGCTGCTCCACGTGGCGGACGAACGATGTACTGGACCGCGTCGTCCCGACCAATGATCGGCCTTGGGTCGCCGATATGCAGCGACTCTCGACTGCCGAGATTCAAGCCGAGGAGGTTGTCGTCAAAAACATTCGCAATTGCCAGTATGTGACGGCCAATGACTACGTAGTGAATTACTATGATCGGCGGATTCGCCTGGCGGATCTGAGGACCGTCGACTTCATCGTGGTTCCCTTTCAGACCAAGGCCTTGGCCCACACGATGCTCAGCTTTGGTCTGGTGGACGGCACGTATCTCTGTGTGTCCGTCGAGATTCGGAAAGAGCTGGGAGAAGAGTACTCGCCGCTTCTGGGCGTGAGCAATCAGTTTGAGCTTTACTATCTGGTGGCCGATGAACGTGACGTGATTCGTCTGCGGACGCGTTACCGGGATGCGGAGGTCTATGTCTATCCGACGGTGGCGACTCCGGAGAACACGCGCGACCTGTTTTTGGACGTGATGCGGCGAGCCAACCAGCTGGCGATGCGTCCGGAGTTTTATCACACGCTGACGAACAATTGCACGACGAACATCGTGGAGCATGTGAACAAGCTGCAGCCACAGCGAGTTCCGTTTGGCTGGCAGGTTCTGCTCTCCGGCAATTCGGCCAAGTACGCCTATGACCTCGGCTTGCTCGACAACCGTCTGCCGTTTGAGGAATTGCGCGAACTGGCGCGCGTCAAGGACTTGGCGAATGAGAATTTTGAAGCACCGGACTTTTCGCGGCGAATTCGGGCCCGGCACGACGAGATTGAGGCTGAGTTGGAGGCGACGCAAAGCGAGCGATACGACGGAGCCGAGTCGGGCGAAAGTGAAGGCGAGATGCGGGATCGTCTGGACGCGGAGTTTGGTCCAGCTGCAGAGCGGACGGCACCCGCGGCGGGCCGTTCCCGGCCGGGGCCGTTTCGCGCGCCTCAATTTCGGCCGGGCCTGAGCGAGGGGGTTGATAGTGAAATGAGCGACCGGCCAGGTGATGCGCCGCGAACTCGGGGAAAGATCGGAGCGGCGGCAGAGCGCGGGGCGCGGACAGCAGCGCGCACGATGCTCGGTCCTCCCCAAACCCCCGCCCAGGCGGTGCTGCAGGCCGCGGTGCCGGGTTCGGCTCAGGTGCGCGCCGCCCGGATGGGAGTCGGCGTGGCGACCGACGTGGCCCGAGCGGCGCGGCAGCGGGCCGAGGCGCGGACTGGAACCGGGAGTGCGCCGAGGTTGGGTTCACAGCGTGCGGACGATTTCTCGACGGAGTCGGTGAAGGTTCCCGCATCCTCCGGTCTTTCTCAAAGGCAAGTGCCGGGAAACCGGCCCTGATTGCCCGCAAGGTGGCTCGATTTGCCTTTGCCGCAGCCGGAGAAAATGATTGGAATTTGCTCTTCGTTTTTTGGGCCAAACCGATAGGATTGGCGTTAACGGAATCGCCGCCGGGACCCATCTTCTCTCGCTGACCTGTTGTCAGCTGTCTGTGAATCGCTTGCGCTGCAGGTGCGCCCGGGGGCGGCATTTGATGTTGCTTCCATGAATCTTTCGAATGCCTCGTGCGAGGCGAATCTTTCGACCACTCCGCCTCAGTTGGGATTGGTGCCGGGGAAGAGCGGTGACTCAGGAGGCCCGGTGGCGGGGCCACGAGCGACTGGTCCGCAGGGAGAGTTAACGCCCGCTGTTCTGCCGCGCGCGGATGAGTCGCTTGAAGGAGTTGGGGAGAGCGGGGGCCAGGCGGCAGGGGGCGCGGACGTTTTTCGGCGCGGCAAGCAAGGCTTGCGTCGGGATCTCTGGAGCAGCACCGGAGATGGTGCGGCGTACAGCGGCATGGTCGGACTGGGGGAGGCTTACTTTGGCGCGTTCTTTCTGGCGATTGGTGCATCGGACATTCAAATTGGCGTGCTGAGCACGGTGCCGTACCTACTGGGGAGCTTGTACCAGTTGCTGACTCCCTGGGGCGTGCGGCGGTTTTATTCGTTTCGTCGCTGGGTGGTTTTCAATGCGGCCCTGCAGGCGACCGCGCTGCTGGTCATTTCGCTGCTGACCTTTGCCACGCAAGCCGAATTCTGGAAAGTGCTGGTTCTGCTCAGCCTCTACTGGAGTGGCGGCTTGGCCACGAGTCCCGTCTGGAACACGTGGATGGAGTTTCTGGTGCCGCGGCCGATTCGCAAGCAGTACCTCGCGGCGCGGATGAGCACCAGTCAGGTCGTGATGCTGGTGGCGATGCCGGCAGCGGGGCTGGCGATTCAGGCGAGCAGTCGCAGCGGCTATGAGCTGATCTGCTTTGGAGCGCTGATTTTGTTGGCCGCCGGCTGTCGCTATTTTTCGGCCGCGATGCTGGGAAGAAAGACGGAGCATCAGAGCTGGGTGCGGGCGGCGGCTCCGCATCCAGTCGAGGCCGCCCGCAGCGCGAGCGCGGAGAGTGGACGTCAGCGGGCCCGTGAAGTGGCCGGCCTGACGATTCCTTTCTTCGCCGCAATGCAGTTTGCAATCTACATCTCCAGTCCATACTTCGCGCCCTTTATGCTGCGGAATATGGAGCTGAACTACCTGCATTACATGTTTCTGATCGTGCTCAGCTATGTCGGCCGGGTTTTGATGCTGCAGTGGACCGGTGCGATTGCCCGACGTTACGGAACGGGATGGGTCCTGATGTTGGGCAGCCTCGGAATGATTCCCCTGGCGGGACTCTGGTATTTCCACCAGTCATTTTTGTTTCTCTGTTTCCTGCAGTTGGGAGCGGGAGCGGCCTGGGGTTGCTACGAGTATGCGGTGATGATGTTGCTGGTTGAAAAAGTGACCGGACCGGGGCGGTTGTCCGTTCTCTCCTGGATCAACAGTTGCAACGGCTTGGCGATGGTTCTGGGGATGATTGTCGGGGGGGCGCTGCTGCGCGGCCTCGGCGAGGGCGACAGCACGTTTATCTGCATCTTCCTGCTCTCCAGTCTGTTCCGCGTACTTTCACTGGCGGTGTTCCCTTACCGCCTGCTGCGCGAGGGTGGAGCGGGCGCGGTGACGCCGACACTGGTCCAGCGGGCGCGGATCGATTGAGCCCACGCCAAACTTCGGTCGAGCGCCGCGCGCGGTGAGGCGGCATCTTCGGCAGGATCGTTACAGGCGGCATCGGGGTGGTTGGAGAGGTCGAGGGACGCGGTTCGAAATTCCAACCGCCGGCCGGGCGTGACCAAGACTTGACGAGTTCGTCCGTCTGGCAGCGGTATCCCGAAGGCGGGTGTTTCCGCCCGGTGAAAAACGGATCGGCCCAGCCCCTCCCGACACTTTCTCCCGCTGCGCCCCTTGGCCGCGACCTCCCGCTCATGAATTCGTCATCCGAATCCGTTGCCAAATCCCGCGTGCTGGAATTGGATGCCTTGCGGGCACTGGCTGCGCTGAGTTTGATGCTGTTTCATTTCACGCATGTCTATAGCGTCAAGTATGGCTACGCTCCGCCTCTCGGGTTCGAGTTTCCCTATGGAAAGTATGGCACCCAGTTATTCTTCATGCTCAGCGGTTACGTCAATGCGATGACCTTGCTGGGGAAACGCGAGCCTTGGGACTTTCTGGCGGCGCGGGCAATTCGGATCCTGCCTTCCTATTATCTGGTGATTGCCGTCAACCTCGTCTTGCTGCTGTGGCTGCCATTTACTTTGCTCGGCAACTACAGTTGGCCGCAGGTTGCCGCCCAATTGACGGTTGTGCCCGGCCTTTTGGGATTTGAGTTTCTCGAACCCGTCACGTGGACGCTGCAGGTGGAAGTTCTGTTTTACGCTGCCTTGCTGGTGATGTATTGCAGCGGAGGCCTGGAACGACCTCTTCGGACGCTGCTCTGGTATCTGGCGATCTGCCTCGCCGGTACGTGGTGGTTGGGTGGGATTGACGCTGAGCTGTCGGGGACTGCGGCGGCGGATCGGGCCAAGCTCTTGCAGGAATTGCTGCTGCTGCCCTACCTGCCACTGTTTGCGATGGGGATGCTGCTTTACGAAGTGCGGCGAGGAGCGGGGAGTCGGTTCTGGAACAGTTTGGGTGTTTTGGCCGCTGCGGTTGTCTTTCACACGATCGACCAGCGGGATCATAATCCGGCGGCGACGATCCTGTTTCTCGGCTTATTGGCGGGAGCGGGTTGGGGAGTGCTGCCGCCACTGCGGTGCAGGCCGCTGGTCTTTGTCAGCACGATTTCTTATTCGCTGTACCTGCTGCACAACAATCTGGGGACGACCTTCATTTACCATTTGAATCAGGCCGGCGTCCCCTCGCTGGTTTGCTTTCTCCTGGTCATTCCGTTTGTTATCGCCATCTCCAGCGCAGCGACTTTCTGGTTTGAGCAACCGATTTCAGCTTTCCTGCGCCGAGCCTGGAAAAATTGGCGCCGAAACCTTAAGGCGAATCAGCAATTGCAGCCGGCAACTTACTTGACGGAGTCGAGACAATGACGGTGACAGGTGATTCATTGGGGGCAACCGTTCGCGTGCTCCGCGACTGGGAGCAGGTTCGGGCTGAGGCCGGAGACTGGAATCAGCTGGCCGGCGAAAACTTCATGCTCCGCAGAGAGTGGCTGGAGAGTTGGTGGGAAGCGATGCGCGATCCCGGGGATCAGTTAGCGATCATCGCCTGGTCGGACCCGCTCAGGAATCGGCGGGGGATCCTGCCGGGCTTTGTGACCCGCGGAATCCTCGGGCGAACCTATCGGCTGCTGGGGAGCGGAACGGTTTGCAGTGACGATCTGCAGTTGCTTGAGGACGAGGGCGAGCCAACGGAGTTCGCGAAATTGGCCGCCGAGTGCCTGGTGAGTTCCGCTTTTCGGCAAGCCTTTGGCAGATTGGATGCCGTTGAGTTGGAGGGGCATCTGCAGGGCGAGCCCTCGCTGGGCAGATTGACCGCGGAATTGCGGACGGCGGGTTGGGTTGCCGAGGAACGCGAACTGGCGGGAGCGTGGCGGGTGAAGTTGCCGGGAACCAGCGAGGAGCTGCTGGCTCAGTTGCCCAAGTCCCGCCGCCGAAAAGCAAACAAGGCCCGGCGACTATTGGCAGAGGGGCAAGTTAACTACGAATTCGCCGGGGAGTGGGCTCGGATCGGTTCCTTGTGGAATGAGTTTGTGCGCTTGCACCAGAAGCGGCGCGAGATCCTGGGCGAAGCGGGGTGCTTTTCCGATCCGCGATTCGAGCGGTTCCTGCGAAGTGCTGTCCAGCGCTTTGCCGGGCAGCAAGCGTGCTGGTTGGGAGTGCTTTGGTCCGCCGGCCAACCGGTCGGGATGAATCTGGTTTTTCTCCATCGGGCGATGGCCTGCGTTTACCAGGCGGGAATGGATCCAGAGCGATCCGAGCTGGACCCGGGTCATCTCATTAACTACTTCATGATCGAGAGGGCGATTGAGCAGAAGGTGGAGTGGCTGGACTTTCTGCGGGGCGATGAACCGTACAAAGAGGGCTGGGGAGCGGAACGCCGGGTGCTCTGCCGGTCCCGCTGCTTTGCTCCGCACTTGAGTGCTCGGTTGCGACAGACGGCTCTGGCGGCCGGGAGGGGACTGAAGGCCTGGTCGGCAAACTGGCTCAGCCAGCCTGCCGCGGCCCCGCCAGCCGCCTCGGTGGATTGAGTTGCCAGCGTTCCCCTGCGGCGTTCCGCAACCTGATTCCCTGAGTTGGGGGATCTCGAGTGTCTCGTACCAAGGGGCAACTGGGTAAGCCCTCCGGCGGCTGGGTGTCAAACCGCTGAAATGCGCAAATCTGCGGGTTGCTGACCGGTTGGGAGCCAATTCCCGGGTTGCCTGCGGAAAGAATCAGTTTGAAACCGATAGAGGGAGTGCAGCGAGCCGGTTATCTTGTGGTATTCCCCGGTTATCTTGTGGTATTCACTGCGGATTGGACCGCAGACAGCCCAGAAATGACGCTCCCGGCCAACCCGGGGAGCGTTTCTGAAGGCGGACTCATACCGACTGAACCCTCTCACCTAAACGCCCCGACAGCCCCTTCCATGTCCATTTATTCGGAAACTGAGACGCTCAGCCCCCAGGCCGAGCAACCGATGGAGGAAGTTTCCTCCGCGGTTGAGGCTGGGCGAAAGCGGGCTCCCTGGATGCGGATGAACTGGGAGGACCTGCTGTTCATGCATTGGCCGGTGGCTCCGGCATTGCTGCGGAAGCTACTCCCTGAGAAAGTCGAACTGGAAACCTTTGACGGCAAGGCCTGGTTGGGAATCGTTCCCTTTCGGATGTCGGGGGTTGGGTTTCGCGGGTTGCCGAACCTCCCCTATGCCTCGTCTTTTCCCGAGTTGAACGTCCGGACCTACGTCAATGACGGTCAGCGTTCAGGCGTTTGGTTTTTCAGCCTCGACGCGACCAGTCGTTTGGCGGTTTGGGGTGGCCGCGTCCTTTATCGTTTGCCTTACAAAAAGGCGAGCATCGATATCGACCAGG
>JAJTFE010000117.1 GCA_021298375.1 Blastopirellula sp. | reverse complement strand
TAAGCTCCCCAACCAGTCTGGCGTGAGCCTGTCGCCTATTGCGCCGGAGATGCGGTCAGCGCCGCTCTTCCGTTCACAGTGCCCAGCGTGTTATCACTGGCGGCGGCCACCTCGACCACCGGTTGTCCCGGTTGATCCGCGACCAAAGAGGCAATCATGGTGATGGTCTCTCCGGCCCGCATTTCAAGAATTCTGTCGATCTTGACTTCGTTCTTTTGGGCGTTTGTGAAACTCGCGCGGACAGGAGACTCGAGGTTGACAATCCGGGTGCCGGGCGGAATCAGGACCGCGATGTCGACATTTTTGTCCGAGACTTGGCGATTATTGCGGACCGAAATCCGCACGCGACCGGGCGTTCGACCGTCGGCGGGGATCGCTTCCAGCGGTTCAACCAGAACTTGCAACGCACCTTGCGGGTCTGCCGGAATCCCGATTCCACCACCACCCTGATTGGGTTGGGCCGGGGGCTGATTGCCCTGATTGCCCTGATTGCCCGGCAGGGGAGGTTGATTAGGCAGCGCTGCCTCTCCGGGCTCGACGCGCAATTCGAACCGCTTCTCGGCCGCAGCGCCGCTGGGAGTCGTCAAGGTAAATTGACTGAAAGCGTTGCCATCCGGCTGGAGAGCCAGATACTCCACTTCAAACGGAATCGCCTGTCCCGGTTCCAAACGGTTAATCGAAAAAGCGACCTCGTTCCCGACCAGGTTGGCTGGAGGGTAAGACGAGGCTTTCTGGGGACTGAGCGACGGTGAGAAACGATTCAGAATGGTGATCGTCTCCAGCGCGACGTTGCCGGTATTTCGCACAGTAGTCTTAACGGTAGTCAAACCACCGGCCCGAACAATCGGTGCGCCACTGACCTCCAGGGCTGCCGAGCCTTGTACCGATTGGGTCACATCGAGGCAACGCTTGACAGTAGCCGTATGGCCCTGTTCTGCCGTGACATTCAGGACAAAGCATTGCACCCCGCCAGCGGTGACATCGAACACCAGCGGGATTGTCTTCGTTTCACCGAAAGCCAAATCGCCAACATTGGCCACGATCGGATTTCCCAAGGAAACCGCGCGCAGGCCGGGATCATATTGCACGTTCAAGGTGACGTTTCGCAGGGGAGCATCGCACTGATTGACAACCTTGATGCTGAAGTTGGCCTGCTCTCCCATTCGCGCCTCGCGAGGACCATTAATTTCCAGCCCCAGACAGGGCGCTGCGACTTCGGTCTCACCGCAGGCCTCGGTCTTGAGTTGATCATCTGCGCTGCTGACCTCAAAGCAGAGCCGCTTGACGCCGCGTTGACTGCTCTTTAACTGCACGTCGATCACGCGCGGCGAACTGTTCGGTGGAATGTCTCCCAATCGCCATTCGAAACGGCTGCCGAATTCGCCCGGTTTGGGATTGCTCGTCAAATACTGAATGTCGTTGGCAATATCGTCGGTCGAGACGACAACATTTCGGCTGACCTGGTCACCCGGATTGGTCACCTCGATTCGATAGTTGAACGGCTCGCTGAGGGCCGCCTCTTTCGGGCCGATAGTCTTGATCGTCAGGGCCGGAGCGCTCCAAGT
Organism: Blastopirellula sp.; assembly: GCA_021298375.1. Lineage (GTDB taxonomy): Bacteria > Planctomycetota > Planctomycetia > Pirellulales > Pirellulaceae > BJ22. Next base: position 6,604 of record JAJTFE010000117.1, on the reverse strand, counting down.
GACACTCGTCAGGGCGCTCTCCAGCAACAACTCGGCCTCTCCGGCAACGGGCGGCCGAATCACATCAACGCGAATCTGAGTCGTCCCCGGAGTGACTTTGCCGGGAGTCTGACGCAGCTGCACTGTCGCCTTGCCATCGGAAACCGTTTCCAGTTCCGCAGTCTGCGATCCAGCCGGAGCGAATTCGGCAGGCACCCCGCCAATAATCGTGTAGCGAACTTTCCAGCCCGCAATCCCGGTTCCGTCGACGACGCGGGTTACCGACGTCGTCAGAGGCTGAACGGTGCCACTGGCCGTGCGAATCGGGGTCGGAATGGACCAGATTCCATCGACCCAGTGGATAATGGTTTGGGCGCGCCGCTTGTCCCACGCCTGAGCGTTGGGTGCGACACACGTCAGGTAACTGGTTCCAGGTGAAGCCGACGAGAGGCTGATGTACGTCTGCCCCTTGGCTACTTCAATGTCGTCCACCGGAGTTGGCGTGCCTCGAGTCAGGAGTTTCTCTTTCAATCCGGTCCGCCCCTCGGCGTACTGGCCATCCTGCTTACGCGAGCTTGGCTTAACGAGCCGATTGAAGGCCTGATGCTCCATCCCGCCAACTTCGATAATCTGTCCCACGCTATCGTTGGAGAGCATCCACTCCAGCGGCTGGTTAATCACCAAATGATTGTCGCCGCCGCAGATTCCGGCGAGCACAATCACTTCGCTTCCGACGGGAGCCACAATCCGCGAGGGAGTCATGATGATCTGCCCCATTTGACCCTGCGTCGGCTTCAACGATGGGCTCGGCACCAAGTGTTTTTTCTCACCTTTGCCGAGACGGCAACTGGCGCACGCCCCACCGCACTTGCCGTTGCAACTGGGAACATCGGGCGGATGCGTGTAGGCCGGCTGAGGCGGGCCGCTCACTGGAGTAGCGACCACTCCTGTGGGTGCCCCGAAGTTGCCCGGTGGGGGAGTCGGAACCGCATTGCCTTGGGCGGCCGCTGCCGCCGCGGTGGCGGATTTATTACAGAGCGAGCAGGAACCAGTCAGGCAATTGCACTTGAGCCCATTGAGGCATTTCCCCAACTCGCCGAAGCAACTCAAACAGCCGCCTTGGGAAAAGAGATTGCATTGTCCACCGGGGCAGAGACAACAACCTCCTGCAGCCGCAGCCCCCGGTGCCGCTGTCGGAGCAGGCACCATCCCCGGGACGCCCATTTGCGGGGTGGCGCCAGCATACGGCGTCACCATCCCCCCGGGGACTCCGCCCGGGACAACTGCCCCCTGCGGTACGACATAGCCCGGCGGTGCGACATAGCCCGGCGGTGCGACATAGCCCGGCGGTGCGACATAGCCGGGTGGTGGCACGTAGCCGGGTGGGAAAGGTGTCCCCGTCGGTGGTACGCCCGGTTGCGGATAACCGGGAACGGCTCCCGGATAGGCTGGCGTCTGATAAGGACTGGCGACCGTGCCGGGGGTAAGCAGGTTCGTGGAGTTTCCTGGCGGAAGAAAAATCTGATTCCCGCTCGGATCGATGGCCGGCACCTGAACCTGTCCAAAAGTCCAACTGCCGGAGAGACACCAAGCCGCACAGACCAGCGTGCATGCAAGCATCGATACCGAGCGGGAAAACATGATTTGACTTCCATTGCCAAAGGTGAATTTGCGGGGTGCGCAGTACCGCAACCCTGCGGAAACCTAGCATGCAGAAGCGAAACATGTGGCAATCAGGCAACTTGAATGTTGCAGGAAAACATCAGCAGCGGGGCAAGAATTTCAGCCTGTAGCGATTTTGCCGATTCCCCTTTGGCCAAACTCAATCATTCAGCAATCTCAGCGCTGGCCGCCTCCAGGGCGCGCTCGATTTCCGTCCGAACCTGGGTGGCTGACTCCTGTGGCAATCGAGCCCGCAGCGCGGCCCGAGCCTGCTCCCCGCCGAGTTGCCCCAGCGCCCAAGCTGCGGCCCCGCGAATCAGCTCTTCCTCATCCTGCAAGGCCCGGCACAGCGCTTTCAATGCCGGGACGTGTCGCTGGTTCCCCAGAATAATCGCGGCATTTCGCAGGATCCCGCGCCGGCGAGGTCGCCACAGCGGCGTGTTTCGAAAGCGGGCCCGAAATTCCCCCTCGCTCAATCCCAGCAACGTCTCCAAATCCTCCAGTCCTGCGTCTTGCCGCGGGAGAAAACCGGGCTCGTCCGCGATGCGCGTAAAACGATTCCAAGGACAAACCTCCTGACAAATGTCACACCCCAGCAACCAGTCGCCCAATCCCGGCCTCAAGGATTCGGGAACCTCCGACCGCAGTTCGATGGTCAGGTAACTGATGCATTTGGTGGCATCAAGCAGATAAGGCTCTGGAAAGGCCCCTGTCGGACAAGCATCCAGACATCGCCGACAGGTGCCGCAGTGATCCGCTGTAAATACAGGATCGCAGGGCAGGGAAAGATCGGTTAGCAATGCGGCGAGAAAAAAATAACTGCCGCGTTGAGGATTGATCAGCAGCGTGTTTTTCCCCCGCCAACCTAACCCCGCGAGTTGAGCAAACTCCCGCTCCAGCAACGGGGCCGTATCCACTACTCCCCGCGAGCTTGCCCCGGGTGCTTTTTCCGCCAACCACTCCTGCAAGGCATCCAACTTGCCCCAGATCAGATCGTGATAGTCGACGCTTCCCCAAGCGTACCGGGAAACGCGGCCCTGCCCCGGCTCCGAACACCCCTCCAACCCCGTGTTGTAATCCAAGCCGAGCAGCACCAGACTCCGCACCCCATCCAAAACGTGGCGGGGATGGGAATAAGCCTCCCGGCGGCGCTCAAAGTAGTTCATCTCTCCGGCATAACCCGACTCCAGCCACCGCTGCAGTTGCCCATAGCCAGTGGGCTCGACTGCGGGTGCGATGCCGACCAGGGCGAATCCCAGCCGCAGTGATTCCGCTCGTAACGACTCTGCCAATTTTGCGAGGCTTGGCTCGTCCATTCAGCTTCTTTCAGGAATTCACGGCAAACCGGATAGCTTGAAATTCGGGATCGGGTGTTTAGTCTGAAACTCGGGATTCGACGCGGCCAAAACTCCCGGCCGATTTTGCATTTTCCCGCTCTTCAAGGACCCAGTCTATGTTATCGCCCCGCCGCCTGCTTTCACTCGCCCTGCTCTTGGGAATTCTGTTCACCTGCGCTGACCTGCAAGCCCAGAACGTCTACGGTCGCTCCTACGGCGCTGGCTATGGATTTGGCCTCGGGGCAAATCCATTTTTCGTGGGCAACTTCGGTTACGTCCGCCCCTCTGAGGAACTTCCCTACTTCGCCAAGTTTCCTCCGGTGTACTACAGTCACATTGTTCCCCGCCCTTACGGCATCAGCCCCTACGCGGCACCTCCCGGAATCATTCCCACAGAGTACATGGTCCAGCCTCTGGCTCCACCGGAAGTGATTCGCAACCCTTACATTGAAGAGTCCGTCGCGCCAGCCGAGGTAGAGGACGCTCCGGAAGGTGAAGAAGTCCCCCAAGCCATGCTCTCCGACGAAAAGACCACAGCGGCGGCTAAAATGAAAGACAAAGCCCAACGCAAATTGAAAAAGAAGTAATCGGCAGCAAACCTTTGTTTGAATCCCGCCCAGCGTCATCCGCAACGATGACGCTTTTTTTGCGCGCTGACAAAATTATTTCCTCGGCTTCAAGTCGCTGCTAAACCCCTGCGTCCGGAGGAACCCGGGATTGTTTCGAAGGCCGACTCAGTCCGCTACGATAATCACTCGGGGCTGGAGAAGTCTCCCAGCCCGCTGCAATTGGTATCTGTCGTACGGGGCACTGCATGCTCATTCCCTCGCTCGCTGACTGCGTTGCACGTTTCTCCCGGTTCAGCCCACGCGTTATCCTTTGGGTGCTCAGCCTCTGCCTCATTGAAGCGGGGATCGCCGGGGAACTCGCGACCGATGCCAACTCGGCTTGTCGCTCTCCCGCTCGGGACGTAACCAGCCTCGATGGTTCCTGGGAGGCCTCGCTCGACGGCGGCCAATCCTGGCACAACATCCAGCTCCCCTCCCCGGTGGAGAATGAACTGGACTGGGATTTTGATGGCGTTGCCCAGTTCCGTCGCACGATCGAACCAGTGCAATTGGCCGCCGGCCAGCGACTGTTCGTCCGCTTCAATGCGGCAGCCACCCGAACCAAAGTCTTTTTCCAGGACCAGTTGGTGGGTGAACATCTGGGAGGCTGGACCCCATTTGAATGCGACATCACCGCGTTGGCGAGACAACATGCCGATGCCGAGATGTGGCAACTTCGGGTCGAAGTCGATGAACTGGTCGGCCACAATACCCAGGGGTTTTTGCCGATCGTCATCCCTCATTTCGGTGGCCTCTGGCAGAACGTGTCGCTCGTTCGAACGGCCGACAATCGGTTGCTGGGAGATCGCATTCTCGCCACCATGGACCTCGCCAACTTGAATCCCCCTGGCGTGGCCACCGAGCAGTCAGAGGTCACTGGCGGTTCGCGACTGCTGGTTCGTTGGGGAGTCAACTCGCCGCGGACGCTGAATGGACGCCGCCTCGCGTTGGCCTATCGCCGCACCGGCACCGCTGAATTCCTTCCGTTGCTTACGTCGGAACTGTCAGCTCAATCGGCACCTGACCCTGCGGTTCCTTTCACCCAGCCGCAGGATCGCTTTTTTGAACTTACCGCGCCGATTCAGCTCGACCTCTGGAGCCCTGACAATCCGGTCGGATACCAACTGCAACTGCAACTGCAGACCGCCAACGGCGAGATCGAGGATGAGGTCATCGTTCCAATTTGCAATCGCCGCATCGCAGCCACCACCGACAGCATCACGCTCAACGGACGTCCACTCGTGATCCGCGGCGTGCTCAATTGGGGTTACGCTCCCCCCAGCTTCGCTCCCTCACTGGACGAACAGTGGATGCGCCGAGAAATCGAGCTGGCTCGTGAGCGAGGCTTCAATCTGATGAAGTTTTGTCTTTGGGTCCCGCCTCGGCGTTACCTTGAGCTGTGCGACGAGCTGGGGATGCTCGCTTGGCTGGAATACCCGACATGGCATCCTCAACTGGACCAGCAGCACCTACCGGAACTGCAGCGGGAATTCCAGGAGTTTTTTGAATACGACCGGAACCACCCCTCCGTTTTGCTCCGCAGTTTGACCTGCGAAACCGGGCCCGGCGCCGACATCAACGTGATTCGCGATCTTTATCAGCGCTGCAAACTCGCCGTACCGGGGGCAATTGTGGAAGATGACAGCAGCTGGATTTCCTGGAATCGCGTTTCTGACTTTTATGATGACCACCCCTACGGTAACAATCACACTTGGGTGCGCACGCTGGATGGACTGAAGCAATACATCTCCGAGCACGATCCCAAGCCGCTGGTGCTGGGGGAAGCGATCGCTGCCGACTCGTTTCAGTTACCCGGCGGGCACAACTTCACGCCGCGATCGACCGCGCAAGCGATCGCCCCGCGTCCTGCCGGCCGCGAGCTCAAGTTGACCTCTCCGCACGCGCCCTGGTCGGAACAAGCCAACGCCACCTGGCAGGCAGAGATCCGCACGCTCTCGAATCGCTTGCGACTGGAATCGCGACTCGATCAGCTCCCGCTCGACTCTCGGCATTACGGGCTGCTGATGAGAAAGTACCAAATCGAGACGTATCGCCGGGAAGTTCCCCAAGGCGGCTATGTCGTCAGCGTCATCCGCGATTTTCCCAAAGCGGCGATGGGCTTGGTTGATTTTGCCAACCAACCCAAACACTCGGCGAGCGATTGGGGTTTTCAAGGCGACGGAATGATCCTGCTTTCTACCCAGGCCGACCGCCGTTCATTTCATTCGAATGAGCCCGCCAGCCTGAAATTCCAACTTGCCTGGAGTGGACCCCAGCCAAAACCCGCAGGAACATTCCGCCTCGCTTTGGCAGACTCGGATGGAACCAACCCAAGGGAACTGCAGCTGGCCACGGTCGAGCCGACAGAATTCGGTCAACCCGCCAAGCTGCAAGTTGCTTTCACGCCGCCGTCTGTTGGCCAACCGACAAGACTGGTCCTGCAGGCCGCCTGGAACGAGAGCGGCAAACCCGAAATCCGCAACGAGTGGCCAATCTGGGTCTTTCCGGCAGTCGACTCCAACCGACACACGCTGGTTCAAGTTGCCGGCGCGGCCCAACTCGAAACCGAATGGCCCATCAGCCGCCGACAAGTTGAGAGCTGGGCGGAGGTGAAGGCGTCCGAGACGGTCCTTTCCCCGGTCTTCTCCGCTGAATTGCTCAGTCATTTGTCGCGGGGTGGCCGGGCGGTGATCGTTCCGAACAATTCGGTCAACAGTCTACCGACGAGTCAACACTGGTTTCTTCGAGGGAGTCCACTCGGTTTTGAGCAACCTCAGCGTCCCTGGCTGAAATCCTTTCCCACCTCATCCGGGAAGGAGATCGACCTCCTCAATGAGCTTCAACATTTTGACTTGGCCGGTCCAGTGGTTCCAGCGATTGAGCACTTTCGCGACGATATCCTGCCACTGGTTTTCTTCTGGGATAACCATGACCAGGCTGACGTGCGAACGCATGCGGCAGCGTTTGTAGTCAAGGTCGGAGCAGGACGGGCGCTGGTCACGACGCTCAATCACGGCG
>JAJTFE010000116.1 GCA_021298375.1 Blastopirellula sp. | reverse complement strand
TCAGCACAGCGAAGAGAAAACTTTTACCCAAACCGTACTCTCATAACTACTGGATCAAGAATGGGGGCATTCCAGCTGGGGATTGGATTGAGCGAATCTCCCGGAAACTGAACCTCCAGTCGACCCTTCGCCCCCGCGGAAGACCCAAAAAAGAGTCCTGACACCTTTTTCTAGGCGGCGCGGCGGTTTTCGCGGGCGATTGCCTGAGGTTGGGGGACCTTGACGTCCCAAGCCAAGCCGAGCATTTCCAGCGTCCGGATCACCCAGTAGCTGAAATCAATTTGCCACCAGTGAAACCCATGTCGGGCCGAAGTCGGGAAGGCATGATGATTGTTGTGCCAGCCTTCGCCCAGTCCCAAGATGCCGAAGATGAAGTTGTTGCGGCTCTCATCTCCCGTGTCGTACGGCTTGCTGCCCCACAGATGGCAGATTGAGTTGATGCTCCAAGTCACGTGATGCACGAGGAACACGCGGACCAAGCCACCCCAGATGAAACCAAGCAGAGCCCCCGTCCAATTGCCGACAAACAGCCAACCCAGACCCGTCGGGATCAGGAAGCTGACCAACACCCAAAGCGGAAACAAAGCGCTGATGGTGCGAAGACTGCGGCTTTTGAGCAGGTCCGGAACGTATTGCTGGAGCGGCAGTTCATGGTGGGTAAAGAGCCAGCCGACATGCGAGTGGTAAATGCCCTTGAAAAGCCCCAGCCAGCCGTGGCCGTGGAGGTGGGGCGAATGCGGGTCGCCCTCCTGGTCGCTTTCCTTGTGGTGATGCCGATGGTCGGCAACCCAGCGCAACAGCGGTCCCTCGACCGCCATGCAACCCAGAATCCCGAACAGGGCTCGGATCGGGCCGGTCGTTTGGAAGGAGCGATGGGTAAAGAGCCGATGGAATCCGACCGTGATCCCCAGCCCGGTAAGGGCGTACATGATCAGCATGACGGTCAGGTGGGACCAGCCAAACAAGCCGCCCCAGCAGAGCCAAGCGGCGGCAATGGTGCCGATAAACGGACCAACCACAAATCCAAGGGTCGCGAGACGAATCGCAAGCGAGATTTGGGGGGGGGCGTTTTGGTCTGGGGAGGAAGGGGGAGCAATCGGCGATGCGTATGGAATTTCCGAGCCTTCGTCCGAGACGATCGGGTCGGGATGATTGAAATGATTCACTCGAGTTGATTCCTGAGAGAAAAGTCGAGGCCTGAATTTGTCGGCCACTTTTCGCAGTGAACCCGTGCCAATCCATTGATCCTCAGCCGTTTAAGCCTAACTCTGTTGTCTCCGGGAAGCAAGTTTTTGACCAGACCAGTTTCCGGTTCCTTGAGCAGGTTGTCCCCAACTGGGACCAATCCGCCCCGTTCCGACACGTTTCTTCGCGATTTCGGTTAAATTAGAGCCCTTTTGGCCCCTGGCAGTGGCTTGTTTTCTCCCCCGCACTCGGGCTGACGGCGAGTCCGAGATTTGAGGAACTTTTTATGCAGACTCGAATTTTTCCAGCGACAGGACAGCCCGTTTCAGAAATCGGCTTGGGAACCTGGCAATTGGGGGGAACCGAATGGGGAGACGTGAGCGACGAGCAAGCGCTGGCAACGCTCTCGGCGGCTGCTGAAGCCGGGGTCAGTTTCTTCGACACGGCAGACATCTATGGTGGGGGCCGGAGCGAGCAGCTGATCGGGCGATTCCTGGAGCGCACGGGCCGGCGCGAGCAGTTCTTTCTCGCCACGAAGCTGGGGCGGCGCCCGGACCCCGGTTGGCCGGAGAACTTCACCCGCGCGGCGGTCATCCGCCACACCGAAGACTCGCTGCGGAGATTGGGAGTTGAGTGCCTCGACTTGACTCAGACCCATTGTTTACCGGAAGCACAGCTCGCAGATGGAGTCGTTTGGGAGACCTTGCGCGAACTTCAGCGGGCCGGGAAGGTCCGTGCCTTTGGAGCTTCCGTGGAAACGGTCGCAGAAGGCCTGAACTGCCTGCAGATACCCGGGCTGAGCTCGCTGCAGATCATTTTCAATGTCTTTCGGCAGAAACCGCTGGAGCAATTGCTCCGCTTGGCTGCGGCTCAAGGCGTGGCAATCATCGTCCGCCTGCCGCTGGCCAGCGGTTTGCTGAGCGGCAAGCTCAGTCCCTCGACTCAGTTCGCTCCGACGGACCATCGCACGTTCAATCGGGACGGCGAGAAGTTCAACGTGGGCGAGACCTTTGCCGGCTTGGAGCTCTCCCGGGGGCTGGAACTGGTGGAAGACCTTCGCCCGTTCGTGCCGGCTGGCTGGGCGATGTCCCAGTGGGCTCTCCGCTGGTGTCTGGACTGGCCCGAAGTCACGACCGTCATCCCGGGTGCCAAACGTCCTGGGCAGGCTCGCGAAAATGCGTTGGCGAGCGACCTGCCGGCGATCGCTTCGACTGACCATGAACGCCTCAGGACGTGGTATCGAGAGCGTGTCGCGGAGAACATTCGGGGCAAGTATTAACCCTACCTGGTCTCGGGAGATAAGAATCAGCATGGACGAGGATTGGCTGGACATTGACGGATCGCGTGGCGAGGGGGGCGGCCAGATCCTCCGCAGTTCGCTGACCCTCTCGTTAGTCACCGGGCGGCCGATCCGACTGCTGCAGATTCGCGCCGGGCGGGAGCGGCCGGGCTTGCAGCCGCAACACTTGATGGCCGTTGAAGCAGCCGCGCGGGTCGGCAACGCCGCGGTCAGCGGCGCGACTCTGGGAAGCCGAGAACTGGAGTTCCGTCCGCAAGCGGTTGTCGGCGGAGTTTACGATTTCCAGATTCGGACTGCAGGCAGCGCGACGCTCGTGCTGCAAACCGTTTTGCCTGCGCTGAGCCTGGCGCGTGAGGCTTCGCGGGTCATTGTTTCCGGGGGAACGCACAATCCCTTTGCGCCTCCCTGCGACTTTCTTCAGTCCGTCTACTTGCCGCTTTTCAATCGACTCGGTCCGGAGGTAACGTTGCGGCTGGAGCGACATGGCTTCTATCCGGCGGGAGGGGGCAGGATCGTCGCCGAAATCAAGCCTTCCCCGGTGCTGCGCGGTTTTGATTTGCTGGAGCGCGGTGAGGTCGGCGAGCAGGAAGTCCGCGCGATCGTCTCGCGCTTGCCGCTGGAGATTGCCCAACGCGAGGTGGCCACCGCGCTGGCGGAATTAAACTGGCCCGCCCGATCGGGCCGGGTGGAGGAAGTCGGTTCGAATGGGCCGGGCAACGTGGTCTGGGCCAAGCTGGTAGCGGCGGGATGCTCGGAACTGCTGACCGAATTCGGCAAACGAGGCCTCCGGGCAGAACAGGTCGCTCGGCGTTTGGCCGCCAGCGTTCGGGAATACCTGGCCCACGATGCTCCGGTCGGCGAGCATCTGGCTGACCAATGGCTTTTGCCGCTGGGGTTGGCTGTCTGGCAAAGCGGTCAGTCGCACGTTTACCGCGCGGCGCCCCTTTCGTTGCATGCAACGACTCACTTGGAAATTCTCGAGTTGTTTCTCGGAGTCACAGGAGAAGTCGCGCTCTCGGCTGACGGTTCGACCGTGACCGTGCGATTGCGCGCCGGGAAAGCCGAGCCGCGTGTTCCTCCGCAGATCGTCAATCCCTAACTGGCATTACCGGTCTGGGCGGGCTCCGGCTGCGGCTTGCTGCGAGCCTTCCTCTGCTTGGCATAAAACGGGAGGTACCAGAGGTAGGCTCCGGTCAACCACAGCCCCAACAGCACGAGTCCGTTGGGAAGGAACAGCCAGAGCTTGGCCCAGTCGCCGAAAAAGGAGCCGTCATGCAGCTGCTCAATCCAGTCCGAGCGGCGATAGTTTGACGAGAGAAGCTTGCCATCGGCCAGATCGAGTTGCAGCTCCCAATGGTTTTTCGCCTGGACCTTGATGATTCCCTTGGCGGGCTGGACGTCGAGCCGGGAAATATCTTCCCAGGATTGAATTCCTGCCTGAGGAGCCTCGCGGCAAACCTGCAGCACCGCAGGCCATTGGACGCGTGGCTCTTTGACCGATCCGCGCAGCGTGGGGGGCTGGATCCAAGCGGCTTCTTTTTTGACTTGCAACAGCAGGCCGGTGACGATCACCAGCAGCAGTGGCACAGCGGTCAGGAGGGCGCCCCAGCGATGGAGCTTGCGCGTCCATTTGTTCAGGAACTTGTACATCTCAACTCCAGATTCGGGAAGCAAGCCGCCCGATTATAGCTGGAGGGGAGGGGGCGAGGTTTTTTCTGCCGAGCCTCGTCCCTGAATCGCCCCGCACAGCAAAAGCAGGGCTGCCGCCAGACCGGACTCCACACGCAAACGCGGGGAGGGGGCGGTGGCGATTGGGTTGAACCGCTGGATAAACTGCGAGAACTACTCTTGAGCGGCGGCTGCGGAGCGATTGACACTGGCAACAGGAGAAGTGGGATGTCCGGTGAGCAGTAACTTCACGCTCTCCACCGCCTCAGTCCGCGTGGCGGCAAACTCGCCGTGAAAGTGCAGTTTCCCATGGCGATCGAACAGCAGGCAGTCGCCGGCCGAGGCCGTCTGAAACTGCTCTGCTTCCCGGTTTTGCTGGTCAATTACAACCGTCGTGTTCGGAAGCTTGCGGGCCTTGGCGAGCAGCGATGCGGTCGGCTGGTTTCCCTCAAAGACCACGTAAGCGGCGAGTCGATTCTGTTTGACCAGCTGGTCGAGTTGGTCAAGGTTTTGGGCTGCGTCCGCCTGCTCCGGTTCGACGAATAAAACCATGGTGGGGGCGGTGAAGTTCCGTACGAGGTTGCTCGCCTGCGGCCAATTTGGCGGCGCTTTGACACTTGCGGCTCGCGGGAATGCCATCCAGAGCCCGCAGGCGATCACGGGCAGCAGCAGCAGCCCGATGCAGACCGCAACCTGGCGGAGCAACCGGAGGCGGGCTTCCTGCTTCTTTTGGGCGGGAGTGACAATCTTGAATTGGCGCGGAGCAATGGACACGTGACGCGTTCCTGTCGAGACCGGGCAGTGCCCCGGGAGCCGCTGGGCCGCTTGGTGCAGACTGAACGTGGGCCAGCGAATGAAACTTAGCTCGGTTTGGCTGACCTGACGGACTGGGGAAGCTTTTCTGCGTGAAAACCCGACTAACGCGGCCGACTAATCGGCATAACCAGATCAAACCGCTGGCGGGCTGTTCAAGCGGGTCTGCGCGAAGAGCGGGTCTGCGGCAGAGGCCAGCAGGAGCGGAGAACGTTGTGGGCACAGCGCCGGTCTTGGGAACCGGCTGGGTGACGGCGGTTTTCAGGACTTGCGCGAATTGAGGCTGCAGAGATCCGACAACGCCATGGTGACGATCTGGGTTGACTGGTCGGCAAACTTCTCGATCGCCCGATCAACTCCGACTTCTTCAAGTTTCACCAGCATGGTCAGCTTGTCGATCGGCAGCTCCCGGGGAGCCCCGAGTTGATGCACAAAGTTGGCGATCTCATCCGAGGCCGCGACTAACGTGGTCAGCAATCGGCCTTCGCCAGACAGTTCCGGCTGGTGGTGAAAACGGACGACTTGGCAGAGCGGGTCGGGCAGCATGTTGTGCTGAACGAACCAGCCGCCGACGTCACAATGGGTCGTACCCAAGGCGGCATGCTCCCGCTCGAGTAGATACTGGTCTTCAACAAAATCGAGCTTATCGAATTGTTTAAACTCGGTTGGCATGAACATCGCGAGCAGGGTTCGGCCGAGGTCGTGAATCAGGCCTGCCGTGAAGTCTTCGCCCATGAAGCGAATCCCGAACAGGTTGTTGAGATTGGCCGAGATGAGGGCAGTCAGGAAGCCGTGCTTGTAAAGTTTTTCGCGGCTGTTGGTTTCCTGGATCGACATCCTGCGCATCAAGCTTCCAATGCAGGACGAGAGGATCAAATTCTTACAGTGTCGGAAACCGAGGCGGATGATCGCCTGGTGGAGGCTGGTGATTCTCTGCCCCCCCGAGAAAACGACGGTATTGGCCATCCGCAGAATGTCGGTGGTCAGCTTGACATCCTGCTCCACGACAGTGGAGAAGCGGGTTACCGAGCAGTTAGGATCCTTGGCGATATCCAAAGCTTGCACGGCGACGTCTGGCAGGACCTTGAGCTGATCAAGGTTGCAACCCATCCGAAGCGCCAATTCGGTCGGCAACTCGATTTGAGGAGTGTTCGTTTCGGGCAGGAAGACTCGATGAAACACGAGTGAATCTCCGTGATTTGGCTTAACAACAACCGGCTCGAGGGGTCGGACAAAAAGCCCGACAGATCGACCTGTGGCTGAAACGCGGTGTTGTAAACTCTAGGACCGCTCGAAAAGGGAGGAATTAAATTGCGTTGTGGTCCGCTGATTTTTTGGTGGGTACAGGCTGCTTAATCGTTGTTCCCGGTGCGACCGGAGGCCACGAACCAACGACTCGCTGTCGGATGCCGGACTCGATGGTTTGCCCGACGTTGGCTTGGAGGGCTCACGCAATTCACCGGCACGATATTTGGCTGCGATAATCGCTCGACAGCGGTTGAATCCGAGGCAGGCGACCGCTTGGTTCAGGCTCACCACCGGCCGGCCCAGCGAGTAAATAAAGGCATTGGCTTCCCGAATCACCTCCCCGCGCAGCCCGATGTCCTGCTCGAGGATTTGAGCGACTCTGCGAGGCGATTGGTTCTTACCGGTAAGCAACTCCTCGACCATTTGATCAAGGCAGGTCCCTTGGGCTGTGGCCTCCGCAGGCGTCTCCGGGAGCGACTCGCACGTGCGGCCGGTTGCCTGAGCTTCACTGGAGTTGGGGCGATCTGACTTTGGCTGGATGCTCATTGGTTTGCTTCCGGGGCACGGGCTTGGGATGTTGCCAGAGGGCACGTTGTATGCAGGGCCGAAATCTGAGGAATCGATTGCCAACCGGTTGGGTATCGACGGAACTGTTGTTTTCTGCGGTAACTCCAACACTTTCAGTTTGACGAACTGTAGGCCCTCGTAGCTCGCCCACTGCCGGGGAATGAACGGCGAATCAGCCGAGTGGGCAATTACCGAGGGAATTTACCGATTTTGCCGATTCTGCCACTCAAATGCTTGAGCTTGCGGATTGTTCGATTTGGCGCGCTCCGGACGCTGAGCGTGCCCTCTGGCACACCTGTTTTGCTGACCGGCCGCTGTGAGGCCGCGAAGTTGGCCTGAATGGGGCGGAAGCGAGCCAATTCGTCACGGCAGCCCGACTCGGCATCTGTTTTGCGAACGTCCCCGGGCACAGGTTCGCGGGTCCGCGGACTGGAATCATCAGAGTCTCGTCGCTCACGTCAGCCGCGGTTGCCCTGCGGAGTGCAGAATCGTGGCCGGCAAGCAACTGTCTGGAGCAAAGTGAATGTCAGAGATGGTAATCGGAGAAGCGGGACATCCCGCCGCGCGAGGCACTAAGACGGGTGCCGTTGTTTTGGAGTCGTTTTCCTACGACGACCAGATTGTGCGAATGTTTGCCACGGCGACCCTGATTTGGGGAATCGTGGCTTTTCTTGTCGGGCTGATCGTGGCGGTACTGCTGGTCCTGCCTTGGGCATCGTTTGGCTTGCCGTATCTTTCCTTCGGGCGGCTTCGTCCGCTGCACACCAATGCGGCGATCTTTGCCTTTGCGGGAAACGCCATCTTTGCCGCGGTCTATTATTCGACCCAGCGACTCTGCAAGGCCCGGATGTGGAGTGACCTCCTCAGTGCGGTTCACTTCTGGGGTTGGCAGCTGATCATTGTTTCCGCCGCGGTCACCTTGCCGCTGGGGATCACGCAAAGCAAGGAGTACGCCGAACTGGAGTGGCCGATCGACTTGGCGATTGCGGTCGTCTGGGTCATCTTCGGATTGAACTTCACCATGACTCTGGTCAAGCGGCGCGAGCGGCACATGTACGTCGCCTTATGGTTCTACATCGCCACCATTGTGACGGTGGCGATTCTGCACATCTTCAACAATCTGGTTGTTCCGGCGGGGATTCTCAAAAGCTATTCCATTTACGCCGGAGTGCAGGACGCCTTCATGCAGTGGTGGTACGGCCACAATGCAGTTGCTTTTTTTCTCACGACACCGTTCCTCGGCTTGATGTATTACTTCCTGCCAAAGGCTGCGGAGCGCCCTGTGTTCTCCTACAAGTTGAGCATCATCCACTTCTGGTCGTTGGTGTTCATCTATATTTGGGCTGGTCCGCACCACCTGCACTATACGGCCACGCCAGCCTGGGCTTCGTCGCTGGGGATGGTTTTCT
>JAJTFE010000115.1 GCA_021298375.1 Blastopirellula sp. | reverse complement strand
GCGAGGCTCAGTTGTGCGGTCGCGAGGGAATTACGATCAACATGTTCCTCGTCCCTTCCTGGTCGCAGACCGAGGAAGACGTGAAGTTTGCCCAGCGACTGGCTGAAGGGACCAAGGGGCGAGTCTTTTTTACTGGCGGGGAGGATCTGGACCGCTTTGTGGTGTGGGATTACGTCCGCCAAAGGCGCGAGATTCTGGGTTAGTCCGAAGCCGAGGTCGCCGCCAGCAGGCTGGTCCCGGTAACAGCCCAGCCAATTGAGATCCGAGACCGCTGCTGCGGAGACCACGTGTGCCGAACCGAAAGCTTCAGCGCTCTGGTCGTGGCCGAATAAACTCTCGGAAATTCGGCGACTCGCGGAGCAGCGACTCGCTGTCCCCTTGCCCGGCTGGTGGTGAGGCGGTCGATGGCAGTTGCAGCCGCGCGGCCGTTCCCGGGATTGGGGCGATCAACGCCAGCCCTTCATCCGGAGTGAGCACGCAAAGGGCCGATGCGAGCGCGTCGGCTGCGGTGGCCGAGGGAGCGATCACGGTTGCCTGGACGCTTTGTTTCACAGCGCGGGCCGTGCGGGGATCGATGATGTGCGAGTAGCGGACGCCCTCCACCACCAGTCGCTGTTCGCGGTCGCCAGAAGTTGAGACGGCCGCATCGCGAAGCAGGATCGTCGTCGACTCCGCGCCATCCAGTCCGGGAATTTCGATGGGCCAACCCGCTGCGCCGGGGGGAGCGCCGAGGGCGAGCACGTCTCCGCTGGCGTCGATCAGGGCCGAAGTGACGCCGGCCGCGCGAAACAGGTCGGCGATCTGATCCGCCGCATCACCTTGGGCAATTCCGCCAAAGTCGAGTTGCATGTCCGGGGCGAGTAGTTGCACGCGGTCGGGCGGCACCAGTCGAACCCGGTGGCTGCCGATTGCCGTGCGCAGGGTCTCCAGTTTCTCAGCCTCGGGGAGGCGGTTCCGCTTGATCGCCTTTCGCCAAGCATGGCTGGCCGGGCCAACGGTAACATCGAATGCGTTACCGGTAAGTTGGCTGAATCCCAGTCCGCGCTCGAGAACGCGAAAAAGGTCGGGGCTGACCGCTTGGGGTATCGCGTGAGGAGCGGAACGGCAGAGTCGATTGGTCTCGCTTTGCTCGCGGTAATCGCTGAGCGCCTGGTCGAGTTCTGCGACCCGGCGAGCGGCGTCTGCCAACAGTCGACGCGCGACCTCGGGATCGGCATGGTAGAGGATGAAGCGGAAGTTGACCCCCATCGCGACCTGTTCAAGTTCATGCCGCTCAGATTGGGCACGGACTGGCGTGAGTTGGCCCCAGAAGAGCAGCGGCAAACAGGCGAGGGAGAGGAATCGCAGGTGCAAGTGAGACGGCCTTGAACAGAGGCGGAGTCGGCAGTGGAACGGTCCCTTGATTGTAACTCCCTCGGGGGTGCACTACAGTAGAAATCAGTCGGGAGGCTTCTGGCATGGTGCGGGAGCCTGACCGCTGTCAATGAATTCCAAAACGCGATGGCAATGGCGGTTTGGCCAGCAGCCGAAGGGGCGGTTTGGCTAGCAGCCGAAGGGGCGGTTTGGCCAGCAGCCGAAGGCTTGCGGTTTACTGTCTGCCTGCCGAAGGCGGTTGATCTCTGTAGTTGAAAGAGTTGAAAGAAAGGGAAGTGAGTGTCGCGAATGAGCAAGTCATCGGGAAGTCGCCGTGATTTTTTGAAGACCGGTTCCGCTGTCGCAGCGGCCGGAGTAGTGGCTGGAGCGGGATTGCGAGCCGAGGCGAGCCGCGGCGGCTATCACGTCTTTGGCAGCGATACGATTCGGGTTGGGGTGATTGGGAGTGGCGGCCGCGGGTCCGGAGCGATGGCCGATGCCTTGAATGCTCAATCCGGCAACGTCGAGATCACCGCCGTGGGTGACTTGTTCGCCGACCGACCCGCCGGGTCATTGGGTGGGCTGAAGGAGCGGTACAAAGACCGGATCAAGGTTACCCCGGATACGACCTTCATCGGCTTTGATGCTTACCAGAAAGTTTTGGATACCGATTGTCAGACGGTCATTTTGGCAACGCCTCCCGGATTCCGCCCGCTGCACTTTGAAGCCGCAGTGAAAGCGGGGAAGAACGTCTTCATGGAAAAGCCGGTTGCCGTTGACGCCCCAGGTGTGCAACGCGTCCTGCGGGCGTCTGAGGAAGCGAAGCGCAAGGGATTGTCGGTGCAGGTTGGTCTGCAGCGTCGGCATGAGCGGGCTTACATGGAGACCCTGCAACGCCTGAAGGATGGAATCATCGGTGACATCGTGGCCGCGCGGGTTTATTGGAATCAAGGCTTTCTCTGGGTTGCCGGTCGTCGACCAGAGCAAACGGAATTGGAGTATCAAATCCGCAACTGGCTTTACTTCAACTGGCTCTCGGGCGACCACTTGGTAGAGCAACACATCCACAACCTCGATGTGATCAACTGGTTGCTGGATGATTATCCAGTCAAGGCCGAGGGGATGGGGGGACGCCAGGTTCGGACCGGTTCGCAACATGGGGAAATTTTTGACCATCATGCGATCGAGTACACTTACGCCAACGGCGTGAAGATGTTCAGCCAGTGTCGGCAGATCGCCGGTTGCTGGAACGAAGTTTCGGAACACGTGCATGGCACCAAGGGATATTGCGATATCGCCGCGGGGCGGATTTACGATCTCAACGGTAAGGAAATTTTCCGTACCGAGGGGTCGCGCGGTGGCCATGCCCAGGAGCATGTCGACATGTATGCCGACATGGCTCGGGGACTGATCCCGAACGAGGGAGAGTATGGTGCCAAGAGTACGATGACCGCCATTATGGGGCGGATGTCGACCTACTCGGGCAAGGCGATTCGCTGGGAGGATGCGATGGCATCCAAACGGATGCTCGCGGACGTGGATGGGCTCACCTCGCTGCAGGATAAGGCCCCGGTGCAGCCGCTGGAAAACGGTGAGTACGAAATTGCCGTCCCCGGCGAGGGCTGGGAAAAGGTACTCGACTGGAATCCCGATAAACGCGGCTAAGGCCGGGAAGTCGAACGTGAACGCGGGCTGTTAGCACCTCCCTGTCAGCAGCTCTGCGGGGCAGACAGCAGCCAGATTTGGGTCTCGTCAATCTGTAGCGATTGGCGAGACTTTTTTTGTTGGGTTCAGTTGAGCGGAATTGAGGGCCGAGCCGGCTGTGCACAAAGAATTGAAAAGTGGAGTTGCCCGAAAGCGATAAAGATAACGAATGTCAGGAAAGTCGCGGGACTGACTCGGGAACGTTATCTCTGGCTGGCGAGTTGAGCCAGGTCCGGAATCGACTCGGGATATTGCTACAGCGAGAAATTCAATGAACAAGTGCTGGCGAGTCTGTTTGCTGGTGTTGGCGGTGGTGGCTGGTGTTGGCCAAGCGGGAGCTCAGGAGAATCCAGACCGCATTGCCGCGATCATGCGGGACATGGACAGGCGATCGGCAGGTAACAGCCTCGAGCCATCAGCCCCGATTGTCCCCGTCATTCAGGTATCGGCGACCCAACCTGCGTGGCAGCCGACGCCGCAATCGGTGATCGAGGACCAGCCGAGCGGGATTCCCGAATACCTCCTGCCGCAAGTCTACTCCTCAGATTCGTTGGGAATGAACCAGCCGGTTTCCTCGGTGCAGGAAATTCAGCAGCAACCACTGGGCGACCGCTTCATGTTCAGCAGTGCTTTTCAGCGGCGAATCAATCCACCGAAGGGCAATTTTGGAAATGTCGCCGATGATTGTGGGTGCTGCGATGAATGGCAGACATTCATGCCATGCGAGTCGTGCTGTCGCGACTTGGGATTGAATCCTTGGGTTTTCCAGCGGGCCCGGCCAAATTGCCCGCCTCACTGGTGGTTGCATCCCAACCGCAGTGCTGAATGCGAAGGCTGCAATTCGGGAAGTTGCGGTGGAGCCTGTGGGGAGACAAAAACTCACGGTTGGTTCAAGCATTCTTCCTGGTAAAGTCCGGCTTCCCGGTTCTGGGTCCCCTTGAAGTTCGAGCCAAGTTTGGCGGAGGGAGGGCTTCGGGGCGTAGCGGATATTCTGAAAAAGCCAAATAACTGGTTCACCCGCGCCGGTCTCCATGCTAACGTTGAGAAAGCCTTGTTCTCAACGAAATTGCAATCAGGAACCGGTTCGCGATGCGACAGCAATTTTTCGGCCTTTGCCTGGCCCTGTTTTTAACTCCCCTTGTAACGGGCGCGTTGGCCCAATCAACTTTCCGCGAAGAGGGTTTGCACACTGCACGCCCTGGTTTGTTTGCCATTCGCGGGGCAACGATTCACGTCTCCGGATCGGAGCAGATCGAGGGCGGTACGGTCGTGTTGTTGCACGACAAGATTCTGGCGGTCGGCAAAGACCTTGAGATCCCCGCCGGGGCAGTGGTCATCGATGGTTCGGGGAAGCATGTTTACGCTGGCCTCGTGGATGGCTATCTCGGTTACACGGCAGAAGTGCCGGGGCTGGGGGAAGCGACAGCCAACGCGAATTCGCGAATCACCCCGCAGCTGCAACTCTCAGAAGTGTTCAAGCTCGACCAGTTAAACGCGGCCGAGCGTCGCGCCGCTGGTTTCACCAATGCCCTCGTGGCTCCGACTGCCGGGATTATCCGCGGAACGAGTTTCATCGCGCATTTGTCAAAAACGCAATCGAACCGGACAGTGCTCGCGCCGAATGTCGCGATGCAGGCCCGCTTGACGCTCGACCGCGCCTTCGGTCCCGGTGGTGGCGGAGCTGGCGGGGGGACTGGTTACCCCAGCTCACCCATGGGAGCGTTTGCACTGGCGCGGCAGACGCTCCTTGATGCCCAATGGTATCGCGACGCCTGGCAAGCGGCGCGAATCCGACCGGAGGTATCGCGGCCGGAAGTGAACGCTTCACTGGAAGCTCTACAGCCGGTACTGACTGGCTCTCTGCCGTTGATGGTAGAAACGACGAACGAATTGTTTGTACTGCGAGCGCGGCGGTTTGCTGACGAGTTTGGCCTGCGTTTGGTCGTCATGGGAAATGGAAATGAGTATCGGCGTCTGGCCGAGGTCGTCGCGACCAGGGCTCCGCTCGTCTTGCCACTGGACTTTCCCAAGGCCCCAAAGGTTTCCAGTCCGGCGGATGTGTTGGATTTATCTCTCGAGACGTTGATGCACTGGGACCACGCACCGGGTAATCCGGGGGCGTTGGTCAAAGCGGGAGCGACGATTGCCTTCACGACGCAGGGCTTGGAAAAGCCGGGTGACTGGCGAAGTCAGATTCGCAGGGCGATCGAGCGGGGGCTCGACCCGGGGGTAGCGCTGGATGCCTGGACCCGAGTGCCGGCAAAGCTTTATGGGGTTGATGACCAACTCGGCACCGTCACTGCCGGGAAGCTGGCGAATCTGGTGCTCTCGAATGGCCCCCTGTTTGAGGAGAAGACGAAGATTCTGGAAACATGGGTATTGGGAGAACGGTTTGAGCATCAGCCTGCGGCACTGCGGGCGTTTCCGGGCATCTGGCATTTGAAGTCGGACGCCGACCCGCTGATGTCGCTGTACCTGGTTGTTCGCGACGAGGGAAAAATTTCGGGCGCGATTCGCAAGTCAGTCGAACCGAATCCCGACGACCCTGAATTGGAACTGAAGGGGGCGGAAACGGCCGGGGTTCGCCTGAGCGGTTCTTTGGAGGCGACCAAGCTGGGAGGAACGGGGACGGCCCTGATGGAACTGGTGGTTGACCGTCCCGGCGAGGGCTTGGGAAGCCTCGCCTTTTCCGATGGACGCTCGCTGAAATTTCAAGCAGTGCGGGTAGGTGAGGCGGAAAAGGCGGCGCCGCGCGGCAGCCGCAATCGCAGTGAGCAGGGAGCCGAAAAGGAAGTCGCTTCGGCCGCCGGCGAGACGCCGCCTGCCGAGGAGAAAAAGCCGGAGTCGGTCGCTCCAGACAGCGAGGCCCCCGCAGTCGCCCAAACATCCGAGGAGAAGGCGGCCAAACCGCAGATCGATGAGGGTTCGGATCCCGCAAAGAGCAAGCCTGCCAAGGCGGATACGGCACCGTTGTACGGAGTCAACTATCCATTGGGGGATTTTGGTCGAGAACAGGTGCCGGTCGCAGCCGGGCGAGTCCTGTTTGTGAATGCTACGGTTTGGACTTGCGGCCCCGAGGGCAAACTGGAGGGCGCTGCCGTCCTGGTCGAAGGGGGGCTGATTGCCCGAATTTTCAAAGCCGGCGAAGCCTTGCCCCCTGCTGACTTGACAATCGATGCCGCCGGGCGACATCTGACTCCGGGGATCATTGACTGTCATTCCCACATGGCGACCGACAGCGGAGTCAACGAAGGCTCGCAGGCGATCACCGCTGAAGTTCGAATTGGAGACTTCGTTGATTGCGATGATTTGAACATCATCAGGCAGTTGGCTGGTGGCGTCACCACGGTCAATGTGCTGCACGGCTCAGCCAATCCGATTGGCGGCCAGAATCAGGTGCTCAAGTTGCGCTGGGGACGAAATGACGAGCAGATGAAGTTTGTCGAGGCACCGCCGGGAATCAAGTTTGCTCTGGGTGAAAACGTCAAACGGAGCGGCAGCCCCCAGCCGTCGACTCGCTATCCACGGAGTCGCATGGGCGTCGAGCAGTTGATGCAGGATGCCTTCCGGGCGGCTAAGGAATACGACGCCCGCAAGGCCGAGTATCAGCGCACTCGCAGCGGCTTGCCACCGCGCGTTGATTTGGAACTGGAAACCCTGGCTGAGATTGTTCGGGGTGAGCGATGGATTCATTGCCACAGTTATCGGCAGGACGAAATCCTCGCCCTCTTGCGGGTGCTCGAAGAGCATCAGATCAGGATTGGTTCGCTGCAGCACATTCTTGAAGGTTACAAAGTGGCCGAAGCAATGGCCAAACACGGGGCGATGGCGAGCGCGTTTTCTGATTGGTGGGCCTATAAGGTTGAGGTGTACGATGCGATTCCTCAGGCCGGTGCCCTGATGCACCAGCAGGGAATTGTCGTCTCATTCAACTCCGATGATCCCGAGTTGGCTCGCCACCTGAACCATGAGGCGGCCAAGGCAGTTCGCTATGGCAACGTGCCGGAAGAAGAAGCCCTGAAATTTGTTACGCTGAATCCGGCGAGACAGCTTCGGATTGAGCACTTGGTCGGAAGCATTGAACCAGGCAAGCAAGCGGACTTGGCTCTCTGGAGTGGCCACCCGCTCGATACGCTTTCCCGCTGCGAACAGACCTGGGTGGATGGCATCAAGTATTTTGACCGCATCGAGCAGGCTGAATTGACCAAGCAGCAGGCGGAGATGAAACGGCAACTGGTGCAGAAGGCACTCGGTGCCAAGCAGACCGCCGGGGGAGTTGAGGCAAAAGTTGATCCAGCATCGCTCTGGTTGCGGCACGACGAGTTCTGCCACGGTCACGCCAAGGACGATGGAAGCGGAGCTCAAGAGGACGCTGAGTTTCTCGATCTGCTGCTCTATCAAGGCGATCACACCGGACACAATCACGGAGATGGAAGCCAACGCAAACCGCGGTAAGGAGTTGGATTGCGTGCGTGATTGTGTTCTCAATCGTTCAAATTAAACCTGAATCAGGTACTGAATATGTTCTCCAGCGCTACTCGAAACTTGATGTTGCTTTGCTTGCTCGGCCTTGGCAGTGGAGGATCGCTGCTCGCCCAGATGAGCGCCCCGGCTCTGCCCCAGGCTCAACCGATCGCTCTGGTTGGAGGGACGGTGCACCCGATTTCCAGCGAGCCGATTGAAAAAGGGACCGTGATTTTCGTGGGGGGGAAACTGACGTATGTCGGCAGCCAGACCTCGCCGCCTGCCGGGGCCAAGGTGATCGATGTCACCGGCAAGCATGTTTTCCCCGGGATGTTTGAGGCCAATTCACAGTTGGGACTGACAGAGATACAGTCAGTGCCGGCGACAATTGACACGGGGGAGGTTGGTGAGATCAACCCCAACGTCAAGGCCCAGGTGGCAATCAATCCGGATAGTGAGTTGCTCCCGGTCACCCGCGCGGGCGGTGTCCTGTTGGCAGTGAGCGCGCCCAGCGGTGGCTTGATCTCAGGCCGTTCCACCGTGATTCAACTGGACGGCTGGACCTATGAGGATATGGCGATTTTGCCTGTCGCGGGAATGCATTTGACCTGGCCTGGCGGATTTCGCCGATGCCCGAGCGTATCGCGCTCAACGCGAGAACCCGGTGGCGCGGCAGGCGTTTGATCTCAGGCTGGAGGCGATGGCGGACCTGCTTGATCGGAAAATTCCACTCGTGGTTCAGGCCAACCGATTGCCGGAGATTCAAGGAGCGATCGCGTTTGCAGTGGAGCAGAACGTGCGGTTGGTGATTCTGGGAGGCTACGATGCGCCTCACTGCGCTGATTTGTTGAAGAAGCACGATGTGCCCGTGATTGTTTCCGCCGTGTATCGCCTGCCGCAGCGAGCAAGCGATCCTTATGACCACGCCTACACCCTGCCGCAAAGACTGCACGAGGCCGGCGTCAAGTTCTGCATTTCCTGCACGGATCGGTCGGAAACGTGGAATACCCGAAATCTCCCCTTCGAGGCGGCAACTGCGGTGGCCTATGGCTTACCGGCCGCGGAAGCCTTGAAAGCGATCACGCTCTCTCCCGCGCAGATTTTCGCAGTCGACAATCGGGTCGGTTCGCTGGAAGTCGGGAAAGACGCAACCTTGTTTGTCTCGTCAGCCAGCCCCCTTGATGCCCGCTCCCAAATTGAGCAGGCCTTTATTCAGGGGCGCCCCGTCGATTTGAGCAACAAGCAGACGCGGCTCTATGAGAAGTACTCGGAAAAATACCGCCAGCTCAAGGCTCGCGGACAATAACTCGCGGAACATGAGCGGGTGCCGGTCGCCGCAGCCGGAGTCAGCGCGATTGGCCCGAGTCAGGTCGATCGAACCTGCGAGTACGCGATGGCCAAATCCAAACGCCCCGCCTGTACGCGCTGCCGAACCGGGGGCTGGCGCGAAGACCCGGCTAACGCCCCGCCTGTACGCGCTGCCGAACCGGGGGCTGGCGCGAAGACCCGGCTGAGGAGGAGAGGGTCCTGCCCTGCCCCTTTGCCCTGCCCCTCTGCCCTGCGGCTTGAAGTATCCAGCTGACGGCGCTGAGCAATTGAGCTGGAGTCACCTGAGCCTGATTTCACAACTCGTCAGGCGAATTGGGCTTGGAAGGTGTGTTGTTCCAAGAGGTTGGCTTCGTTCAGCTGTTCGTTCAAAGTGCAGATGTCGTAAATCCAGCCTACGGTCAGTAATCCGCCGGTGGCGAGGTAGAGCAAGCCGGTGATGAATTTCCCCTGGTAGAACCGGTGGAAGCCGAGCAAGCCGAGGAAGATGCAGAGCAACCAGGCGACGTTGTAGTCGTAGCGGCCCGGGTGAAAACGGCTGGTCGCCGTCTGACTCATGCCCGGGATCAGAAACAGGTCGACCAACCAGCCGATTCCAAACAGTCCAAAGGTGAAGAACCAGAGGATGCCGGTCAACGTGTGGCCAAAAAAGAAGCGGTGCGCGCCGGTGAAGCCGACCAGCCAAAACACGTAGCCGAGCATCCGTTCGTGGGTTCGGGCGTAGCCAACCGGAACGTACTTGACGTACTGACGGGTGGTAGGTGTTTCAGAATAGGCGGAGCTGAAAAAGCCCATGTTCGGCACTCCCGAGGGTCGAGGAAAAGTCATGGGTTGAGATTCGAACGGAGGCCGCGAATCTTGGAAGGAAATCCGGGATTTCTCGGGAGTGGGGCAGAAACACTGCAGAGCCTTGGGAGGCTTTCGTCCGCAAAGGCGAACTCGGCCTAGGTCGTCGGAGAGGTTTTTTGAGCTGCGAAGCGGGGCGTGCGGCTCAGCAGCCAGATGCCGATTGCGGCGACGGCCAGAGCGATGCCTGTCCACCACAGCGGCAAAGGGTCGTTCTCCCCGGGAAAACCCGGCAGTCGGGAGAGTTGCGGCTGGAAGTAAGCCAGGAATCCAACAATCGCATTGTGCAACATGTGCAAAACGACACCTGGCCAGATGGAGTCGGCTTTGAACGCGAGCCAGCCGAGGACCAGCCCCATCACGGTCGTCGGTATCAGGCGATCGAATGCGGCAACACTCCCCGAGAGGGTGTGAAACGCGCCGAACGCAAGCGCTGAAAAGAGAATTGCCTGCCAGGCGCTCCGCTTGGTGAGCAGGGCCCGTTGCAACAGTCCGCGAAAGAAAAACTCTTCACAGAAAGCGGGGGTCAGGGAGAAGGCGAGCAATATCAGCCAAGGCGAGGCGGCGCGAAACTGTTCGGCTTGCTCGCGGCTGAAGGCGACGATTCGCTCGCGCCAGGCCGTGCCCGCATCCGAACCGGAAACGAGATTGATCAGCTCGTGCCAGCCACTGATCAGCGACATCACAAGTGGCCAGAGACTGAGCCCGAGAATGGCTGCGGCGAGCAGAAACGGGGTGGGAGGCCAATTCAGCCCAAACCCCGGCAGCAACCGGACGCGTTGATAGCGGGCGATAAAGAGCGGAATCAGGCAAAAGGCAAATGTCGTGAAAGCCGAGGTGTACAGTAATCGCCACGAGATGTCAGCTTCCAGCCGGCCCAGCAAACCGATTAAGACAAAGTTGACCGGGAATAGAAGCAGCAGGCAGAACAGGGCGAGATTCGGGGTTGCCCTTTCGGCCGGTTGGAGGGGCGGGACGAACAGCTCTTTCCAACTCCCTCCGCTGCCGTAGAGAATGTTGTCGGTGCCGAAAATGGACGCGGCCAGGCTGATCGCCAGCAGGCCGTAGAGGATGGTCGAGAATATCGCAACGGCCGCCGGCAGGAGCTGGACATTGTCCTGCAGCACGTCTCGAGCGAGCAGCAGAATATTCAGCAGCGGGCAGGCGGCCATCGGCCCGGCCAGTTTCAGATCGGGAGAAAGGGCCATCAGTCCAGGGCCGAGCGAGAGCAGAATAATCGGGATCAAATACGCTTGGGCCTCTTTGAAGCTGCGGGCAAAGCTGGTCACGACCAGCAGCAGGGCCGAGAAGAAGGCGGCAAAAAGAATCAGCAAGCCAAAAACCTTGGACATCATGCCGAGCGTCAAGCCACTCTCGCCAATCAGCAGTGTATCGAGTCGGAACGCCCAAATCGTCGTAATCATTCCGATCACGTTCAGCGAGGCTGTGAGCACTGCGACGCTCAGGACCGCAATCAGCTTGGCGATCAGGATTCTGAGTCTTGGGATCGGTGCGGCAACGAGTGTCTCGAGGGTACCCCGCTCCCGTTCGCCTGCGGTCAGGTCGATGGCTGGATAGACTGCACCTGTAATGGTCATCAGCACCAGGACGAGCGGAATGATCGCCGTAAACTGGTTGGTAACCTGCGAGTTGCCACCGGGTGAAGCGCGAACTTCAGAGCTGGTGATGGCAAGTCGGGAGTCGCCTCCAGAGCGCCGCACCTGCGCTTGGAGGACGACGCGGTTGATTTGGTCATACTGAGCCTGTAACCAACGGGCCGCGCGGCGGCTGAGGGCCGATTTCTCGTTGACATGGATCACAACTTCGCTGAACTGTCGCTGTCGGGAGACTGACGTTTTCAGCTCCAGCACCGCGTTGACTTGTCCCGAGGCGAGCAGGTCATTGAAGTTGGTATCGGGGGCTTCAATCAGCCCCCATTTGTGTTCGCCCAGGGGGACCTCGACGGGCTCGGCTGTTTGGCCCGCCAGAGACGTTGCTTCCAACGCACTCTCCTTTTGAGAGCCTGCGGCTGGCGGTTGGGCCTCACCTTTCGCCGCGGGTTGGGAGGAGTCAGGTGGAGCCGCTTGTTCAGGGCGGTTGACGCCCGGCTGCTGGCGGTCCGCGAGCTTGAGCAATTCGGACCATTGCCCCAGCACAACTTGGAACTCATCCGGGGCGAGGTCGGTTTTGACGGCAAAGTTGTAAGTGATTTTTTCGGCGGTTGCTGAGCCGAGGTTGTTCAGCAAAAACGTGCGGAAGGCGATGCTCAGCAGCGGATAAACGATCAGCGGCATGGCGACCAGGGTGACGATCGTGCGGCGATCGCGCAGCGTCTCTTTCAACTCCTTGGTGGCGAGTCGCCAGATCTGGCTCAGCCGACCGCGGCGTCGCGGCGTTGAGTTACCGCGGGCAACTGACGTCGATTCGTTTTCGCTGGTCGGCTGTTCATCGGACATGCGTCAGGGTTTTCCGCTGGGTGAAGTGGCAGGCTGAGACGCTGCATCGGGCTCTTTGATGAGTTCAATGAACATTTCCACCAGATCGGCTTGACCCGTTTGGGTGCGAAGTTCGTCCAGCGTGCCTTCGTGAATCAGGCGGCTGCGGAACAGCAGGCCGAACCGGTCGCACACGCGCTGTGCCTGTTCCAACTGATGTGTGCAGAGGATGACTGCCTTGCCTTGTTGCTTCAGCAGGCTGATGTAATCAAATACGACCTGGCTGCCGACAACGTCCAGCCCGAGGGTCGGTTCATCCATAATCATCAAGGGCGGATCGTGCACCAGCGCGCGGGCCAAATTGACTCGTTGCCTTTGGCCAGTGCTGAGCGTGGCGCAGCGCTGGTCAAGAAAGGGGCTGATGCCGAGCAACTCTCCGAGGGCTGAAATTCGCGGTTCAATCTCTTCTGGAGCCAGTCCATAGACATCGGCAAAGAAGGTGAGGATTTCGCGAGCTGAAAGCCATTGGTAGACTCCAGCCGAAGCCGAGACAAAGCCCACTCGGCGTTTGATTTCGTCCGGGTCGCGATCGGATCGGAATCCATCGATTTCCGCATGACCCGAATCAGGCTTGATCAGGCCGAGGATCATCCGCATGGTGGTTGTCTTTCCCGCACCGTTGGGACCGAGCAAGCCATAGACCTCTCCCGGTCGGACGGAAAAAGAAACTTCGTCGACGGCTCGGATGACGCGACCGTCCGACTGGAATTGTTTGCAGAGCGAATGGGCGCTGATCATCATTACGGCCGCGAGAGAGGTGGAGCGTGGAGCCTCATTATGCCAGTCCAGCCTATCGCTGGGCAGTCGGGGAGGCCCCGAGAGCGTTTGGGCGCGGCGGGGTTGCCCGAGTCAAGGGTTTCCCGAGTCAAGGGTTGCCGGT
>JAJTFE010000114.1 GCA_021298375.1 Blastopirellula sp. | reverse complement strand
CTGTTCGCAGCAAACGTGCTGGTGAATTGGAAGAAGCAGGCTTTCCGGCCGCCTTGTATCGTCGCCGTCGGAAAGGATCAGGAGAAGAGCGATGTCTGGCATCACGCGGCTGGTTGCCGTTTTGTTTTTTCTGGGATTCGGTGCCGGGGAGTTGGCTGCCGAGGTGAGTTTGGCCAAGGTCTTTGGCGATCACATGGTGCTGCAGCGTGAACGGCCGGCGGCAATCTGGGGGTGGGCCACGCCGGGAGAGCTGGTCACGGTGGAATTCGCCGGACAGTCGCTCGAATCGCGAGCCGATGAAACCGGAAAGTGGCTGGTTCGACTTGCTCCGCTTGAGGCCTCCATCGAGCCTCGCAAACTGACGGTTCGCGGCACAAATCGCTTGGAATTAGCGGATGTTCTGGTGGGCGATGTGTGGCTCTGCGGGGGCCAGTCGAACATGGAGTGGCCGCTGGCTGCCTGCGATGCGGCGGAGGATCTGGCCGCCGCGGACTTTCCACTGATACGCCATTTTGGTGTTGCCCCCAATTTCGCCTCGACTCCCCAGCGCGATGTGCAGGGAAATTGGCAGGTCTGCACACCGCAGAATGCGCCCGGCTTCACGGCAGTCGGCTTTTACTTCGCCCGAAAAATCCAGCGCGAGACGGGGGTACCGATCGGCCTGCTCCGTTCCTGTGTTGGCGGAACCAATATCGAGTGCTGGATGCAGCAGGAAACGTTACTCGAGACCCCGGAGTTGGAACCCTACGCGCGAATCATGCGGGAGTCATTGGCAGGATATCAGGAGGAACTGAGCACAGCGCTTCCGGCGATTGAAAAATGGACCCGAGAAAGCCGCTCTGCCGTTGCTGCCGGACAGCCACTGCCATTGCCTCCGAGTTGGCCTGAGTTTCCGTTCGGTGAGCGACGCCATCGTCCTCGCTGTGTCACCCTGCACAATGGAATGATCGCTCCGTTGGTGCCGCTGGCGATTCGCGGCGTGATTTGGTACCAAGGCGAATCCAACGCTGGCGGGCCCGGCGACTGCGAGCAGTACATTGCCAAAAAGCGCGCGATGCTTGCCGATTGGCGGAAGTGGTTCGGCGATCCTGAACTGCCTTTTTACTTTGTTCAGCTGGCCACGTTTCAGCGATCGTCCGATGAGCCAGCGGGTGGTGATGGCTGGGCCTGGTTTCGCGATGCCCAGCGGCGGTGCCTGGAAATTCCCAACACCGGGATGGCTTCCGCGTTGGACATTGGCGATGCTGACGATATCCATCCCAAAAACAAGCTCGATGTGGGCGAGCGCCTGGCGCGTTGGGCCCTGAAAAACCAGTATGGCAAGGAGCTGGAGGTCAGCGGACCACTGTTCGAGAGCTTGACCGTCTCCGGAGCCGAGGCGAAGGTCAAATTCGCGCACCTCGGCGCTGGCCTGACCGCCGGGCGAAAACCGGGCCGCGCCCCCTTTGTCGCCACTCCCGACCAAGCCCTTGCGGGATTTGCGATTGCGGGCGAGGACCGGGTCTGGCACTGGGCCGTAGCACGCATCGAGGGCGACCAAGTCATTTGCTCGCATCCCGACGTTCCGCAGCCCAAGGCGATCCGTTATGCCTTTCGCATGAATCCGGGCACTGCCAATCTTTACAATCAGGCGGGTCTTCCGGCCTCTCCTTTCCGCACGGACAACTGGTAAGCAGCCTCCCCGGTTTCGCGGCCGGCAAGCCTTGTCCCGGTTGGGACCTGCTCAATTCGCTGGTTCTCATTACAATATTCCGCTCGTTCCAGTACTTCAGGCCCGGGCCTTAAGGGGAGTCTGGCGGGACTTCGGCTCCTCCCTGTTTCCCTTTTGGATGGCCCTGGTTGTGTTGCCCCTGCTGCGCCGCGACTTTGTCCCCTGATTGGAACGGGCATTTGAGGCTCGACTCGCCTCGGAGCGGTGTTCTCTGTCACGTCAACATCACCTCCGCGACACGTCACTCACAGTCACACCTCCGTCACTCACTGTTCACCGGAACGAATTTCCATGGAAGCCGGAATTGTCGGCCTGCCTAACGTAGGCAAGAGCACGCTGTTTAACGCCTTGACCAGTTCCACTGCTGCGCAAAGCGCGAATTATCCCTTCTGCACGATCGAGCCCAACGAGGGAATTGTCAGCGTGCCCGATGCGCGGCTGACGACAATCACCCACTACATCCCTCCGCAAAAAGTCGTTCCTGCAATTCTGAAGCTCGTCGACATCGCGGGGATCGTGAAAGGAGCCAGCGAGGGTGAGGGCCTCGGGAACAAGTTTCTCAGTCACATTCGCGAAGTCGATGCCATTTTGCAGGTGGTGCGCTGTTTTGAAGACGATGACATCACCCATGTTGCCGGCGGGGTCAATCCCATGGCCGACATCGAGACGATCGAGATGGAGTTGATGCTGGCTGACATGCAGATGCTGGAGAATTCGATCCCCAAGGCTCAGCGGGCTGCGAAGAGTGGCGACAAGGACGCCAAGCTCCGCGCCGCGGTGATGGAAAAGTGCGACGCCTGGCTGAATACCGGCAAGCCACTGCGGACCTGCACCTTTACCGAAGAAGAGCAGAAACTGGTCAAGGCCGTAGGGATGCTGACCGCCAAACCGGTGCTCTTTGTCGCCAACGTCGCCGAGGATGACCTCGAGGGAAAAAGCCCGCTGGTCGAACAAGTCCGCAAGTATGCGGCCGAGCACGGGGCTGATGTCGTTCCGATTTGCGCAAAACTCGAAGCGGAACTGGGTGAGCTCGATGACGCCGATCGCAAGGAGATGCTCGCCGCAGTCGGTCTGAGCGAACCGGGCCTCGGCCGTTTGGCCCGGGCCGCCTACAAGACCCTCGGCTTACAAAGCTACTTTACGGCTGGCGAGAAGGAAGTTCGCGCCTGGACGATTCCGATTGGCGCGACGGCGCCTCAGGCCGCCGGCGTGATTCACACCGACTTCGAAAAAGGTTTCATTCGCTGCGAAGTCTATTCCCTCGCCGATCTCGAACAATACAAGTCGGAAAAAGAGATCAGAGCCGCCGGAAAGATGCGGGTGGAAGGCAAAACCTACATCATGCAGGACGGCGATATCTGCCACTTCCTGTTTAATGTCTGATTCCGGCGAAGGCAGAACGCTCCCCGGACCGAGAGCGTTCACCTCTTCAGAACGACAAAACGTCCGGCAGAAAAATGGTCGGGCAAAAAGATGAAGTGCATTTGGTGAGGCTGGCCACCGAAGAGCCGGAGCGGAAATCCAGCGAGAGTGCTTGAGGAATCATCCAGCGACTACAGAGTGTCGAAGACCGCGAATCGAGTCGGTCCTGCGAGCAACCGCTACTTCGCGGGAAGCAGGCCCCGGCCCTTCATCCAGTCCGCAGCCTCCTGCGGCCAGTTGGCTGCACCGGGACTTCCTTTGGCCAGCCCCAAGCCATGTCGTCCCGTCTCGTAGACGTGCAACTCTGCGGGGACTCCAGCCTTGTGCAATGCCGAATAGAACACGATTGAGTTCTCCACCGCGACGACTTCATCGTCACTGGTGTGCCAAATGAATGTCGGTGGGTTGCGATTCGTCACCTGCTTCTCGTTGGACAATTGGCTGAGCAACTCCGGGTCCGGATTATCACCCAGCAAGTTGCGCTGGGAACCTCCATGCGTAAAGGATTCGCCAAACGCAATGACTGGATAGCAGAGCAGGGCGAAGTCGGGGCGCGAGGAGACTCGCTCAATCGGATCAGCCGCATTGGCATCACCAGCATCGAAGTGAGTTGAGACAGTCGAAGCGAGATGCCCTCCAGCAGAAAATCCAATCACACCAATCAGCTGGGAATCAACACCCCACTCTCCAGCGCGAGCTCGCACGGTGCGAATCGCCCGTGCGGCATCCTGCGAAGGTGCCGGGTGTCTGTAGCCTTTTCCGCGATGGCGGTAGTCGCAGATAAAGGCCGAAATACCGAGAGTATTCAGCCACTGGGCGATTTCATGTCCTTCATGCCCAATTGCCAATCCACCGTATCCGCCTCCCGGGCAGACAACCATTGCCGTTCCATTGGCTTTTCCTTTCGGTGCCAGATAGATAATCAGCTTAGGCTGGTCCTTTTCCTCCGTGCCCAAAGCGCCTGGTGCTCCCGCAGGCCAAAGCAACTCCGTTCGCGGATCATCCCCCCGGCAAACTCCGCCCGCCAGGCATATCGCGATCGCAATCACCCCAGCGAGATACCATAACCGGTGGGCTTCAAATCGAGAGTTCATCATTCGGCTCCTCTGGTGACAAGCGGACTTGGCGTCAGCTCCCAATGTGACACTGTGACTGGCCGCTGGGAAGCAGGCTGGCGGCTTCCTCCTCCCGCTGGGACGGAAGCTGGATGGGCGGGCTTGGTCCTTGGGTGCGGTCCAGAAATTGGCGAGGCAGGTACTTATTCGCACTTGATTTTCAGGGTACGACGAACTTCCGGTCCGTCGACGAAGCTTGGCACCGAGGGATGGGAAGTCTGTCGTGCGATTTGACTCAGCCCTCGCGTCTGACCTTGTCAAACCACTCGCCGCTTGCCCCCTTAGGCAGGCTCGGTGAAGAAATTGACGGGACTAATCCCGCGGCCCAAGCCGGGGCCGCTGGCGATCGCTGCGGCAACAAACTGTTTGGCGCCCGCGACAGCCGACCGCAAGTCCTCGCCCCGCGCCAGTCTGGCAGTGATCGCCGCCGAGAGGACACAACCGGTCCCATGCAGGCAGCGGGTCTGAATCCGCGGTGAATTGAACTCATAAAATTCACCGCCACTGAAGAGCAAGTCACGGGCCTCTGCCCCCTGATTTCCGGACTTGAGCAAGACATTTCGCGCGCCCAGATCAGCCACGGCCCGCGCCAAATCGCGCAGTTCTTCGGCAGTTCGCGCCTCGCGCCCTGCCAAGCAGGCTGCTTCCCGAGCGTTCGGTGTGACCAGAAAGGCCTGCGGCAACAGCCGCTGGCGGAGAGCGTCCACCGCAGCCGGATCGATCAGCGAGTCGCCATGCTTGCTGATCATCACCGGATCAACCACCAAGGGAAAACGAAACTGTTGAGCTGCCGCGGCGACAACTTCAATCACCGCTGCGTTACCGAGCGCGCCGGTCTTGGCTGCGGCGGGAGGAATATCGTCAACAACAGCCTGCAGCTGAGCATTGACAAATGCAGGTTCCAGAATCGACACACCGGAAACCCGTTGGGTGTTCTGAATGGTCATAAGCGTGACCACACTCATCCCGTACACACGGTGCTGATGAAACGTCTTCAAATCGGCCTGAAGACCCGCTCCACCGGATGGATCCGAGCCGGCAATGGTGAGTGCAACGGACAAGACCAGCAGTTCCTTTTGAGAGAAGTCTCCGACCTTAGCGCAATTCCAGAGGCGTAGGCTGTCGCGCGGATCGGGAGTCGGGTGGGAGGTGGAAGTGCCTGAGCAATTCCACCAGTTGATCGTCGGCGAGCAGTTCCGGGTTCTCTGGCTCGAGGCTGAGTCGAGCCAGCAGTTCCAAGTCGGTCTGTACATAGCCCGGCTGTTCAATCGCGAGCAG
Organism: Blastopirellula sp.; assembly: GCA_021298375.1. Taxonomy (GTDB): domain Bacteria; phylum Planctomycetota; class Planctomycetia; order Pirellulales; family Pirellulaceae; genus BJ22. Next base: position 4,998 of record JAJTFE010000114.1, on the reverse strand, counting down.
CGGTTGATCGTCGGCATCCCAGCAAAGGGCCGCGGTCGACTGGTTGATTGGCGCCACTCGGCATCGCCCGAACTGCAGCAGAAAGCGGGCGGCGAACAGGCGGAAAGGGATGACATCGGCAGTGGCCAACCCTTCTGGCAGTTCAAACGTGCGTACCCCGGGAACCCGTCCCAAGGCCTCGAGCCAGCGCGGGCTGAAGTTCCCATCTGCTGCCTGGACTTGGACTTCGGCTTGATGCACTCGGCCCTCGCGCCAAGTCAACGCGGGGATTTGGATTTCGGCGCGACCGCTGAGATTCACGCCCCAGACGTCTCTCAGCCAGCCCAATTCAATGTTGCTCAAGACCGCCGCCTCGAGCCTGCCTGAAGTCGGGCCCCGACCGAGCTGACGGTAATCGAGTGAACCACAAAACAGCAACTCTTCGTCCCAACCCTCCGGGAAGCCCCCCAGGCCGGCCAGCAGCCAGACCGGCGTCGGGCTGGAAACGTTCAGCCAAACTTGCCGCTCCGCGCTCGTCATGCCCTGCAGAATCCGCATTTCGATCGGATAGTCGCCGCCCTTGGCCGCACTCGGCAACTGCAACCGGAGCAACTGCCGCGTCTCCTCGGCAGCCGGGCTGGACAGCAGTTCCAGATTGCAGAGCTTCAGTTCCTCAGCTGGTTCATCTATCGACGTTGCTCCAGCCGGATTCAAGGGACGTTTGAGCGTCAGCTCCGGACAGCGCAAATGCCAGGCCCGACGAGTTCCTCCTGCGCCTTGGCGGTCGGTCATTTCCCTGAGGCTCAAGCGAAGTCGCTCCAGACCGCGCGCCTCGAGTTTCGTCGCGCCCAGGTTCAAGCGCCAGTCGCCGAACCAATTGCACTCGACCTGTTCAACAGTGCCGATCTCTTCCGCTCCCCGGCGGACGCGGACTGCGTGCAAGACGGTCCGCCCCGGGAAGGGGTTCTCGACTCGCTCGATTTGGACATCGAGATTGAGTTCGGCGGCGATCAACAATTCCCAGTCTTCGGTCTTCCAAACCCTGCTCGCCAGAACAATCACCACCAAAGTCGGCAGCGCGCAGAGCATCAGAAATGCCCAGCGGCAGACTTGTCGGGATTGATTGTCAGTCAGACGGCGCATGCAGTTTACAACGTGTCTGGTTGGGTGAGGCGTTGATAAAACAGGAACGGGGTGACTACTAACGCTTGCGAGCTAACTCCTGAAACAAATCGAATCGGGCCCGCATCTCTTCGAGGCTGTCGCCACCGAACTTTTCCACAAGTGCCCGAGCCATTTCAAACGCAACCACGTTTTCGACAATGATGGCCGCCGCAGGCACCGCGCAAATGTCGCTCCGTTCGTAGCTGGCGACATGCGGTTGCTTCGAGTCCAACTCGATCGACTCGAGGGGACGCTGCAGAGTGCTGATCGGTTTTTTGGCGGCGCGAATCACGATCGGCTGGCCGTTGGTCATTCCCGCCTCCAGCCCGCCGGCGTGATTGGTTGGCCGGATGAATCCCAAAGTGTTGCTGTCACGCTGCCGGGGGTCGAACTGAATCGGATCGTGAACCTGGGAGCCGGGGCGACGGGCCGCCTCGAATCCCAACCCAATCTCCACGCCCTTGATCGCTTGAATTGCCATCACGGCCTGAGCAAGTCGACCATCCAGTTTGCGGTCCCATTGAGCATGGGTTCCGAGTCCGAAAGGGACCCCCTCTACGCGAACTTCGACAATCCCGCCGAGGGTATCTCCCGCTTCGGCAGTCGCGTCAATCAATGACTTGACTTCTTCATTCCGCCCGGAATCCATGGCGTAGACGAGACTTTGTTCCCGCTCAGCGATCATCTGGTCCCAACTTGAGACTTTGGGTTCCAGCCGCAAACCTCCCAGTTCGACCACGTAACCGATCACTCGAATCCCGAATGACTCAAGAAGTTGCTGTGCGAGTGCTCCGACCGCCACGCGCGCGGCGGTTTCCCGCGCGCTGGCACGCTCGAGAACACCACGAATCGAACCCAGATATTTGATCGCGCCACTCAGATCGCCATGCCCGGGGCGAGGACGAGGCAGTTCCTGCAGCCGCTCCAGTTTGTAATCGTGATTGCGGACGACCAGACAGATCGGACTTCCCAGGGTCGTACCGCGCCAGGTTCCAGCGGTGATTTCTACTTCATCGGTCTCCAGCTGTTGCCGCTTGCCGCGGCCATAGCCACCTTGTCGGCGTCGCAAATGCTGATTGATTCTGGACGGATCAATAGCCAATCCCGCCGGAAAGCCATCGACGATCGCCGTCAGGGCAGGTCCGTGCGATTCGCCGGCAGTCCAGTAGTGCAACATGATTCTGTCCAAATGAGATCAACTCGCGAGGGAGGTGCTGCGGGAGCGCAGACCAATCCGTGGCGGGATAGTAGCGACCAACTCCCCGCGGAGAAAGTGCTGTTTACCCGCTTTTTTCCGGCCGCGGAACACCGTCCCCTTGGTCCGTCGCCCCCAAGCTCTCTCGCCCTTCCGTGCTAGCGACCGGTTAGGTGGCGACTTTGGGCAGCGGGCATGGTGGGCCCCGAGCGTTCGGAGCTAGAATCGCTGCACACCGGTCATCAAGTTCAGAGGGCCTCGCTGCATGGATTTCTTTCGCCGACATTGGTTTCTGCTAGCTTTGGGGCTGATGATCGCGGTCGGTTTCGGCTGGGCTCGCTCGTTGGCTTGGCTCCCTGAGGTTCCCCGTTTGACCCTGACGATGTTTCTGATGGGCTGGCCACTTCGCTTTGGAGATTTGCGGGACAATCTTCGTCGGCCCGGTCCCGCGATTCTGGCCAGTCTGATCAATTTGGGGCTCTTTCCGCTGGTGGCGTGGCCGCTTTCGAAGTTACTCGGTGGTGAGATGGGAGCAGGTCTGATCGTGCTGTCTGCGACGCCCTGTACGCTGGCGTCCGCGAGCGTCTGGACCAGAAGGGCAGGGGGAAACGACATCATTTCGATGCTGGTGACGATCGCGACCAACAGTGCCTGCTTCCTTGTCACCCCGGGCTGGATTCTGCTGCTGACGGGAAACCAGGTTCCCCGCGAACTCGCCTTGCAGATTGTCTTGACGCTCATCCTGGTGGTGCTTGTCCCCTTGGTACTGGCTCAAGTCAGCCGCGGGATCCCGGCGGTCGCCCAGTGGGCTACCACTCGCAAGACTTTACTCAGCGTGCTCGCCCAAATCGGCCTGTTGGGAGTGGTGCTGATCGGTTGCATCAAATCGGGAAACAAGATGCTCGACCAGGAACGGGCGTGGGACTGGGCGGAATTCGGCCTGCTCACGCTGCTGCTCGGGGTCCTGCACCTGGCCGCTTGGTGGTACGGGCTTTGGCAGGCCCGCCGGTTTGGATGGCCGTTGGCCGATGCCGCGGCGGTCGCCTTCTCAGGGAGTCAGAAGACCTTGATGGTTGGCGTCGTTGCCGCAATTCGCCTCGAGTTCAGTGTGCTCCCGCTGATCGTCTACCACGCCTTGCAGTTGCTGCTGGACACCGTGCTTGCCGACCGCTTGAGGCGGAGAATCGACAAGGGCGAGTAAACCGTTCTGGTCCGCTGCTCCATTTGCCTTGCCAGCGAGATCGCCCTCATAATTGTGGCTCGACCTGCGGGAAGCTGTCCGCTCCAAGCGAACTTTGTTATATTCAGTTGGTCTCAGGAACAACCAATGAAACGCCTACTGCTCCCTTCCAACCGACCAAGCTGTGATTGCAGCCGAAGCTGGCTGCGCCGCGGCCCCCTCGGCAATTCGGGAGCGTCGAGACTCGGCGAATCTTAGCTGGGTGGGATTGTGTACCTTCTGTTGCAGGCAATTGGCATCTGGCCAAGCCTCGTTTTTTTCCCGCTCCCTGATTCGCCCTGGTCACCCCGATGAAAGACAAACTGGAAGAGAAGTTACATCGTTTCGAATTTCTGGAAACGCAGCTGGTTGACCCGGCCGTTTTGAGTGACTCGAACAAGATTGCCACCGTGGCCCGCGAGCATGGAGCGCTCGCCAAGTCGGCGACCAAATACCGGGACTTCAAGCATCTGGTTCAGGACATCAACGATGTTCGGGAAATGGCCAAGAGCAGTGACCCGGACGAGCGGGAGTTGGCGACTGACGAACTGCCGCGGCTGATTGAACGTCGCGAGCAACTCTGGAACGAAATTCTCGATGAGGAAGTGGGCGGCGACGATGGCAATCGCGACCGGTGCGTGATGGAAATTCGGGCGGGAACGGGTGGCGATGAGGCCGCCTTGTTCGCCCGTGATTTGTTTGAGATGTATCAGCGGCACTGCGAGCGGCGAGGCTGGAAGTTCTCGCCGATCGACATCAGCTCCAGCGACATGGGTGGGTTCAAGGAAGCGACGGCTTCGATTGAGGGAGACGGCTGTTATCGGGAGCTGCAATACGAGAGCGGCGGCCATCGCGTCCAGCGAGTCCCCGACACGGAGGCCAAGGGACGCGTCCACACTTCGGCTGCGACCGTAGCGGTACTCCCCGAACCGGAAGACGTGGAAGTGGAGCTCAACCCTCAGGACTACGAAGTCGAGCGGTATGTGGCGGCCAGCGGTGCTGGTGGACAGCACGTCAACAAGACGGCCTCGGCGATTCGGATTCTGCATCATCCGACCGGGATCGTGGTCAAGTGCATCGAAGAGCGAAGCCAGCACAAAAATCTGGCGAAAGCGCTGCGCGTCCTCAAGTCGCGGGTCTATGACTTTTACCAGCAGAAAGAAGCGGCTGCCCGCGCTCAGGAACGGAAAAGCCTCGTCGGCTCGGGAGACCGCAGCCAGCGAATCCGCACTTACAACTTTCCCGAGAATCGGGTCACCGATCATCGGATCAACTTCACGATCTACCAGCTCGACCAAGTCATCGCAGGAGACATCAGCTCCCTGACTACCGCGTTGCTCGACCACGATCGGCAGACGCTCCGCGAATCGATGGGCGCCCTTGACTAAGCCCCGCCGGAAGACGTTGCCCCCGACCCCCTTTTTCCCCAGAGGCGCGCGAT
>JAJTFE010000113.1 GCA_021298375.1 Blastopirellula sp. | reverse complement strand
GGTCGCGACAAAACCAATCGTCCCCGGAAAACCGACGGATGCCAGCCCGGTCAAAAGGCAGAGAACTGCCAAAGTGGGCATATGCTCGAATAACCCATGGTAGTCAGCCAGCGAAATGCGCCCCAATCGTGACTCCACGCTGCGCAGTGTCAGCCCAAACCCGGCGAGCGACAAGCTGGTCGCAAACCAGACGCTCAAACCTCCCGCCAAAGCTTCCGTCGTCGCTGTCTCCAATCCGACCAACACCAAGGAGGCATGGCTGAGAAACAAGTAGACAAAAAACCGCCTTAGCTCCTTCTGAACCAAGGCCATCCCCGCCGCATAAAGCGATGTCAACATCGGAGCCCAGACGAGCAACTTCAAACTCCAGTCCGGCGCCTCCGGAACCACCAACCGGACCGCAGCATAGGCTCCGGCCATCGGCGTCACAAACAGAATTGAACTTCCAAACGGAGCGTGCTCAAACAAATCTGTCATCCAGCAATGCAGCGGAGCTACACCACTCCGCAAGAGCACGGCCAAAACCAGCAACACGCCCCCGCAGTAATGCCACCAAGCCCCCTCAGGATTCCCGGCAACCAACCACCATCCGGCCCACAAAAACAGGACAAACGGGACCAAGTGAGTCAAATATACGCCAGTTGGCTTGCCCCGCTGAACCAACTCATACCACGGAGTCAGCACGCTTAAACTCAATAAGCCAATCAACAGCCAAGGCTCGTGCGCGCTGAAGATCGTCAAGCCCAGCGCCTGATTCAGCAGAACTCCTCCAAAGGAAACCCGCTTGAGCTTGGTCTTGAGCGTTCCCAGAACAGTCAGTAATCCCAGCAGCGAAACCAAGGCCAACATGGGCGCACTGAACTCATCCATCGAGAGCAAGTTTCGCCCGCTGATCCAACTCAGTCCGTCCCAGCGATCGTGAGCAACCTCGGTCTCCAACCAGCCGAAGTCAAACCACGCTCCCAGCGTTCCCAACAGACTGGCACTCAGGAAACCCAGAGTCCAAACCCTCGCCCGGTCCGGGGAACCGATTGCGGCGACGATGCCAGCGCCGACTAAAGGCAGAAGAATTGCCAACTCCAACCAAGGCAAATGCAGTTCGCTCATCGCAACTCCTTCAGCAATTCGTCGGTTGGACGAACAAGGTCTGACTCCCGGGAAGGTCGTCCGGACAACAGGTCCGTCCACTTTCGCTCAGCCCGGTCGCACCAGCGAAAAACAGCCAGAAAGGGCCGCACCAGCCAGCGATCCAGCAGCGTATCGAGATAGCCCCGCTCCAGCCCCCAGCGATACAGACGTATTTGCCCGCCAGCCGACAGCCATGCCGGCCAGGGATTTCGTCGATTGGACACGTGTCGCCCCAGCGCGTTCTCCAGAAGCTGGTAGTCCCGCAGCAAGGTCGGCGCCCGCAGCAACTGCAACGTCCGCAAACAGGCATGGCCTATCATGTGCAGCAATGGCAGATACCTCAGTCCCAGTCCAATCTCAATCGCAATCAACCCCACCTGCGTCAGCGAAGCAAAGGCCAGCGCACTCTTCACGTCGGACTGCACTCGACCGGCAAGACTGGCTATCAGTACGGTGATTAATCCCAGCCCCAGCACCAGCCAAGACAGCGCCGGAACCCGGTCCAGCAGCGGGCTGAGTCGCAGCAGCAAGTATGTCCCTAAGTGAATCGAGAGAGCCCCGTAGAAAATTGCGCTCGAGGGAGTTGGCCCCTCCATCGCCCGCGGTAGCCATCCCGAAAAGGGCACCAGCGCCGACTTTCCGGCCGCGGCCACGATCATCAACAGGCCAATCAGCAGCGCCTGCCCCTCAGGCAAGGAAATCGCCGCATTTGGCCAACCTTCGGTTCCAGCCAATCGGGCAAACTCGCCCTCTCCCGTCAAATGGTGCAATAAGGCGGCCCCCATCAAAAAGGCGGCGTCCGCGAAACGATAAACACTCCAAACCCGCAACCCATTATCAACCGGCGCCACACGCTCCTGGAAAAAGGCGACCAGCAAGGCAGAAGACAAGCCGACCAGTTCCCATCCGAGAAACAGCGTCTCGATTGAACCGGCCAGCACAGCAGTGTTTATCCCCAGCAAAAACATCGCAAACAGGAAAAAGAATCGCTGATATCCGGGCTCGCGATGCATGTAATTGGCGGCAAACGCCGCAATCAATCCACACAAACCATAAGAGAGAATCGCGAACGGAATCGAGAGCCAATCGAAAATCAGCTCGAGGCGAAAATGAAAATGCACTTCCTCCAGAACCACCCAGTCACTTCCCTTAAAGACCAACGCCCGCTCCGCACCGCTGGTCCAAAACAGTCCCGCTATTCCCACAAGCGCAAGCAGCCCCACCAGAATCACCAGCCGTGAAAGCCCCGCCGCAAATCGCTCACTCAACTTCAAGCCCAGCAGCGGCGGCAATCCCAGCGCAACCAGTAGTAACGCCGGTCCTCCCGCGACCAACAAGACCAAGCCATTGAAAGCCAAATTTGGATCCACGCTCATCTTCCCAAAAAAAACAGTCTGCTCAAAATACTAGCCCCGTCCAACCGACGGTCCTGACGACAGCTTGACTTCCGGTTGAAACCCGGCCAGGACTTGGGCAAAGCCCAGATTGTCTCGCCAGCCCCGATACCACTCGACCGACTGGTTTACACGCGGCAACTCCTCCAACGGGCCACAAAAGGGCTCAAACGTCTCTCCACGCAACAACTGGATCTCGTCCGAATCCGGACTGAGCGTGGCGACCTGCACCCAACCATTGCCGCAAAGTCGGCGAATGGTCGGATTGCGCTGCATAATTCCGAGGAAATGCTCAGGCCGCGTTTCAATCACAAACAGCAGTCGCACCGGATCGTGAATCTCGACCATCTGGGCACTCAGCCCCGTGCGCAAATCGCTGGCCGCTCCATCCATCACTCCAATCAATGAAGTCACATTGTGAGGCAGCTTGGAACCACAACCATACCCGGCGACATCGACCCGGGAAAAATAATACTCAAGGTTGATCCCGCCGCAGACCGGTATCACGGCCCCGAGAATTCGCGCTAAAATCGACTGCTCAGCATCATCCTGATCGGGATCGTAAGAAACGAGAAATGAGCGACGATCGAGAAACAAACCCCGCGTTCGCGCGCGTCGCCCGACAGTGCACACCGCGTTGGTCGCATGGTTGTATTCCGGGCGGGTCTGCGAAAGGTCTTCCGCCCGCGTCTCCACGTGCCGCAGAGCCTTGTTTGCCGAAAGCGATAATTCCGCCGAAACAAACCGCCGCGACCGCTCATGCGCGTTACGAGGCCGGGCGACCTCGACGACACTTAAGACATGCTCCAGCGCCGGTCGAGCCTCATTCGGAATTCGTTCCGTGTCGACAAACCGCACCGAATCATCGCACGTATTGTGGAAGGCTCCCACAAACCAGGTGTCGGCTGGAATCCTTAAACCCCGCTTTTCCAGCAGCGCCCGGATTCGTGGATCATTCGCCATTGCCGAAACTGCGCGGGCATTGGGCCCCCCCCGCCCACCTCCACAAGCTCCACAGTTATAAGCCGACTCGTGGGGATTGTTCAGACTCGAGGACCCATGACCACAGACCACAACAATTGGCGCAAAGTTCCGAGTCAATCCAATATCCCGCAACAATCGCTCAACGGCATCCGCCATTTCATTGACAGTGAAGCCAAGTTGCTCTGGTTCCTTCCCAGGCGGTCCCCCCTGACGCTCCAACGTCAATTCCGTTTCCTTCGGCGGAGTGACGATCTCTCCCGCCGCCCGACGCATCCCGGCGGTCAATCGGGGAAACAGCACCCGCGCTACCAGCGGCAGCGTGGCTAAAGGCCCCAATACCGCCATCGCCATCCCACCCACAAACGATCGGCTGCGCGTATGCCAGGCATGGGCCTGCTGTCCCAGCAGCTCCCGCGCCTTTTTTCGCCTCCCATGCTGCTCCAGCGCACCCTCGCTGACGCGTTCGACCACATAGTGCTGCGGCTTCATGATGATCGGGCATAGTGGGACGAAATGGGCGTCACCTGCTCCGCGATAGTAAATCGGCACGGCAAAAAAACCGGCCGCCCCAAACGTCTCACAGGCGGGATCAATCTCCTCCAGATTTCGCCGAAAAGACTCTTCCCGGTCATCGATGCAACAGACAATCTGGAAGCTGGGCAGCTCGGACGCCGCGGCCCGCCCCGCAACCTGTCGCAAGCCGACTGTCTGCGAGTGCCGCGCATAGGCTCCCAGAACCTGCTCACGATAAGCTGCCTCAAAAGCCAGCTGGAAAATCTTCCGCCGCGCGATCGAGTCGAATGCTTCCAACTCCCTGACAAGCTCAGCCCATGCGCTCGGGCCAATCGCAAACAATTGCTCAGGAGTCCAACCGTTCGCCCGAGCCAGCTGAAACAAAGCAAAGGCTCGACGCAATTCATCTGCCGAAGGGTTCGGATTCCGGCTGTATGAGCGGGCAGCAGCCCGTCGCAATTCGGTCAAAGCCAACCCAGCTTGTCCCTGCTCCGCCAATACGTTCCGCAACACCACCCGCTCGACCACCAGCCTCACGGCCAGATATTCAGCCAGGCTTCGGGGTGGAACGCCGAGCGGAACCCGATCGCCACGCTGCTCCAGCTGGTTTAACATCCCCGCCCAGCCCCGAAGCGCCAACAGCGTTTGCGAAACGTACTCATCCCATTCCGGCTCAGAAACTCCCAACCGCTCCAGCGATTCCAGCGTTGCCGCCGTCGCCGTGGTTCCGGCATCAAGTAACTGCTGCAACTCCCCAGCCAAACCATCAAACACCGCCCCCGGAGACATCCCGGGACGCGCGTAAAGTCCCAAAAAACAGCGGTAAAAACCTCGAGTCCGCCCCGGCAATTCCCACTGCGAAAAGCCCTGGTCGACATACGCTGCGCAAAAACGAATCAACAGCTCATTCACCGGACGGTCGATGTCGCTCCCCGACCAGCGATACAAAAAATCCCGGTGCCGCACCCCTTCAAACTCCACCGCTCGCGGAGGCAGCCCGGAAACGCCCTGACGACACAATCCCCACAGGACCCGCAACGTCGCTGACTCCCAGTCCGACTCCGACCAGTCCAACAATCCACCCGGAGCTGTACCCCGCAGCCACGCCGCAACCCGAGCGAACGGTTCGCTGGCTTGTGCTGAATTACCGCGCTCCTCGGGAAACGAGCGAAGCGCCCAGCGCTTGGTTGCCTCCAAAACCTCCAGGACTTGAGCCCGCTCCTGCCCTACCGGATATTTTCGAAGTGCATCCGTCTCCGCGATCAGCCAATTCAGCTCGGCTGCAGGTGCAACATGCTGCGGCGAGAGCAGCATCGCCCGACGAAGCCTCAGGCGACTGGTCAATCCACCCGCAAGTAACTCCTCTCCTGATTCCGTTTCCCGCAACAACGCTTCATCAATCTGCTTCTCGGTCAACCGCCCCGCCCGCAGTTCCGCCCGGTAATCTTCCTCCGGTAAATAGGGATGACAGCCAAATGTCGTCGCTGCTGAGGCAACTGCCTCGTGAAATCCCTGCTCTTCAAACGCGTGCAGCGTGTTGTGGTGGACGAAGACATTAATTGGCCCCTGTGCAGGCAATAGATGTGCTGCGTGCGCAATCGCCTGCTCCAGCCTGTTTGCGACATCCGGCGAGCTCACCGGACAGGTTTCAGTCTCTGTCTGCATTCTGATGAATCCTTGGATCCTGGACTCGCCAGCCGCCTGATCAGCAGCTGCGAACAGGGAAGTCAGGTTGACGTCGATGGTTCAAGCCCAACCTTGTGCAGGCTTCCGCCGGAAGCCTGACTTGCCCGGAATATTTCGGGGAACCGCGGCGAGCCAGGCCGCAATCGATTTCAAGATCGACTCGATCAGAGATCAGTCTCGTTCAGAACGAACGGAGCCGTGTCGCGCGAGCCATCGTCTCGCGACTGTCAGTCAACCCGTTGCTGCGGGGACTCATTGGATTAAAGGGTACTGCGTGTCCGCCGCGACCCGAATCAATCCGCACTCGTCTCGTGATGCAGATCAATCCGGTTTTATCTGCTTTCGCAGAGAAGCTAAGCGGACACGGCAGTACTTGTTCTAAAGAATCTCGCGAAACGCCCGGCACTCCCCAGCCACAAGTCGGCTTTGAACACCGCGCTTCAACCAATCTGAGGAGTTTGCTGCCAGAAGACTGCTGCGGAACGATGACTGCACGCCGAGAGCCTCGAAAAATAAGGTGTTCCAAAACACTGTTTTGAGAAACATCGCTTGGAGAAACATCCTGATGATGGCGTGGGCTTCAGCCCAAACCGAGACTGCAGCAGGCACGACTCGCCCCAAACTTATCATCGAGACGGGGGACCACGTGAGCAGAGGCAAAGCAAACGGCGGCAGCAAAAACCAGAAGCATGATGCAGCAACCGGGCGACATCACCGGAACACAGGGCGGAAGAGAAGCCCTGCCCCAAGTAGCATTTCAAATCTGCATCGAAATCCCATTTGGCCTCAGCCGAGTTCGGCGTCGACTCCTTGAGCAAAAGCTCGCTCGCCGCCTGTTCACTGACCAACTGGAGACCGCAAAGTCCCGATCCAAAAGCGGCCAAAATGGCGATGAGCAGGCAGAACACCGTCAACCGGCGGAATTGGCTCGCACCCGGCGCCAGCCGAAAACGATGCCACCATGCGACCACCGAGCCCCCGCAGAGCGGAACTGCGCGAGCTAACTGGCCGACCCGGGCAAACTGCCGAAGCCAGGCGAATTGTGATTTCGAATCAGACACAAAAATGCCTACGGTAAAGCGTGCCCATCGCACCAAAGCGGAATCGCACCAAAGCGGAATTCGATTCCCTCGCCAGCCAACCATCACCTCTGAATCGTAGTCGTCACCGAAGGGCGGTTCAATGGCGTTTCGACCGAAAAAGCTCAACCAGACTTTAAACAATTTCGGGAAAGCGGAAAAATTCCGGACGACTCCCGCCCGACCGAAAACAGTAAAGGCAAAGTCCCAGCCCTACACCAATTACTAGAGTCGGCAGAAATTCCCGACAACATTCAAGAAAAAGCCTGTTCCACCGCTTTTAGCGAGATGCCGAACAGGCCGGACGCCACTCCCTCCAAGTGCTCACGCGGCGCGAGAAAGTGCAACGTGCAGTGGCGATGCTCGTACTTCTGCCCTGGCCGCAGAGCCAGCGCCGGGGAGAGCGTCTCCAACTCATAAAACGGCCCGAGAATCCCCCCGGATTCATTCGGACCGTCATTGTAAACATTGACGACGTCGCCACTCAGCGGCTCGGTCTGCTCCTGCCAGAGATTACAGCAATAACCCTGGCTCACCTCCCTGGGCAGATTGAATTGCACCAGTGTCAAACGCTGCTCCTCCGGGGTCCAGCTTCCCAGCAGGTTGCGAGCCCGCTGAAAACCAACTCCCAACTTGCTGCGATATTGTCCGTCCCCAACAAACAGCGCTAACCCACGCTCAGAGTCAATCCGCAACCGCTGGTCGCTCAAGGGACCAAAATAGTCACAGTTGACCGCTGACCGCTGACCGGCATCCGCCGCGGGCGCAAATGGCAACAGCATCACGGTTCGCGGGGTTGGTCGAAACATCCCAAGGTTCCAAATGCAGGGAAGCCCTGTCTCGGGCAGCCAATCGCGCTCGCCAACATTTCCGAGTTGATTGCGACTTTCATGTCCGACAGCCTCCACTGCTTCTGCCAAGTCATGAGTTGGCAGCAGTTCCTTCAGCCAGTTCCGAATCAACGGCCGCTCAAGAATCTTTACCTCTCGTTCCAGGCGCATCTCAAATTCCGCGCCGCGATGATTCCGCAAGCGGCCCTCCGTCGCCAGACGAATCGCCTTGCTCGTCTGCTCGAGAACTTCAAATGATTGACGGTCGATTAATTCCGGACAACGCCAGAAACGAAAGTCATAGGGGCGCCCCGGTTCAAAGTAAAAAGCAAACTGCCCCCCCTCGGGACCGATCCAGAAGCGGTCCTCGCCACCATGGAGGTTGGCTTGGTGATCGACTCGCCCGCTGGCGATGAAGTCGTGATTCAACCAGCCAAATCCGGGACTGTCGTCACGGCCGACCGCTGACGTCATCGTCTTGCCTTGCCAGCGGGGTGTCACCGCGACGCGCTCGCCGCCGTCTCCCTCCAGCAACACGACCTCCGTGTGTCGACGCAAAAACTGCAAATCCGCGGTAAAGTCGCGCGGTTTCCCTCGCTCTTGATTCAGCATTTCATTCCATCAACTTTCTTTACGGCTGCGGGAGACATCGAGGCATTTTTGGCCCCAGCCGCAAGCCTGATCGCTCCACTCCAAT
>JAJTFE010000112.1 GCA_021298375.1 Blastopirellula sp. | reverse complement strand
CGAAGTGGTTAGGGCCGGGATCGAACCGGCGACACATGGATTTTCAGTCCATTGCTCTACCAACTGAGCTACCTAACCAGGCACGGTGGGGCCGTTTGGCCACCTGCATGCGAATGCGAAATGTTAGTCGAGACAAGTCCCGGGTGTCAATCGACAGCGGCGCCTCGCCAAAGCAATTCTTAAATTGGCGTTCCGTTCGCTCCGAAGCTTAGGACTTTAACTCGTTTTCAGCTGTTTCCCCCGCTCTTGCCTCAGTTCCGCAGCGGCGGTGGACAAGTTGCTGCTTGGCTCGGGGGCCGAACTCGCCACTGGCCTCCTATCAGGCTGTCTCCGGCCAGAACTACCGGAATTCCGGAGCTTGGGGGTGACACTCAGGTTCGCTCTCAAACGCCACGAACGGGTGAGGAAACTCTGGTGTTTTTTTGTGTGCCGCGGCCCCCCCGTTATCCGGGCTTGGAATTAACTGAAAATTGGCCCAGATTCAGCAACAAAAGACTCCCCAATGGCATCGACGGCTGCTTAGAATTGTTAAGTTGAAAACAGCTTAGCGACGGCGAGCGGGTGTCGAGCCCAAAGCGGGAGGGCTGACAGGATTGTCTTGGCAACATTGTCTTGGCAACGCTCGTCTTGGCAACGCTCGCAATTGGTCAGCCGACGCGTCGGGGAGACGCCAAGGCTGGACAACGTGCCGGGTTTGGGACCGACTGACGACCGACGGTGTTTTTCCCGGATGGTGCTGCTGGCAGTCCCGGATGCCAAGCCCCCGAGCGGGGATTTGGCTCGAAGGCAGTTTGGCTCGAAGGCAGTTTGGCTCGAAGGCAGTTTGGCTGCGCGTGGCTGTTTCAAGGGAAAAGATGGAAAGCAGGTCAGGTCGAGCGGTTTGGGAATGAGGCGCCCGGATCGCTACCGAGCAAGAGGACCCCGCAAACCAGGTTAACCGAGCACCGTTTCCAACCGGCAGGACCAGAGTCGCCGGAGCACGGGGGTTGTCCTGTTTTCCCGGGTTGACAGTTGCCGGGGATAACTGGACCTGTTTCGGAGTTCGGCGCGGACATTCCAATCTCGGGGAAGCGATATTGTCGCCCTGAGATTGGTTGATGCGGCGCTGCTCGCATCTGGCTGCAGGAGAATGAGGGAACAGAATGAAATTGAGATCTGACAAGTTGGGTAGGATGGTCCGGGTGCTCGCTCTTTTTGCGGCCTTGATCGCTATCGCCGGCGAAGCCGCGGCCCAACGTCGCTACGACCCGAATCATCCTGATGTGGAAACGGTCGTCAATCGCGGAATCGCCTTCGTCGAGGCGAATGCTCCCCGGGGAATCGACGAGCAGCTGCTGGCGGCTCTGGCGATCATTGAAACCAAAAAGCGCTACGAAAACGAAATTCCCCGCGACCACCCAATCGTGCAGGCTGCGGTCGCCGGGATTCTGGATGCGGTGAACGGCGACCAATCGGGCGGGGCGACAACCCTTCTGCGGAACACAGGCGCCTACATTCCCTGCCTCGGCGTGATCGTCCTCTGCGAGGTCAACGACCAGCTTTACGCCAATCAAATCAACTATCTTCTGGACTTGTTCTCAAGCGTCAAAACGCCAATGGCGGCTTTGGTTATCCAAGCCACCCCGAGGTAACCGACACCTCGCAGGGCCAGTACGTCGGCCTCGCCCTGGTGGTCGCGAAGAACCATGGTTTTGACCGCGACCCGGAACAAATCAAGCGATTGCTGTCAGCTTTTTGCGACACCCAGCTCAACGACACCTGGATTTATCACTACGAAGGTCGCCAGCCGATTGGCGGCAGTGCTCCGGTGGCTGACCGGACCCCGCGACTTTCAATTCACATCGCCGGATTGAGCAGCACCTATTTGCTGGCGGAGGTCCTGAATCTTCGGGTTCGAGGCAAACGCGGCGGAGGTGCGGTGGCAGGAGCAGAAAACGCGATGGCAGCCGCAGCGGCGGCCAATCAGGATGTCGAACCGCTCCCGCCTTCGGTTCGCGTTTATGTCAAGCCGAAAGACGGTGAACCGAGCAAAGACGATCCGCTGGTCAGTTTCGATACGGGCAAGTTGACTTCAGCTCAGACCAGCGGCACTCGCTGGCTGACGAATCAGTTTGAAGTCTTTCCCAAGATGTGGCCGTTCTATTATCTCTACGGCCTGGAGCGTTACGCCTTTTTTCGAGAAAAGAATGAGGGCGGTCTGAGTGAGTTGCCCACTTGGTACGACGATGGCGTGGAAGAACTGATGAATCGCCAACTGGGGAATGGAGCTTGGGAGTTACCGGCTACGGTTCTCGGAGCGACGGACAATTTCTACGGCGAGGGAAATGCGAACCAGGCGACTTGCCTCGCGATCCTGTTTCTGGTCCGCAGCAGTCAGGTGCTGTTTGTGGAAGGTCGGGAAGGGGTCACGGTCGGCAATGACTCGCTCAAGCCAAACACCCTGATCCAGGAACGCGGGGGTGTGCAGACCTCGTCTGAATTGGGCAAAGGAATCGACGACGTCGTCAACCTGATCAAGCAGTCCGGGGGCGAGCAGGAACTGGAAGACCTGCTGCCGATTCTCGGGGCTGCGATTCGCCAGTTGTCCGAAGACCCGAACCAGAGCCGCGGTGAGCGGATGGCATTTCTGCGGGGGATGGTCTCTCACGAAGAAAACATGCGCCGCCTGGTGGCCGTCAAGGTCCTGTCGGGCATGCAGGACCTCGACAATGTGCCCGCATTACTGTTTGCCTTGACCGACCCCGATCTCGAGGTTTGTCGCGAGGCCCACAATGGGCTCCGGCTGATCAGCCGCAAGGTGGATGCGTTTCCCCTGTCGGCGGACCCGACAGCCAAGGAGTACCTCGAGCTGAAGAAAAAGTGGACGGACTGGTATTTGAAACTGAGACCCAACGCCGAGCTGATGGATTGACCGGGGTGGCAACCAGACTTGCCGACCGGAAGACGTGAGCTTGTAAATCAACGGTGCATTGGAGCGAAAAATGGAAGTCATTACCCCCGGCTTGAAGCCAAAGCTGAATGTGGAAACCGAAGTTTCCGCTTACGACAAGATGAATGCGACCTTGCAGGTCCTGCTCTGGATGATCGGGATGGCTGTAGGATTGATGCTGATGATCTGGCTGACGTCTCACTTCAAATGGCAGACACCAGTAGGCGCCGTGGAGATTAGCGAAGCGATGCTCGAGGGCGAAGAGGGTGAGAAGGCCCCCGAAGGAGTTGCCGAGGACTTTTTTGAGCCGGGGGTCGAAGAGTTCCCGGACGTCGAAACACCTCAACTGATGGACGCACTTGAAGCAGTTACGAATGCCGTGTCCAGCGTTCGGGCGAACAACGCCTTTATGGATGGCGACGCCGCCGAAATGGGAAAAGGCCGCGGGCTGGGGAATAAGCGGGGCGGTGGCGGTGGCGGAAACGGAGTCATCCCTGAAGCCAAGCGGTGGCGGATTGAACACTCGGCTTCTGACTTGGATACCTACGCCAAGCAATTGAGCGCGTTCAAGATCGACGTTGGTTCAATCGTCAAGGACAACAACGACGTGTTCCGTCTCCGGGATCCGGCGGGCGCGAAACAAGTGCTTAACTCGACGCGGGCCAACGAAGATAAAGTACTTTACTTCGGTCACCAAAAGCCAAAACTCCGGCAATGGGATGAGCGGTTGCTGCGGAAGTCGAACATCCCTTACGAAAACTCAATGGTCGTCCAGTTCTATCCGGACAGCACGCGGGAAATACTGCGGGGCCTGGAAAAGCAGCGAATGGATCAGAACCAGAAAAATCTCAAGCAGGTCAAGAACACGATCTTCAAGCTGCAGACGGGCGGCAAGGGACCGGAGTTCATTGTGGTTGACCAGATTTACCGTTAGTTTCGCAAGCTTACAAAACAGTTTTGCCCGGTTTGCAATTAATTCATGACCGGGTCTCAACACACCGGCTGCAGGCAACTGCAGTGGCGGCAAAAACCAGGGCGACATTTTCGCCTTTTGATTGGAAGCAATCCCACCCTCAACGAAAGCTCAGACTACAGGGAATCAGACGTGGAAGCAGTTTATACGATTACTAGTAACCTGGTTTATCCCATGATGGCGTTAACCGCTGCCTGGGGTTTATTTTGCGCCTTGATTGTCTGGCACCGCGTGCGCCAAAAACAGTTCAAGAACGAGGCGCAGCAGACAGCCTTTCTGGAAGCGATTGAAGAACCGCTTTCCAAGGGTGATTTCCAGGGCGCCTACGAACTTGCCGATGGCGATCGGCGGGCCATCTGCCAACTTGCCTGTCTGGCGATTGAGAATCGCAAACTCGGCTTTGGAAAAGTCAAACAATTATTGGTCGATCGCTTCCAACGCGATGTCCTGCAGGACATCGACTTCCGTTTGAGCTGGGTCGTTACCGTGATCAAGACCGGGCCGATGCTGGGACTGCTCGGCACCGTGCTCGGGATGATGGCCGCGTTTGCCAAACTCGCCGGGCCGGAGGGCAAGGTGGAAGTATCCTCGCTGGCAAACGACATCTCTTTCGCCTTGATCACAACCATCATCGGGCTGCTGATCGCGATCCCCCTCTCGATCCTGCTGTCGGCGATCAACATCCGAATTCGAAAGATGGAAGACATCACCTCTTACGGCATCAACCAGTTTCTGGAAGTGTTTCGGCAATCACTGATCAAGTATCCCACTTCCTAGTTCTGCATACGCCACTGGAATCCAACGGACAGGTTTGACCTTCAATGTCACATAGCGCAACGATTTCGAACGACACGGGAGTCGATTTGTCGCCGGCCAGGAAACTGACGGTTGAGGACTCCGAGCCCGATCTGACTCCGATGATCGACATCGTTTTTCTGCTTCTCTCCTTCTTCGTGGTCGGTTCCAAGATCGACCCTCAGTTCGCGCTGGATCTTCCTTTCGCAGTTTCCGGAGAGAACATCTCGGACCGCGTCAGCGTCGCCATCGTGGTCAAGAAAAAGGAGGGAGCAACCGGCCAGTTTGAAGTCTACAAGGGCGCCTCAACCGACCCCTCCGCGATGATTCAGGAAACGGATCCGCTGCAAATCGAACAGGAAATCGCCGAGTACGTGGAGGTGGAGCTGTCACGACACCCGGACTTTCAAGCAGTCTTGATCAAGGCCGAAGGAGAGGTCACCACCGGCGTCGTTCAGACCGTCAAACGCGGAGTTTCGATGTCCGAAATGGCCAAGACGAGGCGAATCTTCCTCGCTGTTAAAGAAGGGGATTAACCCTGCTCCCCGACCGCTGATCGATTCAATCCCCCAGTATCTGGCACGTCCATGTCTAATCGCGATTCCGACAGGCTCGACAACTCCCAGAAGCAGGAGTCCTTCGACTTGCTGCCTCCGGGAGCCAGCTTTAACTCACTGCCCGGCACTGATGCGCCGCCGCCCCGTCAAGTCGTCCCGCCGAAGCCCAAGGCCAAGGCGGATGCCTCGGCCAAGGAGTTTTCGTGGAAAGGATTTGAGGAGCCAGTCGAAGAGGTTGAGCAGGATCCGCCAGTCGGATTTTCAGAGGGCAAGAAGCTCGCTGGCGACGATGGGCTGGACATGACTCCCATGATCGACGTCACCTTCCTGCTCCTGATTTTCTTCATGCTCACCGCCTCCTTCACCGTGCAGGAATCGCTCGAAACACCCCACTCCAAAGTCGACGAGCCCAGTACCCAAACCATTGAAGAGCAGGAAGACAACCTCGAGTACGTGGAAGTCATCATCGATCAAAACAACACCTATTACATTACGACCCGCGGTGAAGCCGAGGTCGAGGCCGGCAGCGACCGGGACATGCAGGCCCGTGTCCGCAGTGCCAAGGAAGAGTACAACGCGGTCAAGCTGATCATTACCGCCCATGTCGATTCGTTGCACGGAAAAATGGTCAAGGCCTGGGATACCGGCGTCGCCAACGGTTTTGAGAAAATCGAAGTCCGCACGACAGAACTGAATTACTGACCGAAAGTGAGTCATTGAACCGACTCGATCCATCGGGCCGCGACCTTGTTCCCGGCCTGCCTTGGCCGAGTCATCGCAAGTCAATCAAACCAACCCCTCGCGGGACGCATTTCAAAGAGAAGTTACGCCATGTCAGCCAGTCAACTACTGGACCGCATTGAACAAACCGGATTGGTCGATTCCAAGACGCTGACCCGTCTTCGCAAGGAAGTCGACAGCGCCAGCAAACCGCTCAAGGCCAAGGCCGTCGCCAAATACCTGGTCGACAAGGGATTGATGACCCAAGCCCAGATCGATCGCTTGCTGGAGACAGCATCTGCAGGCGCTCCCGCAGGCAAAACACAGAACACCGACGAACTCCTGAACCTGGGCGGAGCACCTGCTCCCGCTCGCCCCACCGGCAAGGGCGTCACTCAGGTTGTCCCCGTCGAAGCAGACGCTGGTGCGACGCGGGTCTTCGGCATGGACGAAGTCGTTGAACTCGATGAGGTCGTTGAAGTTCCAGTCGAAGCACAACTGCCGATTGGCCTGGACGATCCCCTGCTCGGCGGATCCCCCGCAGGCGCCGGAGGGTTGTTCGGGGAGACCGTTGCCGCTGAACGCCCGACCCGTGAGACCGGGAGCACCTCTTTTCGGGGCAAAATTGACAGCTCGAATCAATGGCAGACCAAATGGCTGTTCATCGCCTTTGGCCTGCTGGCCGTGCTCGGGCTGATCGGCTCGGTGCTCTACCTCTCCCTCTCCGGCGAGTCGGCTGAGAACCTGTTCAAGATGGCCGAAACGAGCTTCAACCAGACGGCTTATCTGGACGCCGCCAAGAAATACAACGAGCTCTACACCAAGTTCCCGGGCAATGAAAAGGCGGATTACGCCAAGGTCAAGGAAGTTCAGGCCTTGCTCGCGGGACCGCACGAACGCAAGAACTTCAATGAAGTGCTGACGATCGCCAAGGAGCATCTGGACCGCGTCTTGAACCTCAAGGAACTGGATGCGGTGCGGGGTGACCTGGCCCTGATGTTGACCAATTCCATTCTCGCGGAATCCGAAGCCGCGCTCAAAAAGCCGAGCAACGCGGAAATGGCTGAAGCGACCAAAAAGGTGGAAGCCCATATCGCCGAATTTGTCGACCGCGACATTTACATTCCGGGGAACATCAAAAAGACTCCGGCCATCACGGCCCTGCTGGAAAAACTGACCAACAACGTCAAGTTGCTCAATGGCTCGATCAAGAAAGAAGACGATTACGTCAAGTCTTTGGCCGACATCAAGTCGTTGACTGAAAAAAGCGAAACCGATCGCGCCTTTGAAGTTTTCAATACACTGGTCCGAACTTACGGCGACATGGGGTCGCGGACCGAGCTGCGGAACGCGATGAAGGAAGTCAGCGCGAAGGAAATCGGCCTGGTCAAGCCGTCCGATTTATCGGTGACTGCCGAGACCAGCGCTCCTGCTTCGGCCGTCGCCCGCCAAGTCCTCCTCTATTCAACCAGTCGCGATCGAGCCGGTGACAAGCCGGCCGCCGAGTCCGCTGAAGGTCAATCCAGCGGTGAGTCCGTGCCCAGCGAACTTCGCTCGCTGGCCGACGACACCATCCCGGTCTTGGCAGAGGGCGCTGTGTTTGGGGTCAACGCCGGTGACGGCTCACTCCAGTGGAGGCACTTCGTCGGCTACGAGACCACCTACCAGCCGCAGTGGACGGAACGGATCCAGAAGAAAAACCTGATCCTTTGCGACCAGCGGGAACACGCCGTCTCTTGCGTCGATGGACAATCTGGCGCCTTGTTGTGGCGGTCCGTGATTGGCCAGCCTTTCCTCAATCCGACCGTGGTCGATGAGACGATTTACATTGCCACTCGCAGCGGCGTGATCATGCGGCTCGATCCGTACACCGGAAAAAAGATGGCCGCGACCCAACTGCCCAAAAAGCTGTTGGCGCCGGTCGAGCGGGCGGAGGGGATTCCCTACATCTACGCAGTTGCCGAGGACGCCAACCTCTATGTCCTCTCGGCGGAGGACTTGAGTTGCGCTGAGGTCTTTTACATTGGCCACTTCCCCGGTTCCGTCACTCAGGCTCCGCTCTTCTGGTCGGGCTATCTGCTGGTGGCGGTCAACGGCAGTGACTACTGCGACCTGCATGTGCTGAAGTTCGCCGAAAAAGGACTCCGCGCAGAACGGGCTCAGGTATTCCGGCTCGCCGATGGACCGGTCACCATCCCGGCCAGCCGACTGGGCCGCTGGATGTTGTTCCTGGCTGATAATGGGAAGCAATCTCTGGATCGCCAGCAAGGGGCTGATTCGTTACGGCATTCAGCGCACACTCGGCAAGTTTGAACGGGAGAAGATTGCCAACCCGAGCGATTATTTCCTCGGTCCGATCACCAAGATCGACGATTATCTCTTCCACCTCCGGCGGCGGGACGGAGCTCGACAGGTTTCCGTTACAGCCGTCAACTCCCAGACGCTTGAGGAAGTCTGGCGAACTGATTTTGCCGCGCCGACTCCGGCTGCGCCCATCGCCTCAGGCAACGAACTGGCGATTGTCTCAGCACAGGGAGATGCCTTCCTGGTTGATCAGGCAGCACTCGATGCCAGTGCCGTGCGCCGGCCGATCAAGTCCAGCGCCATCGACCAGGCTTTGAACTTCGTGGAGCGAGTCGAACTGAGCGGGAACCGGCACGCTTTTGTGGCTCCTGCGGGAAGCAGCGATGTCCTGATGCTCGATTTGGCCAATCGCCGTTCGCAGGTCTCTCGGATGCAAGCCCCAGCGGACAGCCCCGCATCGACTCCGATTGGAATCGGCCCGGACCTGCTCGTCCCCACGTCCAAAGGCCAGGTTGTCAGGATCGATCCGAACAATGGCAGGTTGCTCGGGACACCGTTCCAACCGCCCCTCCGGCCGGGAGCAGAAATG
>JAJTFE010000111.1:11502-13977 GCA_021298375.1 Blastopirellula sp. | reverse complement strand
CGTCCCCCGCCCAAACGCCCCCGCCCAAACCGCCCAAGCCCTGTCATTACAGCCCACAGGCTAAGGGCGATTGCGTTCTATTGCAGTCCCTCAGGTTTTCCGTAGGGGAATTTCTCAGCGATGATCTTGTTGATGTACTCACGTCGATTGGCGGGCGATGGATGCGTGCTCAATATTTCGGGAGGAGCTGCCCCGCCAGCACGCTCCAGAATGTCCATGACCTCGATCATGTGCTCCGGGTCGTACCCCGCGAGCGTCATCAACTCGACTCCCCAGCGGTCCGACTCCAGCTCATCGCCACGTCCGTACTTCATGCTGACCAGTCCCGCAATCATTTGCGCCATCCGAGCGCTATTCAAATCGCCGCCGGCAATTCCCGCAGCGCTGGCCAAGCCTTGAAGCAGTTGATTCTGCGAGAGGTGTTCCGCGCCGTGGCGCTCAAGCACATGTCCAATCTCATGCCCGAGGATTCCGGCCAACTGTCCCTCATTGGTCAGACTGCGAAAAAGTGCCTCGGTAATAAAGACCTGTCCCCCAGGCAAAGCGAACGCATTGATGGTTCGGGGATCCTCAAGCAAGTGAAATTCAAAGCGATAGGGAATTCGCCGTTGTTCCGCAGCCAGTTTTCGCTCGAGTACCTCCAGCAGTCGGGCCCCCATCTCCTGGACCTGGCGAGTTGCCAGAAGATTCGCCGAAAATCCGCCATGTTGGCGAACCATCTGAGGCATCGCCTGCAGTCCCAAGGCGGCTTCCTGCTCGGGTGAAATGGAGACCCTTTGGCGCTCTCCCGTCACCGGATTGACGTCTGCGTTGGCCAGATAGCCAATCACCGAAAACAGCAGGATCGCGGCAGCGATCAACAAACGCAACCGAATCCCCGAGGACCCCGATTGCCGAGCCGGGTAACCGGATGAAAACCTCCGCACTGAGGGACGGAGCTCATATTCTGCGTTCATGCTGGGGGTCGTCGAGGTCAAACAAGGTGAGCATCAGATACCGTGCGCCGCCATTAAAGAACGGCGTGGGTGCCATTTTAACAGGCGAACCGGTCCTCCGGGACTGCGGACGAAAACCGCTACTGCATGCCCTTGAGAGTACGGATTCGCTGTTCGACTGATTCCTGCCCTGCCGTGGCCTCGCCGACTGCCGCTTTGGCGGCGTCCAAACGTTGCTGGACGGCCATCAACTCCTGCTCAATCGCCTGTTGAGCGTTTAATTTTTCGCCAACCAGTTGCTCCGCGGCCTGACGTTCCACCAGCAACTGCTTCAGTCCAGCGACAAACTGAATTTCGCCATTCCAGCGGTTGACTGCCGCTTGAGCCGCAGCCAGTGCTGCTTCGGCCTGCTGCAATCCAGCCTTTCGCTCCTTGAGTGCCGCATCGAGTCCGACTTGCTGCTGTTCCCAGGCAGCGATCTGTTTACCGGCTTCCTCCAACTGCCCGCGTTGTAAGGCGAGCTGATCGCCGACCGCTTTAAGCTCACCTTCCAGCTTGCCGCGTTGCTCAGTGTTCTGGTTCAAGGCCGAAGCGAGCTCAGTCATCCGGGCATCGGTTTGCTTGACCTGCAGTTCAGGGTCACTGGGAGAGAGCGCCGCTACCGCAGTCGCCTTCTCGGACAGGCTCTGCAGTTCCGGCTTCAATTTCGTCTTCTGGTCCAGTTCGCCCTGCCAGGCCACCTGTTCCGCAACCCGTGCCTGCAGCTGCTGCTGAGCGGCAGCGACCTGCTGCTCAAGCTGCGCGACCGCTGTCATCATCGACTGCCGATTCGTCACCGCAGTCGCCAAAGTCGCTTGCAATTCCATCAGCTGCTTCTGCTCGACGGAAAATTGCTCCGCCAAGGGCCGGTGAGCCGCGGCGGCAGCGGCGAGTTGCTGCTCCGATTCAGCCAGCAGCGATGCCAGTGGACGCGGATTGGGGGAGAGCGTGCCGACGACCGCTCCGTCAGCCTCAGCGAAAACTTGCACCTGACCCAGCCAATCTCCCGCGAAAACCCGGGCGGTCTCGTCGCAAAAGGCAACGGCCGTGCCGACATCGCTTTGAGCCGCGAACTGCTTGAGCGCCTCGCCGTTTTGATTCCAGAGCTTGGGCACGCGATCGCGGCCGACGGATACGAGATTTCCAGCCCGATTGAATTCCACGCTGGTCGCCCCGCCCGGATGCGCGGCCCAACTCTTGACCTGGGCGCCGTTCTCCATTTCCCAAGTGCGAATGGTTGCATCCTGGCTGGCGGTCGCCAGCAGGTTGGAGTCCAATCGCCAGCTGAGGTCCATAATTCGATCGGTATGTCCCCGCATTTCCAGAAAAGGATTCCCGGTGTCGGCTTCCCAGACAAACACACCACCATTTCGGTCGCCGCTGGCCAATAGCACGCCATCGGGGCTGAAGGCGATCGACGTTACCCACTCGGTATGCTTGCGAATTTCGTAGCGCAACGCACCGTCGGCAGTCGAATACACCCGCACCACCTTTTGCGGGC
>JAJTFE010000111.1:0-11468 GCA_021298375.1 Blastopirellula sp. | reverse complement strand
GTGATCGAAACTGATGTCGGCCGCCAGAACCGAATCGACCTCGGCTCCAATTTCGGTCAAGCGTTCGCCGCTGGCGACATCCCAAATCACCACCTTGCCACTGGCTCCGTCCTGTCCGCCGCCGGCCAGCAGCAACTGTCCGGTGCGACTGAACTTCAACACTTTCGGCTGGCCTTCGGGGAACTCCAGCACGCCTGTCAGTTGCAGGTTGGTCGCATTGTAAAGCAAGACCTGTCGCGGCGAGGCCACTGCGACAAGGGGAGCCCAGGGCGAGGTCGCCAACGAATGGACGCATCCCGGTTGAGGCGTGTGCAAGACAGGTTCCAGCGACAAATGCGGTGGCTGAGCCACTACTTCCGGTCGCTCCAATGAACTGCCCGTCGCCGCTCCAATTGCCTTTTTCTTCGGTTTGGCTTTACTCGATTTGGTCTCCAGTGCCCCACCCGCGATCCACTTTTTCAGCACTTCGATCTCGGCATCAGGAATCTTGTTGTTTCCCGGGGGCATGTAGGGTTCATCTGCATGCGTCACAAGGGAAAAGAGGTAACTGTTTTCCGGGTCTCCGGGCTCGATCGAACTGCCCGAGCTGCCGCCCTCCATCAAATTGGTGTAAGTCGAGAGATCGAGCCCCCCGCTCTTCTTGTCCGGATTGTGGCAGGCCGCGCAGCGGGCGCGAAAAACCGGCAATGCGTGATCCTCAAAAGTGACCTTCTCGTCCTCGCTCCGCCCCTCAGTGGCCAAGACAGCGCAGGGACCGGCCACCAGCGCCAACGCCAGTCCAACCGTCAACCTCACCCAGCCAACAAGCCTGCTCGCGCAGCTGTTCGCAAACGGCCTCTGAATTCCAAACCGTAACATCATGGGAACCGCTCAGTGGTTAAACACAAATTCAGGACTGTTCAGCAACGACCAGAACAGGTCCTCCAGAAAGACTTTCGGCTCCGGCGTTTCAGCCAAACCAGCCCGGAGCGCAGCCAATTCGGAGTCCTGCGGCAACCGGGATCGGCAACGCAGGTAGAGCTCCTCGATCACCTGCTCGGGAGTCTTTCCGGCAGAGAGCAATTTGTCGATTACCTGTCCCTGCTGAATTTTCTGCTGCACCGTGTCTCCATTGATCAGGTGCAGGGCCTGGGACAGGTTCGGCTCCATTTTCACTTCGCAGGAGCAGACCGTCTCTCGAGTCGCCCGGCCAAAGGTGTTGAGAAAGTAAGTGGACGTGTTGCCATCGGCAATCTGGACCGCGCGGGCTCCCGTCGGCAAGCCGCGGAACTTGTTTTGGGTTTCCGTAATCTGGCTGATCACGTCCAGCAATACCTCAGCCCGAATCCGCCGCAGCTGGGAGTGGGAGAAATTGTTTGAATCGAGCTCGTTCGTCGGGTTGGTCTGCGTGTCCAGCTGATACGTCCGGGAATTGCAGATGTCGCGGACCACGCTTTTGAAATCAAAGTTGTACTCGGCGAATTTCTTACCCAACTCCGCCAGCAATTCGGGATTGGATGGCGGATTACTGACCCGAACGTCATCCACTTCGTTGACAATCCCGCGACCAAAAAAGTGCGCCCACACGACGTTGGCCAAGTTCTGCGTGAACATCTCATTTTCTTTGGACGCGAGCCAACCTGCCAGCAGTTTGCGGCGGTCCTGGCCAGCCGTCTCAGGCTGGGCTCCCCCGAGGTATTTCGGCGGCATCGGCTGACCGGTCACCGGATGATTCACCTCGCCACCACCGCGATTGAAGACAATCGTCTCCCGCGGGTCAGTGCCCGCCTTTCGCCCCACCTGGGAAAAAAAGGCGGCGAACTGATAGTAGTCATTCATCGTCCAGCGATCGAACGGATGATTGTGACACTGGGCGCACTGAATACGGGTTCCGAGAAAAACCTGAGCCACATTCTCGGCAACCTTGAGCGTATCCTGCTCGGCCTGATAGTAATTCGTTGCCGCATTGGTGAAGGTGCCCCCTTCCGAACCCAGCAGTTCCCGGACCATCTGGTCCACCGGCATGTTGCTCGAGATTTTCTCCTGCAGCCAGTTGTAATACAGCAGCGTCGCCTTGTAGCTGACCTGCGGCGTGCTGCGAATCTGCAGCAACTCAGACCACTTCATCACCCACAGTTCGACAAACTCCTTCCGCTCCAACAACCGGTCGATCAATTTAGAGCGTTTCTGCGGGTCCGTGTCGACCAGGAAAGCGCGGACCTCGTCAGCAGTCGGGACAATCCCGCAGATATCGAGGCTGACGCGGCGGATAAACTGGTCGTCGGAACAAATCCCCGAGGGAATGATTCGCAGCTTTCGGAGCTTGTTGTGAACCAGCGTATCGATGTAATTGTTCTCTGCGATCTCGGGCCAGGAGAATTCGAAATCCTTGGGGAGCACAATCACATGAATCCCCTGAGTATGCGTGTCGAATCGAGCCATCACAAACGCCTCTCCCCGCGCTTTGGCCGTGACCAGCCCCTCCTGGGAAACAAGCGCTGAGGAATCATTGCTGGTCATGAAGTAAGCCAGGTCGGTGACATCCCGATCACTGCCGTCCGCATACTTGGCACGCACGGTTAGTTGCTGACTCTGGTCGGGGCCATTCAGGACTGCCCCCGCGGGGAAAATCTCCAAACCGACCACGGCCGGGACCGGACCGCTGTCATTCGGCGCGCCGACATTCAACCACCGCACCAGCGTCTGATAGTGCTGACTGTCGCGGGAGAGCAAACCTCCGCCGGTGTGAGGTACCGCGCCCACAGCCTTGTTGACCAGCAGGCAATCTTCCGGAACGGCAAGATTGATTCGCCGGCCCAGCATGTCGCGCGTCAACCGGAAGTGATCGCCGTTGGGATCGAATCCGTACAGCGAGAGCCGAAATCCATCCTTGCCGCGAGCTGCGCCATGGCAACTGCCCGTATTGCAACCAGCCTTGGAAAATACCGGCATCACATCATTCGCAAAGCTGATCGGCGGATCCGCTGTGGCTTGGCTGACGGTCACCGGGACCTCGATCGTGAATCCCTGGACAGCAACCGACACCTTGGTAGTTCCATCGGCAAGCGGGAAAAACGTGGCTCCCTCCACTCTGGTGATCGCCGGGTCAGCAATCTGAAACGCGGCCGCGGTGGTTGCATCCGAGGTCACACCATTGGACCATTGCAATTGGACGACCAGGCTCTGGCTGTCACGAATGGTGGCCAACTGAATCGAATCGGGGTAAACGGCGATTCCCGTCGGGGTTGGTGAAACCGCCGGTGCAGGCGCGGCAACTTCCTGGGCAACAGCGGCTGCCGGCTGAGCGCCGGGAGCGGCCGTCTCTGCGGATGCGGTTGCCGGTTGCTCTTGGGCCGGAGTCGCGGAGAGTCCGATCCCCGCCCAACAGCCAGTCGCGCATAACGCGAATAGAAAACTGGCAACCCATCGCCTGACTGACCGAGTGATCCGTCGTTCCATCTGTTCAACTCCCGAGAACCTCAGTTCGTCCATCTTTAAATCTTGCTTTGCCATTGATTAGCGTTCCTCTCCCGAGCCGCCGCTGCCCTTGGCCCGTTGTCGCAGCTGCTCCAGCCGGGTCAATGGCTTGGCTGCAGGGGGCGGCGCGGGTTCGGCTGGCGCGGCCGCTGCTGCCGGTGGAGGCGTCGGCGGTGGCGCGGCGGCCACTACCGGCTTGTTGATCGTCATTTCCGTAGCCCCCGTGCTGAGCGCGGCGGAATCATCCTTCACGGGGATCACGACCTGACAGAGCAGCCCTTTGTGCTGGCCGATCGGACTCTGTTCATTCGTCGTGACTTGAAAAACGATTTCGGTTGACTCTTTTGTGAATTTCAGGGGAGCCGTCGCCGTGTTGGGCGGTAAGCCAACCAAGTTGACGGTTGCCTCGCCTTCAAATGCCGCCACTTGCTCCAGCGTGCAAATCACCTGCGCCGTTTGACCTTGGTCACAGGCCGTTCGCGCGGCAGTGATTCGGACAAATGGCTCGGCAACGACGACGTCGGCCAATTGTGAGGAAACCCAGCACGTGCCCCCCTCAACCGCTGCCCCCGCCAAAACGTAAACCGGCCAAGTACCCAACTGGGCATTGCCGTTGGCGTTCAGCGGATAGTCGATTTCCACCTGGTCCTTGGCCGCCGTGATCTGATTGGTGGTCCCCACTCCGGGCGGCCGGAACGGAAACTGCAGGTTGACCGGCTCTTCGAAGCCCGGTTCGCGAATGATTCGAACTTTAACGTTCAGCGTCCCATCGCGAACCAAGGGGGCTCGCGGGGTGACGATTTCGACTCGGAAGGGAGCTGGCTTGGTGACTGCCATTGCCAGACGATTGACCTCACAACCGTAGTAGAGCGTGTTGTTGGGCTCGCCGTTGGCAAAGTCGGCGAGATTGAAGAACCCGCCCTCCAGTTGCTGAGTGTCGGAAACGAGCCGGGCTCTCAAATCAACCAGAGCTCCCACCGGGGTCGCGGCCGGATCGGCCTCAAACATCACGGGAATCGTATTCAGATTGGCCAACATCTTGGGGGCCGTCATCTTGATGCCCGGCGGCAAGCTGGCTTGGAGCAACTCGACCTCTCCGCCAAAATTTTCCCGGCTCGCGACGAGCTGTGTGGCAAAGCGATTGCCGGCCGGGATGGATATTGTCTGCAGGTCCTGACTGTAGCGATCGACTCGGGGAATGCTGAGTCGCAACACGGGCGTGACGGGTGTCACTTCCAGCCGGTAAACGAAGTCCGCCTTGCCGCGCTGCAAATGATCCATCACACGAAGGTAGTACTGCCCATCTTCTGGAACCTGAAACCGCAGGTAGGAATCGTGTCCACGCGAGTCATCATTCCCGGCAATCGTACTTTTGTCTGCTGCCTTGAAAATGTGGAGCACAGGGTCCAGGCCGCTGCCGATGCGCCGGGCAAAGCACTCGACTTCCCAGACCTGATCCTTTTTCGCGTTGATCAGAAAAAAGTCCTGATCGCCCGGTTCCTGAATGATCCCGTTCAAGGCCTGCGGCAGTTCCAAAACCGGTTCAGTGGGCCACGACTGATTCGGCTCCACCTCCAAGGCATTCGGGAGGTTGCTGAGCCGAAAAGGGAGCGGAGACGGGGTGATTCCCGTTTCTGTCTGCAGGAACAGGTTCGGGCGAAAACGGTTGGCGGCGGGCAAGGTCAACGTTTGCTTGATCGGCCCGGTGGGGTCGCCAAGAAATGTCAATTCGGCAGCCTCGCCAGCCGCTCCCCCGGCCGGATAGACGGCGGTCGGTCGGGGAAAATTGCCGATGTGCAGCCGGTAGCGACAGGCATCATTTCCCCCGTAGGAAGACTCCCGAACCATCACCGTATACTTGCCGTCTGTCGGAGCAACGACCGAGACAAAACCATCCTGATTGAACAGGGACGAGTCATCGCAAACCGCCAACTCGAACCGCTCCGCGTTTAAGACCGCCACAAAAGGATCAAAAATCGTCCCCAAAGGACAACCGAGACGCACCGCCTCAACTTCGACTGAAATCCGCTCGCCCGCTTTGGCTTCGAGCACGAAGTAATCGACGTCCTCATTGGTCACCGTACCCTGGATCGTCACGTTACTGGAGATCGCCTGCGGGGCATCCAATGTCGTGTTCGGTTCGAGTTCGTCAATCTGGGGCAGAGCGCCGACATAGACCGAGCGGAACTCGCTGATTCCCCGCAGCGTGCGAACTTGCACCACATGCTCGCCCAATCGGCATTCAGCCGCCACATTGACCGTGACATCGATGGTGTTCGCATCAACCGGTTCGATTTTGACAACGGCGATCCCGGAATCGTACAGCAAGACTTCCTGCGTTTCGTTGATCCGCTCACCCATGAATCGAAGCTTCTGCTCCGTTCCACGCTGGACACCCCGCGGGAGGATCAAATTCAAACGCGGCTGGCTGGCTGCCAAATCCGCGGCGAATCCGCTCACCAGGAGGAACCAGCCGAGGCCCCATACCAGTCGAGAGGCCGAAGCCAGCCGAGAAGCCGAGTGGCGGCAGCGTGAATACATGGCCAAGCCCCAATTGAAGAAAATTAACCCGTCGGCAAACTCGCCCCGCAGTGGGCAAGTTCCCAGACTGAGACCAAACCAACCCGCAAAGCAAGACGAAAGCAGGATATCCGCTCACCACCAGCGGCGCCGGCAGGGGGACGTTGGCACTGCGCCGGATTGGGCACTGCGCCGTATTGGGCACTGCGCCGGATTGGGCACTGCGCCGGATTGGGCACTGCGCCGAATCCGAACCCCCGGGGCAATGGGCCGCAAGGCGGGCCCTGCCATCAAGTCGGTGCGCGGCAGACCGTTCGGCCTCGAACCTGTTCATTTTGATTAGGCCAACAGGTCCTTCAACACCTTGCCGCCGTCAACAATCTCGATCGGTCGATTCCCGGGCGCCATCAGTTCCTTGTCGGCGACGATGCCCAACATGTGGTAAACCGTCGTTGCCCAGTCTTCGACAGTCAGCGGATCCTGGTCTGGCTCGCTGGCGGTCGCATCCGACGTCCCCCAAGCCAAACCGCGTTTCAGTCCGCCGCCGGCCATCAACAGGCTGAAAACTTTCGGCCAGTGATCGCGGCCCGCCGTTGCATTGATCTTCGGGGTTCGGCCGAACTCCGAGCCAACGCACACCAGCGTGGAATCGAGCAAGCCGCGGGAATCGAGGTCATTGATCAGCGTGGCCAATGCCTGATCAAACGGTGGCACTTGACCGCGCATCGCCCCGGCAATGTTGTCATGGTGATCCCAGCCGCCGTATGTCAGCGTGACAAACCGCACCCCGGCCTCGACCAGTCTTCGGGCCAGCAGCATGCGGGAACCTGCCTGATTGCGGCCGTAAGCATCTCGAATCGCAGCATCTTCCTTGCTGATGTCGAACGCCTCGCGCGCGGCGGGCGATCCAATCAAGCCGTAAGCCCGCTCGTAGAATGTGTCGACCGCCTCCATCGAGTCCGATTTCTCGCGCTGCTTGAAGTGCTCGTTGACAACGTCCAGCAGCTTTTGTCGGCGGGTGAACCGGGTCTCGTCAACTCCGCCGGGCAAGGCGAGGTCCTGAACGCGAAATCCTTCATTGGCTGGGTCAGCCCCAAGGCTGAAACCCGCGTAAGAACTGCTGAGGTACCCGGTTCCCGCGTAGGGCGTAGGCAGACTGGGAATCAAAACGTAGGGGGGAAGGTTGTTCCGTGGACCAAACTCGTGGGCCACGACGCTCCCCATGCTCGGATACTGCAGGGCCGGGCTGGGGCGATAGCCCGTAAACATGTTGTGCGTGCCCCGCTCGTGAGCCGCTTCGCCGTGGGTCATCGAACGGCAGACCACCGTTTTGTTGGCAATCTTCGCCATCTGGGGAAAGAGTTCACTGAAGCGAACCCCCGGCAAACTGGTTTCGATGCTGTTCAGTGGGCCGCGATATTCCAGCGGCGCATAAGGCTTGGGGTCAAACGACTCCTGATGGGCGATTCCCCCGGGAAGGAAAATGAAGATGACGCTCTTGGCAGTCCCCTCCTTGGACTCATAGTTTTTCTGGTCCGCCATCACTGACCGGATCCGGAAAAAATTGCAAAGCGTCAATCCTCCAAAAGCTCCGACGGTCAACAGGTTCCGACGGCTGAGCAGGTGATCGCGACAGGTCATCTTGGTCCCTCCCCGGCAATTCAATTGCCGCTGAAAAAAAGGCTCCGTTCCAAATCTCCCCCTCCACCCGGCACTCCCACTCGGCAGTCAGGCCAGCCCTTTTTACGCGGCAGCCCTCAACGAGAGTGGACCACGGGCCCTTTAGCCCCAGCCGAAAACCGCCAGGCGAGCGGACCAAAGACAGGCAAATCGAAAGGTCGGGGGTTCAGCGATATCCTCATTGGCCGGCCGAAAACCGGCCCAGCCAAAGCGCTGACCATCTACTAGTGGACTCGATTGCGGTCATTTTGCAATATGATTTAACCTTCGGCAGCGCCTGAGGTTCCTTTCCCGGTGGCAGCAAGTCCTTATCCGACAGCGACTTAGCGGGCCAAGCCTCCCCACTCAGGGGGAAAGGGAACAAAACGTTCGCTGCTGGCTGTTGGCTCATTCACCCGAGGTCAATCCGATGATTCGCTACACCGTGGCCTGCCGCTTTGTTTCCGGAGACCGAGAGCTCGCCCAGCGCTGGATCGATTGGCTATTGTCCCGCCACTTGCAGGACGTGCTCGACGCGGGCGCCCAATCAGCCGAATTGGTCGGGGTCGATGACGAACTGCCGCACTACGAAATTGACTATCGCTTTGCTGACCGCGAGGCGTTGGAAACCTACCTCAGCCGCGAGGGCACAACCGGCAGCTCACTTCATCGCCTCAGCCGGTAGCCCATCAGAATCAGAGTGGGTGTTCACCGCTCGCCGAGCGTTAAGCTTCGTCGCTTTAAGCTTCGTCGCGTTAAGCTGCAGTGGCTGGGCAAAGTTTGCGGCTTGCCAAGTCTGGGGCGGTCGATTGGATTCTGCCCAAGTCACCGGCCAGGCCCGACGATACTGAAAATGACGTTCTGACAGCAGAGGCGGAGCCAGTGTTTTGGGCGCGTGTTCGCTGGAACAGTTCCGAACCGAACTTGTGAGGTGCTTTGCGCATGTCAACCGGGAATGCCTTTCAGCGCTGTGGAACCATCGCCCTGCTGTTGACTCTGGTGCTGGGCGGATGGACGTTCGCCCAAGACTCGAAGCATTCCCGCTCCAGCCAATCGCTTCGCTCGCTTCTGGGATTGCCTGGCCAAACGAGCGAATCAAACGCCAACTCCGCTCAGGGCGAAGCACAGGTCGACGAGCTTGAGGATCCGCTGCTGATTCCGGCGAATGCCAACCGCGACTCGCTCCCGAGCACGCGAGCCATTGCTCCGCTGGCGCCGCGTTATGAATTCCAAGACACGCTGCGGTCCCAGACTCAGCAGCAGCTGGAAAACTTCATGCGACCG
This sequence comes from Blastopirellula sp., assembly GCA_021298375.1. GTDB lineage: Bacteria > Planctomycetota > Planctomycetia > Pirellulales > Pirellulaceae > BJ22. Next base: position 2,549 of record JAJTFE010000111.1, on the reverse strand, counting down.
ATCTCAGAGGTCTCGCTCGACATTCGCGAGGCGGATGTCCGCTTGCCGCGAGATCGCTCCAGTGAACTGCAGAATTATGTAACCACCGATTGGACAATGACCAATTCGCCGGAACTTGCAGTCTGGTGGGCAGCTCCCAACATTCGCTATGGCCAGCTCTACTTTGAGAACGTCGCCCTGGAACGCTACGGTCAAACCTGTGGACCGTACAAGGAAGTGACTGCCTCGGCAGCGCATCTCTTCTGTTCTGTTTGGGGAGTCCCTTTCCAGATGTGGACTGCCCCCGCTGGCTCCTGTGACACGCCGCTGGGCTACTGCCGTCCCGGCAGCAACACCGACCTGTATCGGCAGCGTTTCATTCTCTGGCGCTGATTGCCCGCGGACGCGCCGCAGACACGCCGTGCTGGATACCTCTCCGGTCAAGCCAGGATGACGAGCGGCTCCAGGGACACCTGCCACCGTTGACACTGGCCACTTCTCCCGCTCGTTACTGGCTTGCTCTTTACCGACTGGCCCTTTGCTTTCCTGCACCATGCTCGGTGCACTCCCAGTCAACGCTCCTCCCGGCTGCGCAGCGCCCGGGTGGGAAGCTCCCGCCAATCGGGCCTTCCCCCCTCCCCCTTCCGCTCCCTGTCAAACCTTGCCGATTAATCCGCTCGCACCAGCTCTACGCGTTTTGCTGTTGGGGTCGTAACGACTGTCCCGATACTTCCAGCTGTACGCGTCTCTCCGCGCGTACCGGTAATTCCTTTTATGCGAGCGTAAGTCATGCTGCGGATCGGAACGAGATCGCCTCTCACCAGTAGCTTGCTGGTCATTACGTTACTGGTCACCGGCAATTTGAGCGGTTGCCGATCGGCCAAGTCGGTGACACAAGACCTCACCACCTCAAGCCCCAAGTGCTCGGAGATTTTGCAGCAAATCGAAACTCCCGACCTGTGTGACGACAGTTGCGAAGATCCCAGCGACCTGCTGAGCGGTCCACCGATGACCATCTCGACTTTCCAGCAAATGGAAAGCTGGGACCTGACTCTGGAGGAGGCGATCGAACTCACCCTGCGAAATAGCAAGGTGCTGCAGAAACTGGGCGGGGTTGTGGTCAACTCACCGGCCGGAGCTCAGACTCTGTATGACGTGGCGATCAACGAGACCAACCCTCAGGGCAGCGTTGAAGCGGCTCTCAGCCAGTTTGATGCGCAGATTGCGAGCAGCCTGTTTCTCAACCATTCGGAGCGTTTCTTCAACAACCCGTTCTTTGGCGGTGGTGCTGATACACTGAATACGAATAGCGGCCAATTTCGTTGGGAGTTGGTCAAGCCAACCGCAGCGGGTACTCGGTTTGCCGTGCGAAACCTGACTGATTACACGCGAAATAATTCACCCTTCAATACCGTCCCTAGCGTCTGGGATACGGTTAACCAGTTTGAGATTCGCCAACCGTTGTTGCGAGGGTCGGGGGTTCAAATCAACCGGATTGCCGGACCTGGCGCTCAACCCGGCCAATACAACGGTGTGCTGATTGCCCGCATTCGAAGCGACCTCAATCTGGCTGACTTCGAGGCTGGACTCCGGGACCTGGTTCGCGACGTCGAGCGAAACTACTGGGAACTTTATTACGCCTATCGTGAACTCGACACCCGGTTGGCGGCGCGGGATGCGACCCGGGCCATCTGGGAAAACCGCCAGTTGGTTCTGGAGGCGGGAAAACTCCGTCCCGACGAAGAAGCCCAAGCCCGGCAGCAATATTATCAGTTCCAATTGCAGGCGCAATCATCCTTGACGGGAAATGGAGTCGGCGGAGCAGGCTTCGGCTCAGGCGTGCTGGGAGCCGAGCGGAACCTGCGCCGTTTAATGGGGCTGACGGTCAACGATGGCAGAATTCTCCGTCCTATCTCCGAACCGGCGATCGCACCGATCGTGTTTGATTGGGAAATCCTCCAGCAGGACGCTTTGACCCGCTCGGTCAATGTGCGCCGTCAAAAGTGGACCATTAAACAGCGCGAGTTGGAGTTGATCGCTGCGAAGCAGCTGAACATGTGGGACTTGGACGCCGTTGGCCAGTATGGCTTTCGAGGCTTCGGCGACGACCTGTTCGGAAATCGCAGCGTTCCCCAAGGGAGCGCCGTGGCCGACCTTTGGCACGGGGATCTCGACGACTGGCAAATGGGCGTGCAACTCCAGGGTCCGATCGGCAACCGGCTCGGCCACATCGCCGTCCGTAATGCCGAGTTGAGGCTGATTCGGGAGAAGACCGTGCTCCGCGAACAGCAGCGACAATTGCTGCACGATCTCAGTGCGAGCTACGTCGAAGTCGACCGAGCACTGGAGGCAATTAAGCTCGCCTACAACGGCCGGGTAGCAGCCTACGAAAATCTTGACGCCAAGAGGATTCGCGAGCGGGAAGGTTTGGAGAACGTCTTCTTCCTGCTCGATGCCCAGCAGCGCTTGGCTACGGCTGAAAGCTCGTTCTATCGCTCGTTGGCCGATTACAATCTCGCTTTGATGAATCTGACTTACACGGCAGGCGGGCTGCTCGATCGCTACAACAT
>JAJTFE010000110.1 GCA_021298375.1 Blastopirellula sp. | reverse complement strand
ACCTTGAATCCGTCAGGTGCCTTGATCAGTACGCTTGCCACCGCGAACGACTCTGCCGATTCAGGATCAATTGCGGGCTACGCGATTGTCGGCAGCACCGCGAACAGCCTGACTCAGGGTGTGTGGCAGTATTCGACCGATGGCGGAGTCAACTGGTCTGACGTCGGCTCAGTCTCCAACGGCAGCAATGCCTTGAGCGTGTCCGCGACGACGCGAATGCGATTCGTCCCCGCCGCCGGTTTTTATGGAATCCCAAATGGCCTGACGATTCGAGCGCTGGACAACTCCTACAGCTCAGGATTTTCAACCTCCGGACCTGCGGAAGTTCGAGTCAATGTCGACACGACGCTCAATGGCGGAGCGAGTTCCATTTCGGCCGCAACGGCGTCCATCGGGACCAACATCACGCCCGACGCGAGCAAAACCTCGCACATGGTGCTCCATTGGAAACTTGACGACACGGGAAGCGGCGCATACCTCGGTCAGGATGCGTCGCAGCGAGCCACGATGAGCATCGCGGATGCATCGGGGCATGGGCTCGGTGGAGTCGCCATCAACATGGATGGAACGGAATGGATCGATGGTCGAACCGGCGGCGCTATCAATCTCAACGGCGTCGATCCTGCAGCTTACGATTACATCGTATCTTCGAGCACATTGAATCTTACACCGACCCAATACACCGTCGCATTCTGGGTCAACGCAGATGCGATGGGGCAATGGCGACCGATCCTCGGCGAAGATGCGGGAGGAGTAACCGGTCCGGATTGGATGAATTTCCTGTTTCATGGAGCGCCCGGGGGCCAGGTCTACATGGGGCAAACTGGCTCTAACCGCTTTGCGCTCGCGGCGGGAACCTTGACTACGGGTACATGGACCCATTTCGCAATGACCTTCGACAACGGAGTGGCGCGGGCTTACAAGAACGGGGCTTTGCTCGGCACGGCGAGCGGGTGGGCGATTGGCTCGAATTGGGGAACCTTTCTCCTCGGCGGTCCACAAAGCTGGGAAGGTACCGATGCCAGATTCGATGACCTGCGGATCTACAAAATTGCCTTGTCTGCATCGGACGTTGTGACAATTGCCAACCCGCCACTGTTGGGCTCGATGGAAGGGACTGCCATCTCCTACACGGAAAATGCGCCGGCAGTCGCCTTGACTAACGCCCTGACACTCACCGATGCCAACAACGGGACCATGACGTCCGCGACCGTTGCGATTGTCCGCAACCTGACAGCGGGCGATACGCTCTCATTCACGAATCAAAATGGAATCTCCGGCTCCTACAATCCGAGCAATGGAGTGCTGACTTTGTCGGGCACAGCGTCCGCTGCGAATTATCAAGCGGCCCTTCGCAGCGTTCAGTTCAGTTCGACCTCGGAAGACCCGACGGCAGGTGGAACGGCGAATACCCGCTCGATCGCATTTCTCGTGAACGATGGGACTCTGGACAGCAATCCGGTCCGCCGCGATATCACGCTGACGGTCTTGAACGATGCCCCCCTGGCCTTCGCCGACTCCGCCACCGCCGTCGAGGCGGGCGGAGTCGGCAATAGCACTGCCGGCACCAATCCTGCCGGAAATGTCCTGACCAACGATACCGATGTTGATACGGGTGACACCAAGACGGTTAGTGGTGTCGCGGCGGGAGTGGTCGGTTCGGCATCGACGAATGTCGGCGCGAATGTGACGGGCGCCTATGGCACGATCAATATCGCCGCTGACGGCAGCTACACCTACACGGTCGACAGGCCAACGACGCGCCGCAGGATATCACAGGCACCCTGAGCATTGCTGAGAGCGCAGCAAACGGCTCGACTGTCGGAGTTATCACCCACAGTGACAGCGACTCGACGGACGGAGCAAGCTACTCGCTCCTCGATGACGCCGGTGGTCGGTTCACGATCAACAGCTCTACCGGCGTGGTGACCGTGGCAAATTCGTCTGGGCTGAACTACGAGGCCGCCACTTCCCACAATATCACGGTGCGGGTCACGGATACTGCCGGAGCAACCTTTGACAAGGTGATGACTGTGAGCCTCAGCGATGCCGACGAATTCGACGTCAGCGCGATCACTGACTCCAATCCGTCCGGCAACAGCGTTGAAGAAAATGCCGCGATCGGAAGCACTATCGGCTTGACCGTCTTTGCCGCGGATCAAGACGCCACCCAATCCCAGGTTACCTATCAGTTGCTGAATAGCGCAGGGGGGCGTTTTGCCATCAATTCGTCGACCGGCGTCGTGACCGTTGCTGGTCCGCTCGACTACGAGGTGGCAACCATCCACACGCTGCTGGTCCGGGCGACCAGCCAGGATGGCTCGACGACGGAACAGTCGTTCATGGTCAGCGTTCTGCCCCTGAACGACAACGTTCCACTCTTGGTCTCTCCGTCGACCTATCACACAGGCGAGCACCGGCGCGATATCGGGATGGTTCAGGGAACAGACGCTGATCTCCCGGGCCAATCACTAAGCTATGCGATCAGCGGTGGCGCCGATGCGGCAAGATTCAACCTCGACCCCGTTTCCGGCCAGTTGCAGTTTGCCAGCCTGCAGGATTTTGAAATGCCTGCCGACGCCGATGCAGACGGAGTTTACGAAGTTCGGATTCGCGTCAGTGATGGGCAAGTCTGGAGTGAACAACTGGTACAAGTCACGGTCACTGACGAAAACGACCTGCCGGATGCAGCTAATGACTATTGGACGCTTGATGAAGACACGCTAATCGAGCAGTCCGTGATCGCCAATGACGGCGACCAGGACAGCGACTCGCTGGTGGTGCGGTTGCTGGAAGGCCCAGTGAACGTTGTGACCCTGCCGGTACAACCGGTCAACGACGCGCCGATCAGCCTTGAGAAACTGTTCAGCGTGTTTCAAGGTTCGACCTTGACCACGGTTACCGGTGTCTTGACCAGTGATATCGACAAGGACAACGACCCGCTGATTGCGATTCTGGTCTCGCCTCCGACCCGGGGATTAATCAGTTTTCGCCGGGATGGCACCTTTGTTTACGAGCCAGAAATCGGATTCATCGGAGTCGATCGCTTCACTTATGTCGCCAGCGATGGCGTGACTTCCGGCCAGCCGACAACGGTCGAAGTCAAAGTCGAAGTGGGTTCCGTCATCCTCCCAGCCATCACTCCATTCAGTGACTCGAGCAGCTCGGCGAGCAGTCTCAGCGGCGATTCGGGCAGCCATGCGACAAGCTCAGGCGGCGAGTCGGGTCACTCTGGTGCGGGGGACTCGGACAATACTGGATCAACTGGCGACACAGTTGCCAAGAACTCAACATCGACGGCTTCTGACTCTGGTGGCTCTGGAGCCACACCCTTGGTCGGACCGTTGCAACCTTCTGGTTCCGGAGCAACCAAATTCGCGGTCGGCGACGGGCTGACGGAATTCGACCGGGAGCAGGAGTTGACTGAACGCGGACCGGACTCGGTCATTCGCCTGCATGAGTTGCCAGCCGACGCAGCAGCGATCCAGCAACGGCTGGACAGCGGCTTCTCCTTGCTCGATCTTTTTACGGCCAAGGCCGCGGGGGGCGCGGGAAATGACGTGCTCACTTCGCGTCTGGAAATTGACGGGAGAACGATTGAGATCAACTTCGCTCGCCAGCAACTCTGGGAACAATTGGCGTTTCTCGAGCGGCAAATCGCGGGGCAACAGAATTCACCCACCGATTCATCGCTCTACCTTGAGGCACTCGAGATCGGAACGGCCACCATGGCGGCGTCATTGGGATATGTTTTCTGGTTTCTTCGTGGCAGTGCCCTGATGGCTACCGCCGTCACCCAGCTGCCTACCTGGAAGATGATCGACCCCTTGGTGGTTCTCGACTCGCTGAATGGTGAGCAAAGCGGAGAGGGCAAAGACGGAGATCTCGTCAACTCCTATTTCGAGGGTCAGCCCAACCCTTAGCGGGCTGACGCTTTCGGTCAGGTTACAAACAGCAAGCCAGCTCCGGCTTCGGCTGAGTGAATCAGCTCAATCCGAATCGGCGACAGACTGGTCGGGCACGAGCCAATCAAACAAGGGCGAGGCCATCAGCGTGGTGAGCACAGCCATGATCACCAGAATGGCGAACAGCTCTTCCGAGATCACACCACGCTGCAGACCAATGTTGATGATGATCAGTTCCATCAGGCCGCGTGCGTTCATCAAGGTGCCAATTCCCAGGGCCTCGCGATGAGGAAGGCCGCTGGCTCGGGCCGCCCACCAACAGGCAACGCCTTTTCCGAGGACCGCTGCAATCATCACCAGTCCGCACATCAGCCAGAGATAGCTGGAATTGAGCAAGCCGATGCGGGTGTTGAGGCCGGAAAACGTAAAAAACAGCGGCAGCAGCAATGCCACCGCGAGAGGCTGGATCCGATTGATCGTATCGCGAACAACAGCTCCTCTCGGGAGTGCGGCTCCCATGATGAAAGCCCCGAAGACGGCGTGCAACCCAATCAGATCCGTAAACCAGGCACCGAGCGCCATCAGTGCCAAGGCAATCACCAGGCCACTTTCGGAGATCTGTCCCGCTGCTTCTGGCTCGGAGCCGCGTTCCGAATTGCCAAAGAAAAGAATCGTCTGAAATCGTTCCAGCAGTGGACGCACCACCAGCAGCACGAACGTTACATAGGCCAATCCACCACCGATGTTTTTCAGGGCGTAGGCAAGGTTTCCATCGAAGCTGGCCAACACGACGGCCAGCAGGCACCAGGCGGTCGCATCATCGATCGCCCCCGCTCCGATGGCGACCGTTCCCATCGTCGTCCCATTCAATCCTTTGAAGTGAATAATCCGGGCAAGCATCGGAAAGGCGGTGATACACATTGATGCCCCGAGAAAGAGCACCGCTTCGTAGAGCTTGGTCTTTTCCGGAAACAAGCTGTTCTGGCGGTGAAAATACCAACCAAGCAGACCGCCCAGTACAAACGGTGCGATCATTCCGGCAGCGGAAACAGCCAGACTCGCCTTGAACCGCGAGCGGATGATGTCCATCCGGAATTCCATCCCGACGATGAACATGTACAGCGCCAAGCCCAGTTGAGATGCCGGGAAGAGGTAGCTTTGAGTGTCGCGCGTTCCCTGCTTGGGATCCCAGGGGAAAAGTGCCTGCTGCCACTCGGGGAGCAGCCAGCAGAACAGCGACGGTCCCAGCAAGACGCCAGTGATCATTTCCGCAACCACCTGGGGCTGGCCCAAGCGGCGAGCAATCAAACCGACAACTCGGCAAGCGAGAAGTATGACGGCAATCTGCAGAAAGAACTGGACCGCAAGGTGAAGGTTGTTCATACAAAGTCCCGAAAACCTTGCGGCGAATGGCAATTCCCAAAAGAAACAACTCGCAAAGAACAGACCCCGGCGGGCTGAACCCCTAGCCCTCACAGATTACTTGTTCAAACAACTATTGTCCAGACAGATGTTAGCGTCCGCTCGTTGCGGTCGTATTTAATGTGGCTTTGGGGTGGTTTCCCAGGTTTGCGAAACGGCCATGACAAGGTGAGCCTGTTTTTATCAACATACTTCAGGAATGAATGCCGCTGCGGCGATGCCGAAGTTGAAGATCGGGAAGATGACATCAGGGGGGCGGGAGACGGTTTACAGAGCCTGCCGGATGCGACTCATGCGTCTCATGCGACTTTTTCTCAGTTGCCTCGGAAGTCCCAAAGGTCCCGGACGTCCTGTGTCTTTTTGGGACGGTTGAGGCTGCGCTTCATGTCAACATTCTGTTCGGCGCTCCGCCTCCAGTGGACTCACCCACTCCACATCCGGGGTCGCCCCCTGTCAGCACCGAACGGTTTTCCTCCGCCCCATGGAAATCATCAGAAACTGCTCTCCTGCCGCAGAGCAGAGGTCATAGACGACCTCACATGGATTACGACGACTACCTGTGAACGCGAAACTTGAAACACTGGCATCCTCATTCAATCGAAGCAGGGTTTATCCGAAAATAATCCGTGCGAGAGGACTTTCATTTGGACTCGGTCAAACCGTTTGCGGTAACTCGACCAGCCGAGGGCGTTGCCCGGATCGCGTTATGCCTAACTCATCAGGCTACCTTCCTGTTCGAGTGGCGACTCAGAAAACTGGAGGCTGAGTTTATTGTGTACGGCGACTTGCGCGAGCGAATGACCGAAGCTCGGCTCTCGGCCCGCGGAAAATCAAATCGCGAATAAGCGTTTCGCGGATTGCCGAAACCATGGACCTTACCGCCCGACGCTCTTTCGGTCCCAAGTCTGGCCGTTCCTGTAGCGCTGTGCCCGGTCGCGGACGATTTCGTCCTTGGTCTCGGCCTGCACGCGGGTAAGGACTTGGGCAAACTCCTCCTTGTTGGGCTCGCGGAGATTTCGGTGGTGTGCCAACTCCACGACTGCCTCCTGAGCTTGTGCGGCCAGCGCGGGCTGGTCGAGATAAGGGACCACAAAACGCAGCGTCTCGATCGTCCGAATCGCTGGAGCACGCTTGAGGACTTGATTCCGGTCGGCGTCTTTCCGGCAGAGTTCCATGACCTGCGCCAACAGTGCAAGGCGTTCGGCCGGTGATCGCTGGTCAGGCAGGGGAGCGACCCGAATCAGGGCGGCGAGCAACACCGCCTTGAGCTGTGGCTGCTTTTCAGCTGCAAACAACTCAAGCATTCTTGGCGCGGCGCTCGCGTCCGGCCAATTGCACAATGCGCGAATCCCGGATTCGTGTTCGTCCGCCGCACTGCTGGCAATCCGCTCTTCGACCAACTGACGCGACCCCTCGCCGCCAACCCTGCCCAGTGTTGAAAGCATCGCCCGCTGGTCGGCCGGGGAACGCTTCTTCACCGCTGCGATCAGCGGTTGGCAACTCGCATCTGCCGCACCGCTCCGCTGACAAACAAGCAACACCGCCTTTTCCGCAGCCTCTCGCTCCTTGCCCGGCTCGGCCTCCAGAACCGCCTCGACCATCCCTGGCAAATGCTCCACATTCGCCAATCGTCCGAGGGCTTTCACGGCAGCCAGGCGCAGGGCGGCATTCTCATTGAGTGCCAGTTCCAGCAGCGTCGGGACGGCTTCCACCGCTTTTCGCGCCTCGAGGACGTCGATTAACAGCGCTTGCGTCGCGAGCGGCTGGCGGCTGATTGCCGATGCTAACGCCTTCGACGTTTCGCTACCGGGCAACTTGATCAGGCCACTCAACACCGGCTTCTGCAGTTCCTCGTTTCCAGCGTTCAGCAAACCAACCAGCAGCTCTACCTCCTCCTCCGCCCCCAACGCCGAGCTGGCTTGAATCGCGGCCGCGCGAATCTCTTTTGCCGCCGCCTCGTCCTTGACGATTTTCAGCAGATCGGGCTTGGCAGTGGCGTCACCGCGTTCGCCCAGTGCGGAGATCAAACTCGCCTGAGCTCCGGGATTCAACTTGGGTAACAAGGCCAGCAGTTGCTTGGTCGCCGCCGCGCCTTTGAGCTCCGTGCGAACTTGTTCCAAGCCGACGGACCGCATTTCCTGATCGGGATCATTGAGCAGTTCCACAACCAGCTGGAGCAATTCGGGATTCGCTTCCCCCTGCTCCTGCGCAGCAGCCGCGGCAACGAGCCCCAAGCTGAAGGCCAGCCAACACCCCAACAGACCGAATCGCAGGCGTATCACCACGCTAGTCACTCTCCCGCAGACTGCAGAAACTCATTACCGAACCTACTTCTTCCCCGCACAGGCCAGCACACCGCGGGTCGCGCCGAGCTTGACATGTTTCGGCTGGTCGTCGCCGGTCAGCGATTTGTAAATCAGCAGAGCCTCGGCCGACTTGCCCGCGGCGAGTAGCCCTTCGGCGCAGGACAATCGCGCATCAGTTATTGCCGCTCTGACCGCCTCACTGGCAGGCTTGACCGCTCCCAGTGCCTTGACTGCATCGGCGCCGCGGATGTCGCCGAGCGCGCTGGCTGCGGCTGTCGCGACCTTTTCATCCGTTCCCCCCAGCAATCGGGCGAGGGCCGGGATCGATTCCGGCTCGAAGCGGGCTCCCAGCGAGCTGATCGCACCCAGCAATTGATCGCCCTTGAGGTTGTTGAGCGCGTCGATCAAAACCTGCCGGACTTCGCTCCCCGGAATCCGCTCCAGGGCAAACCGGGCGAGTTGGGCGTCTTCAGCCGAACCGAGCCACTTGGCGAGTACAGGCGCGGCCGCCCCGGATCCAACGAGCACCAGCAAGCGGCAGACAAAATCCTTGCCGGCGCGATTGAGGTTGCCCCCCAAAGCCCCGAGCAGTTTCTGCTCCAGCGCCGCTTGGGCGGAAGAATCTTTGGCCGCAACCGCAGCTGCTTCAATCGGAGCGAGCGGGGCGCGATCGCTCCCCCAGTCAAACGTCTTCAGGGCCTCAAAGGCCTGATCCAGATTACGAATATTCATTGGGTTTACCTTCAGCTGTTTGTAATGTGTTTCGGAAAGAGTGCAGAACCGGAAGCCAAACGGTGACGCCTCACAGCGTCCACGGCTCGCGCCGGGCGCGGTCGCGCAGCCGATTGGCTTCGGCATCACCGACGAACTCCTGCTTGGCCGGGTCCCACTTCAGCGAACGCTGCAGCTGGTAAGCGATGATCCCGAGGTGACTGAGCACAATTGTGTTGACGGCATACTCAATATCGCGGAACGGCTTCTCGCGCGTCTTCACGCAGTGGATGAAGTCGCCGTAAATTCCGCCTTCTCCCTTATAGGAAGGAACCGGCTTGGGCTCTTTCTTTTCTCCCTCAGTACCTTCGACCTTGAGGTTGTCGGTCTTGGGCTTGTTGTGATAGATCGTCATCCCGCTGGCATATTTGTAGGAGAGGTAATTCCCCTCGGCTTCCTGATGGAAGGTGACCTCAACTGGCTGCTGGTCGCGGACATCGACAGCGAACGTCGCACCGCCAAAGTGGTGCGCGCCCCAGTCGGTCATGCCGCCACCGGAGTAGTCGATGTACGATCGCCAGCTGCCGCCGCCGGTCGAGAAGTTGCCATCACAGCGGGCCTTGTTGTACGGCGCCCAGAGTGCGGGCCCGAGCCAGAGTTCCCAGTCGATGTCGGCCGGGACCGGTTCGGCCGGGAGGTAACAGGGCTGGGAGAGGGGACCGACGTTGACGTTGATCGATTTGATCGTGCCGAGCGAACCGCTCCAGCAAGCATCGACGATGCCGCGGTAGTCCTCGAGGACGCGCTGGCTGCCGCCGGAAACAACGCGGGCGTAGCGGCGGGCCGCATCAATCATCAGCGGACCTTCGCGGAGCGTACGGGTTTCCGGCTTTTGGCAGTAGACATCCTTGCCGTGACGACAGGCCTCGATCACGTTGATGGCGTGCCAGTGATCCGGCGTGGCCACGTGAACCGCATCGATGTCGGTCCGGGCGAGCAACTCGCGGAAGTCGTTGTAAGCTTGGCAATCCTGGTTCTGATAATGCTCATTGACCCGGTTTTTGGCCCCGTCGCGAACGCCGGTGCGAACATCACACACTGCGACGTACTGGACATCACCGCGACCAAGGAAAGCCCCCATGTCGCCCGAGCCCATGTTGCCGATACCGATTCCGCCCATCACGATCCGCTCGCTGGCCGGGGGCCGCGTCGAATTCCCCAACGCCGAGGACGTCAGAATGTAAGGTGCCGCGAGCGCGGCGCCGGTCGCCTGAATAAAACCGCGGCGAGATGGCTGAGACCGTTGAATCATCGGATCATTCCTTTCGTGGAGAGTTTTTCAGCGAACAAACTCGCAAGGTCGCCGCACTGCCACGGGGGTTAGTTCTCCCTCGAGGCTGGACTGCCGAGTTGTTTTCCTGTCCGCTGGCCCAATCTGGTTCCGGCCCATTGTAAACGCTGCGTCAGGCCCGTGTGGTGAGCGAGCAGAAACAGAAAGCGATTGCGAATTCCTTGCCAGCCGCGAAAATCGCGACTTGCAATCAGCAGCGTCCGCGTTGCAATTTGTGTTTTGGCTGCGGCGAACCACCCGTTCCGGGGAGCTTCTTTTCCCGGGATACTTGCCTCAACCGCAACGGCAAGCTGCATCCCAAGTCATGGAGTTGGGTGCACAGACAGAAGCAAATATCGCTGCGCAGGTTGCGTGAGCGACTGCGAGCAAGTTGCCGTGAGCAAGTGGCCGTGAGCAAGTGGCCGTGAGCAAGTGCAGTGAGCAAGTGCAGTGAGCAAGTGGCCAAGCGGCTCGGGGGTGCAGACCACTGATAGGAAAAGCGAACATCCACGTGGCAAAACGTTGAGCCAGTGCAGGAATACAAAACTCCGCGGGAAGAGGCCGAGCCTCGTGTGCGTTTGCCCCGATGGGCGCCGAGAAGGGCGGAGCTAAATCGTACCCTGCGGGGTCCCGAATCGAGCAGAATGAAAACGAAAAGACCCCGCAGAAACTCGCCAGTCGCGCTCTCTGCGGGGTCTTGGATGGACGGTACTTGACTCGAACAAGCGACCTCCACGATGTCAACGTGGCGCTCTAACCAACTGAGCTAACCGTCCGGATTGAAGTAGTTTACCGTATCTCGTCGTTAAGTGCCTCGGTCTTCCGTACCGCGTGCGGGATTGAGATTTTCAGTTCATCCCGCCGGACTTCTCGCCTGTGCGGGGGGACCCTTTCGGAAGCGCAGCGGAGGCGGACGCCCGGCACCGTGGAAGTATAGCCATTCGTCCCGTTGGTGGCTATCGGCCGGCAGTTCCTCCGCACTTGAGTTGGCTGTTTGACCCCGGCAGACTCCCAGCGACCAGCCGAGGCGGTTGGCTTGTTCGCACTGCTGAATGGGCCAGCGCGGCAATAACTTCCCGATTTACTCGGCAGATTTACTCGGCAGACTACGGCTTTAAAGGACTCCAAATGCTCTCGCCTTTGCTGGAGACCCCGGGTGTCCCGGCTTGGTTCGCCCCTAGCTTTTGGCTGGCACTCATTTTTTGGCTGGAAAAATTGCTTCTCCCCCCGCCAGACCCTATGGTCGCCCGGCGGGGCGTTTTTCGTCCGCCAAGCGAAATCTGGGGCGAGTTCAGCCGCCTGAGGAACGCGGCGGAGCGGGACTTTTCAAGGAGCGAGATGATGAAGCAAGCGATTTTGGCTTTCGTGGCGTCGGTCTTGTTGTTCGCCCCCAGCATCTGGGCCCAAGACGGTAAGCCCAACGGCAAACCGCCGGCGGGTCCTCAAGGGATGGAACCCCAGAAACCGGCCAAAGCTGGACGCGGAAAAGCCCGCCCGGGCGACCAGCCTGGCGCGGCAAAAGCAGGC
>JAJTFE010000109.1 GCA_021298375.1 Blastopirellula sp. | reverse complement strand
GTTGCATTCCCCTGGGCAGAGAGCAGGTGCTGAAGTTGGGCCAGCTTGGTCTGCTCCGGAGAAGCCTGGCCAAACCAGCTGCGAATCGTCTGCCCCAAGCCCATCGCCAAATCGATATCGAGAAACAACATCCGCGCGGTATTAAGAACCAGCGCTCCGTAGCCATTGCGGGTCACCACAGCGACTTGGGATTCGGGGTCACCGGTGGGCCCGTCGAACGTCTGCAGTATCTCCTCGCGCACCGGGCGGTCGGGATAGCCATACCACTGCTCCGGCACCTTGCCGGCGTTCAAACTGGCGGCGACTCGCTCCAACCGCTCACGGCCGTCTTCCTCGGCGGCGGCCTCATCCTCACCGCAGCCCCAAGCCGAGAGCCGGACGGTTCCGCCAGCCCGGTCGGGAAAGTTCCCCTCCACCAGTTTCCAGCAGCGCGGTATCAGCACGGTCGAGACTCCTGGTCATTTGGAAGTACGTAGCCACCTTCGCGCAGAAGGTGGAGAAGTGCAAGCAGCCCCTCCCTCGAAGTGGAGAGTCACGAGAAGACGCTCCCCTTTACGTCCCACGTGAAAGTCACACGTGAAAGTCACACGTGCGCTCGAATCGTAACTGGCCAGTCGTTGCTTTCTCCGACACGGAGTCGAAGGAGAGCGGAATCTGACGATCGACGTTCAGTCTATCGGCTGGTTTGTGCCTCGCCAAACGCCGTCAGGCAGATTGCTGGCCAGCTTGCGTTGCCACCGCTTTCACGGCTGGGGGTGGCTCGCTCACCGTCGCGGCGAGGGCGCCCGTGGCCTCGGTACCTTTCAGTCCATCCTGCTCGAACGAGTGCAGAATCATGATCTTCTGCCAGATCTTTCGCGAGAGGTCGGTGGTCAGTGTCTCGACTTCATTGACCGACGAGACCATCACCGGGTCGTCAAAGTGATTGAGGTAGACCGCAGCAATCTTCCCGGTCAGGGCAAGCAGCTCGGAACAGTAATCGAGGTAACGCCGCAACTGAAAGCTGTCGAGCGTCACGGCGGGAGATGACTTGGTCGCCTGATAGGCCTTGCCCTGAGAGCGTTCGGGGTCCTTGGTCAGCTGATGCATGTCGATCACATGGGCGATCGAGCGGAGTTCGTGAATTGCCTTGAGTCCCTTGCGGCGTTTGTACCGGTTCTCCAAAGTGAACATGAAAAAGATCCCGGCCATAATCAACACCAACTCATTGACGGCCGCCTCCATTCCCTGAATGAACTCGGGCCAGGCGAGCGAGTCGTCTTCGGTCCAATTGACCAGAAAGAACTGGCCGACGAGCGCTGCGAGGATAATCGCGATCATGACCAGCGCCACCATGCGGAGCCAGTAAAGCGGACGCCCCAGCCAATTCGACCGACGCTCGGCGTCCCGCGAAATTGCATGCAGCGCTGCACAGACCTTCCCCAACCCGGAACCAGGAAAGCGCTCGTCGATGCGCTCGTGGAGCTGAGCCAATGTTTGCTCGACCAATTTCGGTTGAAGCTTAAAGCGGTCTTTGCTCATAAATGGTTCGGTTCCTGAGGGAAAGGGAAGCGGACTACCCAAGCATCCGAGAAAGAAATCGCAGGCCAGTCTGGCGGTCGGGATCCAGGCCAGCGCCCCCAGCCATCCTTCCTTCGTTGGCATCGTTTAAACTGTGCTTGGATTTGCATTCAAGCAGATCTTCGTTGGGCAAATGTTAATCTTCGGAGAATTGGGGAGCAGATGGCAATCCGGCTGGCAAACAATTTTCGGTTCTCTGGCATCCTTTTCGCTCTGCTGATTCCGCTGTCGACAAGCCTGAGCCATGCGCAAGAGCCCGGGAGCGGAGAGCCTGCCGAGTGGCCGGTGATTTCCTGGACCCAATTTGCGAATCCCAGCGACCGGGCAAGCTGGAAGCCGGTGGACGATGGCTGGAGTTTTGTCGACGACGGTCCGCGCGGATTTTTTCGGCTTGGCAAAAAAGAGAGTAACTACCAACCGAAATTTCGCAGCCCGACCCACATTGCCCTGCTGGAAGGCCCGGAGCTCGAGAGTTTTGAGCTGAGCGTGCGCCTGCGCAGCACGGAGCCCGATTACGGGCATCGCGATGCCTGCCTGTTTTTTGGCTGGCAGTCGCCGGAGCGTTTTTACTACGCGCACCTCGCCAAGGCGATGGACGATCGGGCCAATCAGATTTTCATCGTTAATCAAGCGGACCGGATCAAGATCTCGACCAGCACGACTTCGGGAACGGCGTGGGACGACGGTTGGCACTGGGTCCGGGTGCGGAGGGAGGCGAGGACTGGCGCGATGGAAGTTTTCTTTGATGACATGACCCGCCCGGTAATGACGGCGACTGATGCGACCTTCGGCATGGGAAAGGTCGGAGTAGGTTCGTTTGATGATCGGATTGATGTGGCTGAAGTGATCGTCAAGAGCAAGGATGTGAGTCAGAGAAAGTAAGGGTGTGAGCGGAGAAGGCGAGGCGCTGGCGAGGAAGATGCGGTTGTGGTCGTGGTGCTGTGGAGATAAGAGAGGGGGTGATGGGAGGGAGTGGTGCAGGTGAGAGGGTTGGTGAGACCATGGGGGCGCGCGGCGAGGGGAGAAAGAAATGAATGTGGCGGGTGGCCGGGATGAATCCAGCTTGCCTCGAGCTGGTCTGAGACCCTAAATTGGGTGAATTCTCCACCCAAAGGCTTTCACTCACAGTGCCACCCTTGATTTCGTTTCGCTCCTTCCTCAACACGGACCCCCCACTGCTCGTCGAAGTCTGGCGGCGGCAAAAGCGGTTCCGCGGCTTGGCCGACCGCGTCTCGGGGGCGACGCTGGAGGAACTGGTCTTTTCCAAGCCTTACTTTGACCCGGCCGGTTTGATTCTGGCCGTGAATGGCGATCAGCCGCTGGGGTTTGTGCATGCCGGTTTTGGCCCGAATCGAGAGCGTCAGGACTTGGACAACTCAACCGGCGTGATCTCCGCCCTCCGCGTGGTTGAAAACGCCGACAGCGAGGAGGTTGCCCGCGGCTTGCTCGAGCGGGCATTGGCTTATCTGAGTGAACGGGGAGCAAAAGTCGTATACGCGGGCTCGGCGTTTCCATTTGCACCTTATTATCTGGGACTGTACGGCGGGAGTCGCGTCCCCGGGGTGTTGGATGATGACCTTTCGGCGCGGCGCGGGTTGCTCGCCGCCGGTTTTGACAAGAGTGATGAGATCCTCATCTTTCAGCGTCACCTGGCGGGTTACCGGACGCTGGTCGACCGCCAGCAAATGGCGGTGCGACGGCAGTACCACATGAATAGCAATACCGACCCCGACTCCAGCAATTGGTGGGATGCCTGTACGCTGGGTTCGACGCTGCGGACCCGCTTTTCCCTATCGGATCGCAAATCGAATGACGAGGTCGCGGTCGTCACCTTTTGGGACATGCAACCACTGGCGTCGTGTTGGGGCGTGACGGCCATGGGGCTGTACGACCTGCAAGTCAACGCCGAGGCCCGGCGTTGCGGACTGGGGACGTTTCTCGTTTGCGAATCACTGCGAGCATTGTCACAACAAGGTATCTCGCTGGTCGAAGCTCAAGTTCGCCAAGCCGACGCGATCGCTTGTAACATGTTCCAAAAACTCGGATTCGCTCAGGTCGGCAGTGGGCATATTTTCCAGACAACCTTATCGCAAGTTGGAGCTTAAGCATCATGGCCGGAGCTGGTTTTTTTGCCCTGCTGGATGACATTGCCTCGTTGCTCGACGACATTGCCGGCATGAGCAAAATGGCCGTAGAGAAGACGGCCGGGGTGATCGGCGACGACCTGGCACTCAACGCCCAACAAGTTACCGGCATTTCGACCAATCGCGAATTGCCCGTGGTCTGGGCCGTGGCCAAAGGCTCGCTGCTTAACAAGGCAATCCTCGTACCACTAGCGCTGCTGATCAGTTGGCTGGCCAATTGGGCGGTCAAGCCACTGCTGATGATTGGCGGAGCCTACCTCTGTTACGAGGGGGTCGAAAAGATCCTGCACAAGTTCTTTCATCACTCGGACGAACATCCCGCGGAGCATCCCGGCGAGCCTACGAACGCGGAACGAATCGAGGCGCTGCAGGACCCCGAAGTGGATTTGCTCGCGCTGGAAAAGGAACGGATCTGGGGAGCGATTCGGACCGACTTCATTCTCTCCGCGGAGATAATCGTGATTTCGCTGGGCGTCTTCGCCGCTGAACCGCTGTACAAGCAGTTGGGGGCGTTCATCGTCATTTCGCTGGCGATGACGATCGGTGTGTATGGCTTGGTCGCCGCGATTGTCAAACTGGACGACCTCGGCCTGCGCTGGATCAACAAGAAAAATCCGGTGCTGAAAAAACTGGGGAAGGGGATTCTGTGGTTTGCCCCTTGGTTGTTGAAGTTCCTCTCGGTCGCCGGGACGCTGGCGATGTTTCTCGTCGGCGGCGAAATCATCATGCACGGCATCGCGCCACTGTATGACCAGGTACACCACTGGTCGGAGGCTGCCGGGAAACTGCCGCTGGTCGGCTGGCTGACCGGAAGCTTGCTGGAGTTGGCGATTGCCATCGTGGTGGGCGTGCTCACCGGCTTGTGCGTGCTGGGGCTGGTCCAAGGCGGCAAATTGCTCTGGCGGAAAAAAGCCTGATCTCGCCGAGCAGAAAGGGCCTTTCGAGCGCCGACTCAGCAGAACTCTTCGTCGGCGGCAGTTTCCGATTCGCCGCGCTCTCGGCCACCCGTTTGAAGCACTCTTGGCCACTTTTCTCGAAACTCTTCCCTTCCGCTCCCGCTCAGGAGCGTCTTTGCTTGCCGCTGCTAGCACCTCCGGGACTGGGCTGACTTTTCCGGTTATGCCAGTCATAGCGGTTGTTTTTCCTGTAAAGGTTGTAGCGGTTGTGCCGATGAAACCAACGAGCCAAACCCTTCGGTAGAGGTGCGCCGGTCTCGTTATCGAGTTCGGTCACTGCGCGGGCGAAGGTGGAGCAGCTTGAGAAGCGGGCGAGCAGCTCCCTTGGTTTGGACAACGAGACAGCATCGTGGCAGGCCCAATCCGTGACGTGCGGAGGGGCCTCGCGGACAATCCCCATCACACGTTAGAGAATGCGCGCAATGAACACCCCGGTAATCCTCCTCTCTGGAAAACGTCGCTCGCTTTGGAGTCGCGTGGCTGTTGGATGCGGTGCGGCTTTGGTCGCAGCCGCTTCACCGCTGGCACTCCCAGGCCAAGAGGTGCAGTTTGCGAACCTTCCGGGCAATCAAGCCAATTCTGCTGCATCCGCGCCGGCAACGGGAATGCTGCAGCCGAATCCGGTGGTGCCGGTCAGCTTTAACCAGCCGGTCGCAGACCAAGCTTCACTGGGGACGGCGACTGTCCGGATGCCGATCTCTTCGCGATATCAGCTGCAATTCCTCAGCTGCGAACAATTCGAAAAAGCACTGGTCGAGTGCTGGATGACGAATCCAATGGCCGAGACGCTCGATGGCGGGCGCTCCGTGCGCGTCTGGCTGCCCGGCTCACCGGAAAACGCCTCGATGCTGATCGACCGAGTCAACCGGACACTGAGCTTTGAGGGATCGGCCACACAGGCTGGGTCATGGCAAGCAGCAGTCGCGGCGATTGACAGTTGGGCTTACACCCAGGGCAAGCTGTCGCTTCGGGTGATGGAATTGAACCGGCTCTCGCCTTCGCTGATTCGGCAAGTTGCCTATGTCGCTGCTGGCCCTCAGGAACCGGCTCCGGCGCTGCCGGGCGTGCAAGACGGTTCGGTCCAACGGGCCCTGCCGCTCAATCCGCAAGCGGGCCAGATGCCGCAGATCATCACTCAAACGGACCAAACCGGGCAGGCCGGACAGGCATTGGGTGGTAACGTCTCCATTCAGGTGTTTGAAGAGGCCAACCTGATCATTCTCTCGGGCCGCAAAGAGGACGTGGCGGTCGTGGAGAAAGCGATTCGCGACATTTACCAGACCGCTGGCGGCCTGCAGCCCAAAATCGAGCGGATTCCGATCTCCAATTCGGACCCCGCAACAACCGCACAGCAGGTTCAGGCGGTCTTCGATGCGATCTACGCGAACGCCCAGGGCTCGGCGAGCATCACCGCGATCCAGGAGCCGCGCGGCTTGTTGGTGATCGGCCGCGAAGAAGCGATTAAGACGATCAAGGACATCGTAGCCCAGTATGATGTCGAAGTGACGGAAAGGACCGTCACGTTCCGAGCCTTTCAATTGAAATACATGTCCGCCGACGATGCCAAGCAGCGGATCGACGAGTACTTCGGCCAAGCTCCACAAACCCCACTTGCCTCTCCAGCCGCCTCCCTGCCGGTGGTCACCATTGCCGACTATCGCAGCAACCAGCTGATCGTCAAAGCTTCGAAGAACTATATTGACCAGGTATCCGAACTGCTCGAAAAGCTGGATACCGAAGAGACCGGAGCTGTCAAAGCGGTTCGCATCTTCAAGCTCCGCAACACGGTCGCCTCGGACATCGCCCTGGTGCTCCAGAATTCACTCAACGGCCAGCAGCCCAACGCGGGTGTCGGCTTTGCCGGCAATCAGCAGGGTGCCTTTGGCGGCAACCAGGCCTTCCAGCAGAACAACACTCAGACTGCCCCTGGCCGCTCGAATCTGGGATCGTCAAGCCTCCAATTGATGACGCTTGACCGGAATGGAAATCAAATCAAGTCGGGCATTCTGTTTGACGTGCGCGTAAATGCGGACAACAGCAGCAACTCGCTGGTGGTCACGGCTCCCAGTGCCTCGATGGCCTTGGTGGAAACGCTGATCGACCAACTCGACCAAATCCCGAACGCAGAGACGCAAATCAAGGTCTTCCAGATCGTCAACGGCGATGCCCAAGTCCTGTTAACGATGCTGCAAACACTGTTTGCTTCCACTCAGCAGGCAGGTGGCGGCCAGTTTGGCGGCTTCGGGGGCGCTGGGGGCCAAACTGGACTGGGACAATTGCCGTTGCAGAACGCTGCTGCTTCAGAGGGGCAAACTCTGGTCAACCTTCGCCTGGCGATTGATACGCGAACCAACTCCATCATCGTTTCCGGTCCGGTCGGCGATCTGCAAGTGGTCGAGGACCTGTTGACCCGCCTCGACGAAGGCGACCTGAATCAGCGGCAGATTGTGGTTTACCGTCTGAGTAACAATGCCGTGCTGGACGTCGCCGATGCGGTCAACACCTGGTTGGCCGATCGGGAAAACCTGATCACTACCGACCCCAGCTATGTCAACCAGATCGTACAGAACCGTTATCGGAGTACGGTCACGCCGGAAGTCGTCAGCAACAGCCTGATCATCAGCGCGACGCCCCAGTTTATGCCGGAGGTCCTGGGAACGATCAAAGCCCTCGACCGCCGGCCACCAGTGGTCAAGGTCAAGCTGCTGATTGCGGAAGTCAACCTGTCGATGCTCGAGGAATTCGGGATCGAAATGGGCGTGCAGGACTCGGTCAGCTTCATTCGCGGTCTCGATTTCGCCAATTCAACCAACTATATCGGCTACCCCTTTAACCAGGCGGGAATTGGCAATGCCAGTAACGCCGATTCGCTGGCGACCCGCGAATTACTGGCTGGGCAAGGCTTGTCCAACCTGGGTGTGGGCCGGATTAACAGCGACCTGGGCTATGGCGGCCTCGTGCTTTCGGCCGGAAACGAGTCGATTAACCTGCTCTTACGAGCCTTGCAGAACAAGAGTTGCATTCGTGTGTTGAGCAAGCCGGAGATTAACACAATTGAAAACCAGCAGGGCAGAATTCAGGTGGGTGCTCGGGCTCCGTATGTGACAGGCGTCAACCAGACCCAGTTCGGAATTCAAAACGAAGTAACCTTGCAGGATATCGGGATCATCGTCGATGTCACCCCTCGAGTCAGTCCCGATGGGATGATCGTGATGCGACTGGACGCCACCAAGTCATCTTTGGGTGCCGAGGAGGATGGGGTGGTCATTTTTGTTCCCAATGATGGGGATCCCTTGCGGCAGCCGCAAATTCTAACGACCACCGCGCAGACCACGATCATGGCCCGCAGCGGGCAGACGGTAGCCTTTGCTGGCCTGGTAACCGAAAGCAAAACGAAGATTCGGCGTCAACCGCCGATTTTGGGCGACATTCCACTGATTGGTCCCCTGTTTCGTTACGAGTCTGAAGACTCGGCGCGGACCGAGTTGCTGATTCTGATGACGCCATACATCGTCGACAGCGACCAGGATTTGGAAGCTCACAACGCGGAGTCGATGGACCGGATGCACTGGTGCCTCTGTGACGTCGCGGAAATCTACGGCGAGACCGGTTATGAGCAGCCGCCGCACTACACTTCGCCAGAGATCTTCTTTCCCGGCCAAGACCCCGCGGGATTGAGTCCGATTCGGGAAACGCCGGATTTCCAACCGAGTGGTGGCTATGCTCCCGAGCAGATGCCGACACCGGCTCCGCCGGCGGCTCCCCTGGATCCGAACAGCCAATCGTCGAATGACCGTCCCAAGGGCTTTGGCAGTTTCTTCTCGAGAAAGGACAAGTAACCCCTGTTTGACCGAATCCGGCTGCAGCCGTGCTGCCACTGGCACACGGTGAGCAAGCCAGCCGCTGAGGTTGAGGTTACCGTCCAAAACTGCACGTGAAGAATTGACCAAGTATCGAGTAAAGCCAATGAAAAGCACAACGATTCTCAATAAAGTCCTGCTCGCACTGGCCCTCGGGCTGTTCTGCTCAACCTTTTTGACCGGTTGCAAGTCGGAAGCGGTGAGTTGGCATAACGCCAAAGATCCCTTTGCCAAGAAGAATGCCAAGAAGTCCGCCGAACCGCAGGCGGGCGTCCCCGAGCGGATGGTCGTGATTTGGAAAGATGCCGTCTACGAGCATCCGGCGTTGCCGCCGACGCGAGGGATCGGCGGACGTGTCTACTTCTACGACAAGCAAGACAACCCAATCAAGGTCGATGGCGAGGTCGTCGTCTACGGTTTCGATGACACCAATGGCGGTAGCAAAACTGAGGCGGACAAGAAATTTGTTTTCAAGCAAGAGACCTTGGGCAACCACTACAACGCCACGGCGATGGGGCCCTCTTACAGCATCTGGTTACCTTGGGATAAGCAGGGGAGCAAGGAATTGAGCGTCAGCCTGATTCCGGTTTTCCGGGACAAATCCGGGAAAGTCATTCGCAGTGGCCAGACGGTCTGCGTCTTGCCTGGTCCGGAAACAGAGATGCGCAAGGACATGGCAACAGAAAAGTCGGGTGAGGAGCAGATGATCGCTTCTTTCACGGCGATCCCCGGAGTCCAAAAAATTGCCTCCAGCGCCGACTTGAATGAAGCCAACGGCCATCGCACGATTGCTCACCTGAGCGAAACACCCAATGGTCCGGAAGTGAACCAGAATGGCACCCGAATTCGCTCCACGACGATCAGCCTTCCAGCCGACACGGCGATGCGACTGCAGCAAGCCTCGCGAGGCATGAACCTTCCTTTGACACCTGCGAATGGGAATAGTCAAGCGCCCGGACCGGCCGCCGCCTCTCCGAGCAGCGCCGGTCAGGCCAGCAACACGCCCGCGAATTCACAGTTCCCCGGCAGTGGAACTGTGCTGGGTGCACCTCGGACCGATGGGGCGAGCTCCAATCGCGAGTCAACGCGGGGAGTTTATGGCCTGCCAGGTTCGCTGAAATGAAATCGCACACCGGAAACCCGCTGCGTACGGCTGCTTTAGTCTTGCACAGTCTTTCGGACGAGCAAGCCGAACGGTTGCAATCGCGCCTCGCCCCCGCGGACCGTTTCAAATTGGAATCAGCGGTCGCTCAATTGGCCGGCGTGACCTCTCCCGAACTGATTGACGCTTTGGAGCGACTCGCTCAGGAGGCGGAGCGCGATCTGCTTGGCGAGGTATCGCGCGACCCCCTGAGGGAAATCACCCGGCCCCTGCAAACCGGTCCCCACGAAGAACAAGAAGAGCAGGCTCGGCGCTGCGGCACACCGACTCAATCAAACACTTCCGGGGAACGCTGGACAGGTCCTACGCCGCTGGCCTTTCTGCGGCATCTCGAAGCGGGACTACTGGCTCAGCTGATTGTCGACGAGCACCCGGAGGACATTGCCCTGGTGCTCGTCGATCTACCGGCCGAGTTGGCAGCAGAATTGCTGCAGCAGTTCGATCCGATTCTCCGCTTTTCCGTCCTGCGCCGCATGTGTCGAATGGAGAAAGCGAACGAGCATCGGGCCGAAGAGTTGGCTTTCCAGCTGAAATTGCGTCTGCAGCAACAACTCGGCAGTCGTTCCAAGAAACAGGATCCGTTGCAGACACGCAAAGGCCTCGCTGCCGCGGCGCGAGCCGTCAGTCTGGTCGAGCCTCAGGAACGGCGCGAGTTGCTGCAGCAACTGCGCGTGGTCGACGGTGATTTGGGAAGCGAAGTCGAGCGGCAAGTATTCGAGTTCGAACGGCTCGCCGACCTGAGCGACGAGCAAATTCGGCTACTGCTGAAGCGGGCCAATACCGCTTGGTGGGCTCCCGCCTTGGTATCGGCAACGACCGAGCTTCGCGAGCGCATTCTCAAATGCTTCGCCAAACCGGCAGCGGCGATCGTCAAACGCGAAATGAAAGCTCTGGGAGAAATCTCACCGCAATTGGCTCAGCGTGCCCAACAGGAGATCGTCGCGACCTGGATCCGCTTGACCGGATAGGAACCCTGCGGGTGGTTGCGGGTTGCGGGTTGCGGGTTGAAGGAAAGAGTTGTTAGTTGTTAGTTGTTGGTTGTTAGTTGTTGGGGGCGGCGGAGACCGTGGGGGTCTTGGAGACAGTTCTGACGACTGGGACTCGTGGGACTACAGGGAGAGAGTAGTCAGGAGGCAGCAGCCAAATCCCACGCGAGATTCAACCTAGCTTGATTCGCGTCAACTCGCGGGCCCCTCTTTCTCGCCACTCGCAACTACCAACTACCAACTACCAACTACCAACTACCAACTACTTCCCCCCTTCTTTCAGCATCACTTCCACCTGCTGCAACTGCTTTTGGGCCAGCGACTCCATCCCA
>JAJTFE010000108.1 GCA_021298375.1 Blastopirellula sp. | reverse complement strand
CTGCGGCCAAGGCCGCCAGTTGGTAGGCGCTGGCCACTTGCCGCCACGGTTCTTCCCCGGAGATGCCCACGAGCGAGTTGCCCAGCCACTCCGCCAGTTGAGCGGGCTTCAAGGTGTCGTAGCGCAAGCCAATCGCACCGGCTGTCAGGAGCAAGCCTCGCGTCGCCTCCGAACCGGCGACAAGCTTGCCACTGGTTGCTGCGGAAAACTTGGCAACGATCGCGTCACTCAAGGAGCGGGCCTCGCTTCGGGCCCGGTCAGGTTGTTCCGAGAGGCTCTCCAGGTAAACTCGCGAGACCCGCTCCAGCTCAGCTGCCGCCGCCACCGCCTGCTCACACGCCGAATCGACGCGCAGGTACAGATCGGCCGCCCGGCGGTAATTTCCGGCGGTGCCCTCGAGGCGGGCCAGCCAAAGCAGGGCGGGATTCAGCGTCGCTGCCTGCGGGTACTGCTGCACGTGCTGCTCAAGCAGTCGCCGATACTCACTCAAAGCTTCGGACGGCCGCCTCCCGAAACGCCTTCCTTTCCTCAAGAATCCGGGCGACCTTGAGGTGCGCTTGCAGCACCATTCGCCACACTGCTTCCGAATGCGGCCCTGCTTGAGCCGTCGCAATTGCCTTTCGCCAGGCGCGAAGCGCATCCTCGCCGCGCTGCTCCCTCGCGGCATTGTCTCCAGTGCGAATCAAAATCTCGATCGCCCCGGCACTCGAGTTCGCTGGCGGCGTCGCGGGAGCAACCGGGGTCACGGGTGAATTCGCCTCGTTGCCAGTCGCGCCGACCAGCGTCAGCTCTGCCAGGCGTCCCCAATAGCCGCCGTAACGGGTCTCGATCTGTCGCGTCCACTCGGCTGCGGAATCCAGCCAGCGATTGCGCTCTTTTTCATCCGCAAGGGCCGCCGCCCGCAGTACGGCCCGCAGGCCGGCGAGTTCCAATTGGGGGTCGCGTTCGACCAAGCTGGCGACCTGCTCCAGCTGCTTGCGAATCTCGCCGAGGGTCGTCGCCAACTCCAGTTTCTGCTCCCAGTAACCCGGCCTCAGATTGGAGGGCAGCTTTGCCACATCGAGATTGCCCAACCGCTGCCCCGCTTCGCGTCGCTCTCCCAGGAGCCGCGCGACCTCGACACGCTCCAGCTGCACGCTGTACCACAATCCTCCCTCGGCATCAGTCACCCTCAGCACGCTCTCGAAACTTTTTTCCGCAGAGCTGAAGGCATCGAGCCGGTCGGCCATTTGCGACGCATCGTAAAGCTCTCCCCGCAGCAGGTGGCAGGTCCCGATCTGAAATTCGAGGTTGGCTTGCAGAGCCTGCAACTGCAGACTTGTCAGCCGCCCCGAATCGTCGCGCTTGGTCGGGGCCGCCGGGAGGGCTTCGCGCAGCTCCCGCAAAATCTCCTCGAACTCGCTCCGCGCCGCCCGTAGCCGCTCGAGGGCGTCGGCCCGGCCGTTGGCGGGTCCCGCCTGCACGGCCAGTTCCTGAAGCACCAAGCGGGCTTCAGCCAAGGATGCCAAGCCCGCTTGGACGCGGACCAGCAATTGCCGCGGGTGGCCGGGATTCTCGGCCGCAAACGACTCAGCCAACTGGCGGGCGCGGTTCCAGGCTTCGGGTCGCTCCGACGGTGGCGTTTGAATCGCCCGCGCCATCTGAGTCTGGACTTTCTCCACCCAGAGATTCGCCTGGTCAACAGCCGCCAGTTCCTTCCGCGCCAGCTGCTCGTCGCAGTAGCGGTCGGCCAAGTCGTAGAGCATTCGGCTCCGCAAACCGGCTGCCATCTGCTGCTCGGATGAAAGTGGCTCATCGCCACGCGCGGCCCCGCCAGGCGCGAAGGCGAGTAACACGGCCAGCCCTCCGGCAAGCACTCGCCTGACCCGGCTCCGGGCTCGGCCAGGGCGGAAAGGGAACGCAGCAGAAGTCGTCATGGGGCCCGCCGGGGATTGACCGCGAAAGAGACTTTCTCAAAGCGGACCTGCTTGGCCTGATCGTAACAGTTGATCACATGCTCCAAGGGGACCGCCGGGTCCGGGTGCAGGATGACCGTCGCGTCCTGCTTGACCGCATGCAGCCGCTCCAGACTCGAGCGGATCTCCGCCAAGCTGGGCACTGGAGCATCATTGATTCGAAAGCTCGGCATCGAGCCATCCCAGCCAATCCGAATCACCACCTGGTCAAAGTCTGCTTCGGGCGGCGGTTGCTCCAGTTCAGACTGCTGCTTGCCGGTCGCCGCGGAAAGACTGCTGGGCAACACCTGTTCGATTACCTGAAAGCTGGAGGTCCAGACAAAAAAGATCAGCAATTGGAATACGACATCGATCATCGGTGTCATCGTTTCCGAGTTGCTGACGGAACTTCCTGAGCGGATGTAGCTGCTGGGAACTTTCATCGCGGTTCCTCACGATAGACGGCATACGAAACGTTCCAGATGCCTGCCTCCGTGCAAGACCGCATGATCGGCTCGACGTCGGCGTAAGTCGCTGCCCGGCTGCCCCGGATTCGCACCTCCAGATTGTCCCCCTCCGCGCTGCGAACCTCGGTCAACTGCGCCGTCAACCGCTCCGGCGCAATCTCTCGTCCCGAGAGCCAGAGCGTCCCGTCGGCCTTGACGTTGATCGTCACTCGGGGAGTCTCGAAGTCGGTGTCTTCCGCGCCGCTGCGGGCCACGGGCAGCCGCAGGTCAAGTTGGGTTTCGTTCCTCGCAAAGTGACTCGCGACGAGAAAGAAAATAATCAACTGGAAGACGACATCAATCATCGGAGTCATGTTGAAGCCAAAGCTGCCTCGACTGCTCGCGCGTGGAACTTTCATTTTGATTCACTCCTGGCCTTCAGGCGTTTGCGAAGAGGAGCGAAGACGTGTTGAGCCTGATAGGCCGCTTCCGCAATGTACTGATCGATGCGATTGCGGAAGATGGCATAGGCGCTGATGGCCGGGATGGCGATCACCAGTCCGCCAATGGTTGTGACCAGAGCCTGATAAATTCCCTCGGCCAACTGCGGCGCACTGGCCATCCCCTGGGTCGAGGCAACTTCCCGGAACGCCAGCACCATCCCGACGACCGTGCCGAGCAAACCCAGCATCGGAGCAATATTCCCGATGACCGAGAGGTATTCAACTTTTCGCTGGAGTCGAGCCGCCTGTTCCGCCAGTGCCTCTTCGACTGCTTTCTCAACCGCGGACCAGCCGAACTCCAACTCGCCCAATCCATGCATCAGGACAAACGAGAGCAGGCTCGGGCGATCCTCACAGGCTTTGCGAGCTGCCGCCAAATCGCCACCGATCAGCGCTTGACGGACCAGGTCCGAAAGCCCTTCCGGCAGCAGCTCACTGCGGCGCAGGGAAAGCAGGTGATCGAAGACCAGATAGGCGGCCAGCAGCGAGGTGCCGATGATCGCCAGCATGATCGCGATCCCGATTGGGCCGCCGGAGAAGATGATCTGCAGCAGCCCCGGCGCTTGTTTGGCTGCGGGCGCGCCCGCCTCAACCTGCAGCCAACTCAAAGACCACAACGGAGCCACGACGCTTTGCCCCCAGTAAATGCTCATGAATCCTTCCATTATTTCTTTCCAATTTGGGTGTCTGCTTCGGTCGCCCAGCGCGTCCCCGGAAAGCGCTGCGTCAATTCATTCCAAAGTCGCTGCGCCGAACCGGCGTCCCCGCCAGTCGCGAGCAGCGCTGCCGCCCGGGACAGTCCGGTGGCCGCCAGCCGATAATCGTTCGGGTGGAGAATCGGTAATTCCAGCAGTGCAAGCAAGGCGCGGTCCGCTTCCTCCAGTCGCGCATAGGCCATCCCCGTGATCAGGAGTGGACCCGCCCGCAACCCGGGCGGCATCCGCTCGACCTGCCGCAGCCAGCTGTCGACCTGAGTTCGCGTCGCCCGGGGCACCTCTCCGCGCCACAGTTGAGCCGCCGCCAGATGGGCTATTTCCGGGCGAATGTCCTGTTTCAGCTTCCCCAGCAGTTCGACGGCTGTCACTCGCTCGGCCGTCCCCAATAGCCAACTGGCACCGAGCAGCTGGATGTTGGGCTTGGGAGAAGTGAGACATTGCTGGGCGAGAGCGGCAAACGGGGCATCCACCATCGCCGAATCCCAGGCCAGCGGAGCAAACTCCATGAAACGCGTTTCCGGATCCCGATCCAGAATCAGCAGGAATTGCTGGACCGCTTCAAAGTCGTTGCCGCTTGCCGACAAGGCCCGTACCAAATCGGCCCGAATGATCGAGGCGGCCCAAGGTCGCGACTCGGCTGCCGCTGCCTTGGCCAAGGGCTGGACCGCAGCCGCAAACTGCCGCTCCTCCAGCAGTCGCTGCCCCGCCAGGTAATCTTCACTCCAGGCGGTTTCGATCCGGACGATGATCTCGTTGGGGATCGATTCCTCGCGGCCGTTTGTCTGCAGCGTCAGGGCGGTTCCTTCCCAGCCCCGAATTTCGCCCCGGCGTTTGACAGTCGATTCGGCTCGAGGATGCTGGACCTCGATCACGTCCTGTATCGCCGGCAGTGGGGGCACCGCAATCAGGCATAGAAGCAGCAGCACCAGGCTCCCAGTCCAGCGCCGGGGATGCCAAAGCGCAGCCCGAGCCCGTTTGCCAGGCCCCGTCGTTCGTGCTCTCGTCCCGCAAGCCACCGGCCGCTCTCCGTTTACTTTTTTAATGTCAAAATGTTCTTGTAGACGTACTGGCCGCGGTGCTGGCGGACCAATGCTTCCAGCGAGCGGTCTCCATCATTCTGAGCGCCTTGCCCAAATTCGATCGCATTGATGACGGCACCCGAACGATTCCAGCCAGCGATTTGCCGCAACTCGTCACTGGTGAATCCGCCCTCGGCGTCTGTCAGCAGAAAGACGACATCAGGCTGAAGCGACAAGGCATGTCGCAGTGCCTGGAGGTGGTCGGTCCCGCCGCTGGCGATGACGCCCTGAATGAACCGGCGGGCAGCGAGCTTCACTTCGGGCGTGCCAAAGAACATCCCGGCATCATTCCCCCGTTTGAATACGTCGCGTTCGTTATTGTAGAACACGATTTGAAACTGATTGATCTCACCCAGCGACTCAACGCTGGTCAACATCGCTTCTTTGGCTGCTCGCAGCGGCCGGCCCTCGAAGCCATTCATGCTGTCCGATTTATCGAAGACATAGACAAAGCGATTGCCCGTTCCCTTGACGCCAAAAATCTCTGTCGTGACTTGCCCGCCGACCTCGCGCCCCTGAGTGGTTCCCTCTGTCAGCGAATTGGCTCCCGGCAAGGCCTCCAGCAGATCATCTCCGACTCCTGTCAGGGGCGACTCGCTGGACGCCAGTCCAGGCAGTTCCGGCAGTCGCTCCGCTTCGCTCGGCAAGGGAGGAGGGCTTTGGGCCGCCGATTCGCTCGAGGCGCTAGAGTCGGATCGGTCTCCCTCTGAGAGATACTCCGTCGTCTCGGTATCCGCCGCAACGAGCACGATCCCACCGGTGCGGGTTTGCTCCTGGGCAGCTCCGGAGAAGGTCGCCTGGTAGAGCAGGGCGAGCAGGACCAGCAGCAGCGTATGGAGTCCGCACGAAAGGAGCCAAGCTGGTACCGGATGAGTCCGCACGACTTCGACTGTTCCGACTGCTTCAGCGGCCGGTTTGCGGCTGGGCAACAAAGTGTCCGGTCGTTCTGGGGACGAATCGATTTCCATCGGGGAATTTTCAGAATTTTTTTGCGCGGACACCTTTGGTCCGCCCGCTCTTGCCCGCACGCTCCTTAATCATAGACCGAAGCGACTTTTTCGGCACCCTCAGTTTCTCAGGTTCAGCCCCATTTTCGCCGCGAAAAAAGCGTCCCTTGTGACCGCTTCGCCCCATCGGCACCGCGCGATCACAGCCAACCCTCCGCGCGGTTGGGCCGATGGGACAACTTCAGTCGCCGCAGGCCGCAGCGACTCACTGCCAGCAGTTGGCGGAGCGCTTCGCGCGACCAAACGTGTCAACCACCCTCTCGATGATGATCGCACCTGTGACGGAATCAGCACTTGGTCACAGCCGGATAGCGTTCAAGTCATCGCCGACCCGTTGAACCGTTCCACTCGAGTGTGCTGCCAGCGAGACGCAGTGATGAACAAGCCAATCCTGATGCCCCAGCTCTCCGCCACCCGCACCCGCACCGGAATGCGGTCGATCGGCGAATTGATGTCTCTGCTGATCAAGCAATATGAACTGCAAGACCAGTTGCGGGCCAAACAACAGGCGGCCGGGAGAGCGCGACGTGGTGCGGCCCCTCAGTCGGCTCCGAGCCCGACGGGCGAGGCGACCGCCGCGTTCAGCAACTCGCGAACATCTCAGGGAGTTGCCAAACCGGTGCAAGCTACTTTCGCCTGGTTCGAGACTCCGGCTGCGGATGCTGTGGGCGTCTAACCTGCCCATGATTTCACCCTGCAGCCTGCTGACTTACTGCTCAGCCGAGTTGCAGGCCGAGCCGCTCGAGCACAAGGTCGGGAATCGGAATGGCATACGGCATTGCTTCGGGCGGGAAGCGGCAGCAGGCCAGGTGAAATTCGCCCCAGGCACAGGCTTCGTAGCCGCTGGCTGGCGAATCGCCCCGGGAGAACCTGTCCCGGCGTTCCAGCGCGAAACGGTAATGCAGTTGCTTGCCATCGGTCGCTCCGAGCCACAGCCCGACTCGCAGCTGGTCCCCGCGCCGCGCGGGAGACTGAATCTCCCAGTCGACCCGCGTCCGCGGGAATCCATACCGCCCGCGGCTGTCGGTCAGTGAGACACTCAAGCCGCGAGTGCGAAGAAAAGCGTATTCCGTTTCTTCCATCCAGCGGGCATACATCGCCGGGATCGCCAACCCAAACCGATCGAGATCGTGTTCCTGCACTGCCACCAGTCGCTCAAAATCGACAGGGGAGGAATTCGAGCGATGCTCCAGTTCGCTCCCTGGGAACTTGCCTCGCTCCCCCCTTGGTCTCAAACCGCCAACGTCGATGCTTTCGCCCGGAGTAGATTCAAACATGGACATGCGGCAGTTCACAGGCAGAAATGGAAAAGGGCGGAAGAGAACTCACCGGATCCGGCTCGAAGCTCCCTGCCCAAACCGGAGGCGGGCTGCATAATGTAACCACTTTCCCGGCGGCTTGCCGTTGACCAGCCAGCTGCTTTTCTTTTTTCCTGAGTTGTTTTCTGGCATGACTCCCGACGAAGCCTTGCTCCGAAATCGCACCGCGTGGCAGCGTTTGGCGGAGGCCGGCCATCGCTTCGCCCGCCCGGCCCGCGATGAAGACTTTATCAATCCACTCGCCAGCGTCGACGGCCCCGGTTGGCTGGGTGGCAACATCCGCGGCTGGAAAGTTCTCTGCCTCGCCGCTGGAGGTGGTCGCCAAGGACCAATTTACGCCGCCGCAGGGGCTGAGGTGACGGTGGTTGATTTCAGCTCTGCGATGCTGGAACTGGATCGCGAGGTCGCTCAGGAAAAGGGCTTCAACATTCGGACCGTGGAAACGTCGATGGAAGACCTCTCGATGTTTCTCCCCGCCGAGTTCGACCTGGTGATTCACCCGGTCAGCACCTGTTACATCGCCGATGTGACGCAGGTCTATCGCGAAGTCGCCCGCGTCCTCCGCGGCGGCGGGCTCTATATCAGCCAGCACAAACAACCGACCAGTCTGCAGGCAACGTTTGAACCAATTGCCGAGGGAAAGTACGCACTCGCCGCACCGTATTATACTGCCGAGCCTCTGCCACCGACTCCCCAGGCAAACCTCATCCGCGAGCCGGGGACATGGGAGTACATTCATCGATGGGAGCAACTCGTCGGCGGACTTTGTCGGGCTGGCTTTATGATTGAAGACCTGACGGAGCCACTGCATGCCCAGTCGCAAACCGAGCCAGGAACCTTTGCTCACCGCAGTCAATACATTGCCCCCTACGTGCGGATCAAGGCCCGGCGACTCAGCGCCGAGAAACCTCCGACCCTGTTGCTGAGCACATTCTGACCGTGATGTCACGCCTCTCCGGTCAAGCTCTCGCTGACACTTGATTCGAGGCTAATCGGCCGGGGCAATCGGTTTTGCCCTGCAGGGGACTCTTGCAGGCGACTCTTGCAGGGGACTCTTGCAGGCTGGCGCGACAGGCCAGCCGTGTTCCGGCAATGATCGGCCGCTGGGATGCGCAACCACTCGCCCCGCTTCGCTGCGCTTACCTGGTGACAAACACCCGGCCGTCGGCTTGCCTGTCGGGCAACGTGGCAATCGCAAACGTTGACTGACCATCGCGGATCGGAACGGCTGCGCCAAAGCGGCTGGAAACAGTCCGCCCCTGGAATTCACCGCGCAAGTCGAGTTGATGGGCGCCGACGGGGAGGTCGATGCGATAGACCTGAATGCTTCCGGGCAGCAGCGACCAGCAGCGGAGGTCGGCTTGCTCGGCTGCTTCCCAGGCAACTCCCGCCGCGGTGTACAGCAGTGAAGTCAAGTCATTGCCTGAATCCTTGTCAGCTCCCGAGGCCGACTTGCCAGCGACAATGATTCCCTTTTTCAAAACCCGTCGAGCAACCGCCCGGCCCACGATCTGGGGCATCAATTCCTGTTGGCGAGCGACGGCCAATCGGCCAATGTCACCAACATTTTCAGTCACCCCCAGTTCCTCGCGATTGATACTCACGCGCAAACTGTCAACGGTCACAGGCGCCAGCTCGATTCGAGCGATCTTGATCGGAGCGACGGTGGGCGGGAGCGTATAGTCACCCAGTCCCGAGAGGATCTGATCGGCGACCAGCAGCGCCTGCGAGGTTACCTCCTCCGTGCCGGTGACCTTTTTGGGCCCTCGACCAACCAAGGCGATCACGTACAGGCTCCCGTAACCCGGGGGAGCATGCTGGCCTGCCACCGCCCGCATCAGTTCGGCTTGGAGGAACTCGCTGCCGGGTCGCCACTCGTTTGCTGTCTGCACCCCGAAGCAGCGGGCCAAAAGCGAGTTCAAACCGAATGGGGTCAATCTTGGGAGTCAGCGGTGCCAGCGGAGGCGCGTCCCCCAAGACCACTTGCTGGGCCGGACTGGCGGTTGAGACGGAAGTCGCGCTGCCCGCGTCCGTCGGCTCGGGAGTTTGGGTGACGGTTGGCGTCGCCGCGGGGCTGGGCTCGAGAGGACGGCTCTCCAGGATTGCAGCGCATTCGGCCCCCAATTGATGGGCATAGGCCACGGCATCGCCATCTGTGCGCAGCAGACTGTTGAGCGCGAGCATGGCTTGTAACAGCAGCTTTTCGTGGTCTTCGCCGGTGTA
The DNA here is from genome assembly GCA_021298375.1 of Blastopirellula sp. Classification (GTDB taxonomy): domain Bacteria; phylum Planctomycetota; class Planctomycetia; order Pirellulales; family Pirellulaceae; genus BJ22. The sequence continues at coordinate 5,687 of JAJTFE010000108.1, read as the reverse complement.
GGCCCGACTGGTGTCGTCTGTCAGGTAAGCGATTGCATTGCGGGCCGTCTCGCCTGCGGGGGCAACTGCGGCCAATTCCTCCCGGACTTGCTTGAGCAGCTCTTGGGATTCACCGAAGTCGCCCTTTTGAAACTCGACCATTGCCTGATCAAGTCGCAGGACCGCCAAGTCGTTTCGCGGACGTTCGGACGCTTTCGCCAGAGCCAGCCCGCTCCGATCCAGATCGCCCTGCCAAAAACTCTCATGGGCCTGTTCGAGCACTTGCCGGCGAGTCTGGCAGCCAGCGATCACCAGGCATCCCACGAGCAGCAGGGAGAGCCATCCTTTCAGTTGCTGCCCGGCCATCGCTGTTTTGCTCTCAACCATCTCGGAATGTCGATTGCTTGGCGGGGAACCGGAACCGTCTCTGCCCAGCAGCCTGAGCCGGGGCGGATGACCACGGAGAGGCCGAGACTTAGCGAGCCAGCGGGCTGCTGTATTTCATCCAGCTACCAACCCTCGAGGAGTGATAGCCCTTGCGGACCTTGGCTGATTCCTTGTCCGAGCGACCCGTGTTGAGGTCGACCAGCTCCAAAGTCAAAAGATAGTCCCGCTGATAGCTTTTATTGCTTTCTGTCGTGCCAGAGGTCAACTTGGCAAACAGGAGATAATCGAACGGCTGGCCATTCTGCTCCATCACCGTGCTGAACGAGCGCAGGTTTTGCGGAGTCATTAAGTCGTTCGGCACCAGCCGCAATTGCCGCAATCCACTTTCCACATACCGCGTGCTGATCGTCTGAAACTGTCCGCTGGAGGCGACCGAGGAATCGATCTGCTCGAACAGCTGGTCCTTGAAATCGCCGATGTCCTCGCTGCTGTAATTCTCCACGCCGACGAAGCAAATCCGCTTCGACAGCGGTTCGCCTGACAATTCCTCGACCGCTCCGGGAGGAGCTTGACGGGTCAACAGTTTGGAGACCGACTCGTCAACCAGCGAGTTGAACGTCTCGGCTCCCGCCTCATGACTCCCCACCATGTCCTGCTGATGGTCTTTCAGCACGTGCGCGTACTGATGGCTGCGACAACCGGGCTGGATAGCCAGCACCACAAGGACCAGCATCGAGGAGAGCAGGGGAGAGGCCAAGCAGCGACGGATCATGGGGAGACTCGGAATGGGCGTGCAGTCGCGATCAGGAAGGACAGTGGCGAATTTGAATCAGACAGTCCGGGGAACGGGAACTATCGTCGGAACTGGTAGTAGTGAATCGACTGCCGGGACATCGGATAGTGGTAGCAGGGAGGCGCAGGAAGCACGTCATACCGCTCTTCAATGATCACGGTTGGCTGCTCGACCACGCGTTGTGTTCGATAGACCGGCGCGGGCTGGGCCCCTGCCAACGGTGCATTCTGCATCGCAGTGATCACTCGCTCGCTGACTCCCTGCTGATGCAGATAAATGATGTCATTCACCTCCAGCTTCCGGTCGAGCCCATTGGTTTGCACATGGTTGATGATGACGGCTTCGCCCAATCCACTTTGGGACATGGAGATCACATCGGACATCCGGACTGCCCGTTGCTGGTAGGCCTGCAATTGCTGGTCCTGCTGATAGATCCGGTTTTGGTAGTACCGCTCGCGCTGGACTTGCTGGTCTTTGGCTTTTCCCATCAGCCCGCCGGCTACCGCTCCGACCACGCCACCAATGATCGCGCCCTCGGGCGTCTCGTCATTTTGGTGCCCGATGATTCCGCCAATGATGGCTCCCGCCGTTCCACCGACGACAGCCCCGTCTCGAGTATTTTGCTGCGCCAAAAGTTGCCCTGCAGTCAGTGCCACAACCAAGGTCGCCAACAGGACCCGCTTCATTCGATCACTCCTTTGATTATCACCGGTTGCAGCGGCAACGTTCGCGCGGATTTCCTTCGCGGAAGCGACCACCCGTCGCCTTTTCCAACTTGCCAGTTCGAGGCCCCGGACCGGTCCGGGACATTAGAACTTATCGGCAGATTGGTCGAGCCCATTTGCTTCTCTGAGCCGGATTGAAAAACCTCGCGGAGCCTGTGGGAATGCCTGCTAGCAGGCTGGTAAGATGGAGAGGCGGCGTGAGTTGTTCGTGGAAAGGTGGCGAGTTGAGGTTGCGATGCGAACGAGTGGCAGGGGGCAGCGCGGATTGGTAACGGCCGGTTGCGAGCTGGCCGCGGCGTGTTGGCTTGTGTTGGCGGCGTTCGTCTCCACCGCCCCGGCACAGTCCGCCCCGGCTGCGACCAAGTACTTCCTCGCAACGGTTCATCCCTCAGCCACGGAAGCGGGGCTCGAGGTATTTCGCCAAGGCGGAAACGCGGTCGATGCCGCCGTCACGGCAGCTTTGACTTTGGGTGTGGTGGATGGTTTCAATTCGGGCATCGGTGGCGGATGTTTTATCCTCGTGCGAACTGCAGAGGGGAAAGTCATCGCTATCGATGCCCGCGAGACGGCTCCCGCCGCAGCGTTTCGCGAAATGTATCTTCGCCAGGGGGAAGCGCAGCCCGATCTCTCGGCGACCGGCCCGCTGGCAGTCGCGACTCCTGGCGCTCTGGCCGGTTATGCCGAGATTCTTGCCCGAGGTGGGCGTCGCACGCTGGCGCAAGCGCTGGAGCCTGGGCGGCGGCTGGCGGCCGAAGGCTTTGAACTCGATGAGCATTACATCGCCCAGATCCGCAGCGAGCAGGAGGAGTTAGCCCGCTTCCCCGGGGCGAAGGCGATTCTTTTGCGGCCCGATGGCACGCTGCCTGAAGTCGGTTCGCGTCTGGTGCAAGCCGACCTGGCGCGAACCTATCAGCAAATCGCCAGCAGCGGGCCGGAGTGGTTTTATCGGGGCGAGTTCGCAGCCAAGATCGCGGATTGGATGGCGGAAAATGGCGGACTCATCACGCGCGAAGACTTCGCCCAATATCGAACCGTCGAACGCGATCCCCTGGTTTCCCGCTTTCGGGGCTACACCGTCCTCGGCTTTCCTCCGCCCAGTTCCGGCGGCGTGCATCTCGCGCAGATCCTCAACCTGCTGGAGCAATTTGACCTGGCGGCGATAGAGCGCGAAGACCCGGCCGCAGCCACGCATCTGATTGCCGAGGCAATGAAACTCGCTTTCGCAGACCGGGCCCACTGGTTGGGAGATCCCGACTTTGCCCAAGTTCCCCGGGGTTTGCTCGACCCCCAGTATGCACGGGAGCTGGCTGGCAAGATCGATCGCAGTCGGGCCAGTGAGGTTTCAGGGCATGGTCGGCCGCCGCGATCAGACTCCGATTTTTTCGGCCCTCCCCGGCACACCACCCACATTGCCGCCGCCGATGCCGAAGGAAACTGGGTGGCGATTACGGCCACGGTCAACACGACATTCGGATCGAAGGTGATCGTCCCCGGCACCGGAGTGATTCTCAACAACGAAATGGACGATTTCTCCATTGCTCCGGGAGTGCCGAACAAATTCAAACTGATCGGTGGGGAAGCCAATGCGGTGGCAGCCCTCAAGCGGCCTCTTTCCAGCATGAGCCCCACGATTGTGCTCGCAGGAGACCAACCCGTCATGACGGTCGGCGCTGCGGGCGGCCCGCGAATCATCACGGCGACGCTGCTGGCGATCGTGCGGCATTTGGAGTTTGGCTGGCCGCTGGAAAAAGCCTTGGGCGCGCAGCGTTTTCATCATCAATGGATGCCCGGGGAACTGACGATCGAAGAGGGCTTCGACCCGGAACAAAGCCGCAAGCTCGAGGCGCTCGGGCACAAGCTCAAGGTCAGTCGCCGCTCGGCAATGGCCGAGGCCCAAGCGATTCGCCGCGACCCCCAGACTGGTCGCTTCGAAGGCTACGCCGATCCCCGCACCGCCGGCACCGCCGCCGGCGACTGAGTGGAAAAGCAGTAGAAGGTTGGTCGCAGTCCTACTTGCCCTGGCAATCGCGCGAGCGATTTGCCTTAGCAAAAAAACTGATCGCGAGGCGCACCCAATCTGGAAACCAGGTCGATGCGCAGCCATCTTAAAATCTTTTTTTCTCCCCTCGCCCCCTTGGGGGATTGGGGCCGGGGGTGAGGGGGGGAATCCTCAAACACGCTCAGTTCAAAGACCCGTGGCTGCGCGATTAATTTCGCCTTTACTCCGGCCTCGCCATCTCTTGCCTGCAAGCCACGATTCAGAACGGGATCTGTGTTCTCAGCATCGTTGCCCATTCATCAACGGTTTGCCTTGAGGTTGCCGAGCTGACAATCATCCCGTTGGAATAAAGCAGGAATACATGAAAGCCGAAATCCCCATCCGTGTCAGACGCAATCATGCCGATGACATACTCGCCATCCCTTGATTCGATGTCATCGACACTCAGATTTCTTCGCCAACAGATATCGGATGCGTTGACAGGCGAAGGCAAAGAAACTCGAAGTGTTTGCAGATCTGGATCTCCACTCGGATCGAGCGGGATGGTCCTGTCCCGATCGATAGACATTTTGAATGCCTCGAATGCAGCAGAAAGAAACTGTTTCTGTTTTTCCAGAAGAAGTGGCTCTGGCGTCCGGCAACCTCCGGGCAGTAATCCCATTAACGTGATCAGGACCAGAAACCAGCCCAAACTCTGCCGCTTGGAAAAGCCCCGGCGATTCGACATGCTCACCCCTTTTTCGCTTGGCTTGCTGGGTGTGGCAGTTCAAGCTCAACGCCAACTGCCTTGACCTCACACCACCGGTTGCTGCTGGGTCAGGCAGTGGAACGAGCCGAGTCCCACTGTCAGGTGCAACGATGGCAGCGAAATGGCCCGGCGACCCGGAAAATGCTCCGCAAGGATCGCCCGAGCCCGCTCGTCGTTGCGATCGCCAAAGGCGGGAACGAGAACCGAGTGATTGGTGAGATAGAAGTTGCAGTAGCAAGCCGGAATCCGGTTACCGAACATCATGACTGGCGCTGAGGGGATCGGCAGCGGAACCAGTTGGTCGCGGCGACCAAGCCTCTGCAGCCCCTCGCGCAGATCTTTCAGGTTTTGGTTCAGGCCAACCAGTTGTGGGTCAGCCGGATCCTCGCTCCAAGCGTAAAGAATTGCTCCACCCGGAGTGAAGCGGGCCAGTTGATCGATGTGCCCATCGGTGTCGTCGCCAATGATCGCATCGCCGGAGAGCCAAATGGTCTCGCGAATATTCAGCGGACACTCGATTCGCTGTTCGATCGTCTCGGGGCTGAGTCCGGGATTGCGATGCTCGTCCATCGCGCAGGAACGGGTACAGAGCAGTAGTCCCCATTCGTCGACTTCCAGTGCGCCGCCTTCGAGGCAGAGGTCGATCGGCTGGTGGCCGCAACCCAAATGCTCAGCCACTTTCCCGGCGACCTTTTGGTCATCGTCAAACGGCGGATACTTTCCGCCCCAGGCGTTGTAGTGCCAGTCCACCGCGCTCATTTTTCCGGCCTGATAGTCCACGACAAATGTGGGAGCGTAATCGCGCGCCCAAGCGTCGTTGGTTTGAATCGGCACGATTTCGATCCCGGGCGTTCCACCCAGCCGCTTGGTAGCTGCTTCGAAGTCCTGACCCGGGCCGGCCATGACCAGGCATGGTTCATCCGCGGCGATCGCTCGCGCCAGGCCCACGAATTCGTTCTGGGCGTCAGCGAGATTCTTCGACCAGGTGTCGGCGTTCCGCGGCCAGCTGCACCACGTTGCCGCATGGGGCAACCACTCGGCGGGAAAGACAAAACC
>JAJTFE010000107.1 GCA_021298375.1 Blastopirellula sp. | reverse complement strand
GGTTTAACCGGTTGGTGAATCTCACCAGTGGCTTGCGATTGCACGATCACAACTGCGGGCTGAAAGCAATGCGCCGTGAGGTTATCGCCCGCATCCCTCTCCGCGGAGGAATGCACCGCTTCCTGACCGTTTTTGCCCGACAACTTGGCTATCGCGTGGGCGAAATCGCCGTCCACCATCGGCGGAGGGAATTCGGCCAATCCAAGTACGGCTGGCGCCGTCTACCGGAGGGACTGGTCGATCTGGTCCGCGTCACGCTGTTCGGCAAGCAACTAATCGCAACCGCCGCCAACGATCGCCAGTTGTACGAGATCGAAACGACCGTCAACGCCGTCCGCCCGGTCTGAGGCGGGCCAGCCAAACGGCCCGAATTTTTGGGTCAACCGAATCAAGGTGGCAGGAGGGCATTCCGAAGCTCACCAAATTGGCCGCAAACCGGCTCTTCGATGGCCCCTCGCGATTGCACCCCGGTGAACTCAAAGAGCGAACTCCAGTTACAATGACAGCTCGCTTACCAATTTCGCTGTCCAGGGCTTTCGCATGAGCCGCGCTCCTGATGAACATTACTGTGCCGTAGAAACCGGAGCGCTCTGCGCGCGAAAACACTGGTCGATTTACTGGATTTTGATCGTGGTGGCGATGACGGTCGCCAGCGGCCGGGTGCTGACCATTCGCAACCCGGAAACTCGGGGGGAATCCCCCTTTTTCAGCGCCAATGACCGCAGCCGCTGGTGCACTGTTCATGCGCTGGTCGATTTTGGGACTTACGAGATCGATCGGGTGATCGAGCGGCAGACGCCGATTCACTGGGACACGATCGACAAAGTCCAACATGTGGGGGCGGATGGGCAGCTGCATTTTTACAGCAGCAAGCCGCCACTGCTGTCGACGCTGAGGGCCGGGAAGTATTGGCTTTTGCAGCAAGTCACCGGCTGGCGGATCGACCGCCAACCGCTGGAAGTGGTCCGCACGTTGCTGCTGGTTGAGAATGTCCTGCCGTTTGGTTTGCTGCTTTGGTTGATCTCCGCCTTGCTGGAGCGATTGTTCGTCGCCGATTGGACCCGATATTTCGTCCTTGCGGCAGCGGGGTTCGGCACATTTCTCACGACATTTCTGGTGACTTTCAACAACCATCTCCCGGCGGCGGTGGCCACGATGCTGGCGATTTATTGTTTCGATCGAATCCTCAACCGCAACGCTCGGCCGGGCTTCAAACCGGAAGGACCGGCCGGTTGGGGCTGGTACCTGGCCGCGGGGTTGGCCAGCGGATTTGCGGCGGCGTGTGACTTGCCCGCCCTGTCACTGGTCGGAGTCGGTGGATTGGTTTGCCTCGCCCGCTCCTTGAGCGGCGCACTTCTGGGCTATCTCCCCGGCTTTGCCGCAGTTGCGGCGGCCTTCGCGGTCACGGGGTATCTCGCCCATGGAACTTGGGAAGTCGCGTACTCTCACCGCAGCGATGGCCCGGTTGCGACCCAGGTCAGCGGTGACCACGCTGCCAGTTTGGACGCGGGCGAGCTCCCGGAACCCTTCGTCGCAGCAATCAAACAGTCTGACTTGGCCAGCGTGTGGAGTGGGATGAAGCTCCCCCGCGTCGAGCCCGGGACCTGGATGGGTCAAGCCGAATCGATTGAGGGACGCTGGGTCGTCCGGGATGAACTCGGTCCTGGCCAATTTGTCATTTTGCGCCCCGCGGAAAGTCTGTATCAGATTCGACACTGGAACAATTGGTACGACTACCCCGGGAGTTACTGGTCGACAGCGAATGAGCGCCGCTCCGAAGTCGATTACGGCCAGCGCTCGCAACTGGTTTATGCATTTCACATGCTGTTTGGACACCACGGGATATTCTCGCTCACGCCGCTGTGGATATTGAGCGCGGCGGGCTTGGCCGGATTGCTGTTGGTGAAGATTTATCGGCTGCGCTGGCTGGGAGCGATCGGCCTGGTGCTGACTATCGTCGTGTTTGCCTTTTACATGACTCGCCCCGAACATGACCGAAATTACGGTGGCCAAACCAGCGGACTGCGGTGGACCTTTTGGCTGATTCCGATCTGGCTCGTCGCGCTGGTTCCGGTCGTCCAGTCGCTGGCCCGAACCCGGACGGGGAGGGTGATTTGTTTCTGCCTGCTGGGGGCAAGCATCATCAGCGCGGGGTATTCGGCCGCGAACCCCTGGGTCCATCCCTGGCTCTATCAAATCTGGGAACTGACGGGCTTGCCGCGATAACGCCCGGCGCTTGTCCGGCCACTTGGACTTCGCTGTCCGGCCACTTGGACTTCGCTGTCCGGCCACTTAGACTTCGCTGTCCGGCCACTTGGAGTTCGCTTCTGGGCGCTAAATCACCTTGCCTCGCCGCGGCCATCCCGGCTAAATTGCGGGCAATCCGCCGACGGCTCGACTTGGCCTCCGGGAAATCATGGAAGCTGCATTCAGCGCTGCCAACTCGCCAACTTACCTGCAAAAATTCGAATGAACATTCAATTTTACAACTCGTTGACCAATCGCCTTGAGAAGTTTGAATCGCTTGAGCCGGGCAAGGTCCGGATGTACAGCTGCGGGCCGACCGTCTACGACTTTGCCCACATTGGAAATTTCCGGACCTTTCTCTTTGGCGACGTGCTGCGTCGGTTCCTCGAGTTGGCGGGTTATGAAGTCAATCAGGTGATGAACATCACCGATGTGGGACACATGACCGACGGCGAAGAGGACCGCATGACGCAGGCTGCGGCCCGGATGAAAGAGAACAAAAAGTCCGGCCGGGTTGCCGAGGGCGCCGTCGAAAATCCGGATGACCCTTACCAAATCGCCGAGTACTACACCCAAGCGTTCCTCGCCGATGCCCGGAAGCTCGGCTACAAGGTTGCTTTTGAGTATCCGCAGAAGATGCCGAGAGCAACCGAACATGTCGGCGGAATGCTGGCGATGATCCAGAAACTGATCGAGCGGGGACACGCCTACATCGCCGATGACGGCGTGGTCTACTTCAGCGTCGAGAGCTTTCCTGCTTACGGCAGGCTCAGTGGCAACACGCTGGAGCATCTGCAGACTGGAGCTGGGGGACGCGTATCGGACGAAAATCAGTCCAGGAAGCGACATCCGGCCGACTTCATGCTCTGGAAGCCGGACTCGCACCACATCATGAAATGGCCCAGCCCGTGGGGCGTGGGCTATCCGGGGTGGCATATTGAATGCTCGGTGATGGCTCGCGAACTTCTGGGACATGACCTGATCGACATCCACACCGGCGGCGAAGATTTGATTTTCCCTCACCATGAGTGCGAAATTGCTCAGTCTTGCGGCGCGTCTGGAAAGGACACGTTCGCCCGATTCTGGATTCACGCCCGCTTCCTCTTCGTCGAGGGGGAGAAAATGTCCAAATCGCGCGGCAACTTCTTCACCGCCCGGGATATTTTCGAAGGCAAGAAGGTCGGCGGTGTCAAAGGGCGCGAAGTCCAACCCGAGGTCCTGCGATTTGAGCTGATCAAAGCCCATTACCGAACCAACATGAACTTTACCGAAAAGGGCTTGGCCGATTCGGCGACCACCGTGCGGCGGTTCATGGAGTTGCGACAACAACTCGACGAGAAAACTGGCGGACAAGCTGCACCGGTCGACCTCAGTCATCCCGTGCTTGAACAATTTGCAGCTGCACTGGCAGACGACTTGAACATTGCCGGCGCGTTGGCTGTGGTAATTCCTTGGGCGGGTGGTTCCCACCCCGATCCCCATCTTTCACTGGGTGTCTGGAAGAAGATCAATTCGGTGCTCAGTGTCGCTCCGATTAACGAAGGTATCGCCGCCGCGGCTGGCCTGACGTCGGCCGTCGACCCGCGGCTGGAGCAAGCTCAAGGCTGGTGCCGGGAGCTGGATGCGGCACGCGCCGCAAAGAATTTCTCGCTGGCCGATGAACTGCGAAAGCGCATCCAGGATGCAGGCTTCGAAGTCCGAACGACCAAAGAGGGTACGGTGATTCAAAAGACACTGGCTTGAGGCGGGTAACCTCGCACCCCCGAAATCGCACGCCCTGTTCCCTCTCGGCGCGCGCCGGGTCGCCGGATTGAGAGGCTGTGGGCAAACGCGCGTTCTGCCGGCATGGACCTCGAAGTGGACGCGGAATCTCCGGTGACGATGCCGCACTCAGACTTTGTCCCTGCTCGGCCGGGGGCACTTTTTCATTCTTCGTGCAGGACCTTCAGATACAGGTTGCGCCAAGCAACCCGGCAACTCGGTCCATTGTGCACCTGCAAACCGATGAAGCCTCGATAAGTCGCATCCTTCTCATCCTGATCGAGAAAATCGACGCGTTGCTCTCCATTGAGCCACGTTTCGATATGATTTCCTGCACAGCGAATGGTGATCACATTCCAATCCTCCCAGCGGAAAAGTTGCTGACCTTGTGCAGTGAACTTCTGCTCGGCCTCCTTATCGCCTTGCCGCGGGAAGAGCCAGCCCCGGCGGGCCTCGTCGTAAAGTCCGGCTGTCCAACTGCGGGGGTGATTTTGATCGTGCTCGCATTGGTATCCAAAGACGCGGCCGTCGGGGTCAGGGCGACCATCTTTGCCGGGACGCTGGTTGGCGCGAAACATCAATCCCGAATTGCCCGCGCGGTCGAGAAACCGGAATTCGAACGCCAGCTCAAAATCCTTGAAGGTCTCTTCGGTACAAAGAAACGTGTTGGCATTGATATTCTCGCCGTAGCCGACAATCGCCCCGTCCTCGACTTTGTACTGACCATTGCCGTTTAACGACCGCCAGCCCTGGAGATCTTTGCCGTTGAAAAGCGGCTCGAACCCCGCCGCTTTCAGGGCGATCACATCCAGGTGCCCCGCCGCCGTCAGGGGAGCCTGCGCCCAACTGGCGGTCGCTCCGCCGATCCAGTTCAGGCAGGTCATGGCCAATAAAATCAGGCAACTCCGCATCGGGGCAGCTCCTCAGTCATGGTTCGCCTCGGTCTCAAAGGCTTCGCTTGCCCAGCCGAGTACATGGCAACTCAAGCAACCGCCTGAGTCTTGGCCGGATTATAGCTTCTAAAGTCCCGGGCTTCACCATTCCCGAGCGCCGGGCGGGGCAGATGTTTTTTCCCCCGCAAAGCTGGCCAGTCTCTGTTCAACCTGCCACAATCAGGGGACCCGCGGCAACACCGCGAGCCAGCGATTCGTTTTTCTACTCCAGCTCCCAGCAACCCCATGTCCGTCGACAACTCACTGCAACGCGATGCCGAGACTTTCCGCCAACGTTATCAGGAAGTCAAATCTGAAATCGGAAAAGTGATTGTCGGTCACGACGAGATCGTGCACGGCGTCCTTACCAGCCTGATGATTGGCGGCCACTGCCTGCTCGAGGGAGCGCCGGGGCTGGGCAAGACGCTACTCGTTCGTACGTTGGCCCAAGTCCTCGACCTCGATTTCTCCCGCATCCAATTCACACCGGACCTGATGCCAGCCGATATTCTCGGCACGAACATGGTCGTTGAGACACCTGATGGCAAACGAATCTTCGAGTTTCAGCGAGGTCCGATTTTCACCCAGATCTGCCTGGCCGACGAAATCAACCGGGCGACTCCCAAGACGCAGTCGGCGATGCTGGAGACGATGCAGGAGGGAACCGTGACGGTTGCCGGGACGCGGTACGAATTAAAGCGTCCGTTTTTTGTGCTCGCCACGCAAAACCCGATCGAACAGGAGGGCACCTACCCGTTGCCCGAGGCGCAACTGGATCGCTTTCTGTTTAAGCTGATCGTCGATTATTCGGGCCGCGAGGAACTGGCGACCATTATTGACCGGACGACCCGGGGGATCAGCATCGAACCGCGGCGGGTGATGGACGGAGCTGAAATCCTCAAATGGCAAGGGTTGATCCGGCAAGTCATTCTGGCCGACCACCTCCGCGACTACATCGTGAGATTGGTCTTGGCAACGCATCCAGAGGGCCCCCATGCGGCCGAGATTACGAACCGCTACCTGCGCTGGGGCAGCAGCCCGCGAGGAGCACAGACGATTGCACTTGCGGCAAAAGTCCGGGCGCTGCTCGAGGGGCGGTTCAATGTCAGCTTCGAGGATGTGCGGAAGACATTCCTTCCCTCGCTGCGCCATCGCGTGATCCCCAATTTTGAGGCGCTGGCTGAAGGCATTTCCACTGACCAGATTCTGCTGGAAGTCCTCGAGAAAACTCCGCAGAAGTCAGATGCCTGAGAACACTGATTGAAGCCTCTCAAGCTCCTCAGCTGCTCCCGATTTCCTGACTGGTCGCTCCTCGCTCATTCGCAAACCAAAGCCCATGAAAGTCCAACCGTCCACTGCGACGCTTTTGCCGCCCCAGCTGCTCGCGCAACTGGAACGGATGGAGCTCGTCAGCCGCAAGATCTTTCGCGGCCGGATGAAAGGTGAGCGGCGGAGCAGGCGCAAAGGGCAATCAGTCGAGTTCGCCGACTTCCGCAATTATGTTCCGGGCGATGATCTCCGCTTTATCGACTGGAACCTCTACGCCCGACTCGACAAGCTCTTTCTCAAGCTCTTTCAGGAGGAAGAAGACCTGCACTTTTACGCGCTCATCGATTGCAGTCCCAGCATGGACTTCGGGGAGCCGAGCAAGTTTCTATATGCCAGGCAGCTCGCGGCGGCGTTGGGTTACATCGGGCTCTGCCGCAGCGACCGCGTGAAAATCGAGCCATTGGGCCTGCCCGTCGCAAGGGCTGCCCCGGCACTTCGGGGCCGAGGCAGTCTCTGGCGAATGCTCAGCTATCTCGAACAGTTGCCCTGCAGCGGAACGACTGACTTGACCGCTGCTGTCAAGTCTTTCTGTCTGCGAAATGCCGGCAAGGGAATCGTGGTTCTCATCTCGGACTTGATGGACAAGAACGGGTACGAGTCGGCACTGCGGGCGCTCATCGCCCGGGACTTGGACGTGTACGTGATTCAAGTGCTCAGCCAAGCCGAAATCGACCCCGACCTGAAAGGCGATTTGCGGCTGGTGGATGTCGAAGATCAGGCTGTCACCGAGGTCAGCGTCAGTCCGCGACTGCTGGACAAGTACCGTCGCACCCTGGCGACATTCATCGAAACGGCTCGCGCATTCTCGGCCCGCCGTGGAATCAGCTACATGATGACCAGTACCGATCGCCCGGTTGAGCGGCTGATTTCGCGCTACCTTCGTCAACGAGGGCTGGTGCGATGAGCTGGCTGAACATGCTTGGCCCTCTGGAGTGGGCCATACTCGGCTCACTTCCGGGTCTCTTGGTGGCACTCTACTTTCTCAAGCTTCGCCGCCAGCCTCTGGTCGTTCCGAGCACCTATCTCTGGACCAAGACTCTGGAGGACTTGCACGTCAACAGCTTGTGGCAGCGGCTGCGCCAGAGCCTGCTTCTGCTGTTGCAACTCCTCCTGCTCCTGTTCGTGATCCTTGCCGTCTTGCGACCGGGTTGCCAGGGAACGGACCTGGTCGGAGACCGTTTTATTTTTCTGCTCGATCATTCGGCCAGCATGTCGGCGACAGACGTCGAAGCGGGCACCCGACTGGATGAGGCGAAACGCAAAATTTCCCAGACGATCGAGCGAATGAAGCCAGGCGACTCGGCGATGCTGATCGCGTTTTCCAATCGGGCCCAAGTCATCCAGTCTTACACGAGAAACAAATCGCTCCTGAAAAAGAAACTGGAGTCGGTCGAACAGACGGAGCGGGGGACCGACCTGACCGAAGCGTTGACGGCAGCCAGCGGCTTGGCAAATCCCGGCCGAACCTCAACCGAAGAGACCGACATTCAGGTCGCCGACTCGCTGCCGGCCAAACTGCTGATCTACTCCGATGGTGGCGTGAACGAGATTCCCGATTTTTCGCTCGGCAATTTGACTCCCGAGTATTTCCCGATTGGAGGACTGGAGCCTCCCCGCAATGCGGGATTCACCGCCTTTGCCTTGAGCGACGAATCCGGCGCGGATCGGCGAATGGAGCTATTCGCTCAACTGCGAAATTCCCTTGACACCGGGCGCACCGTCAACGTGAGCCTGTTCGTGGAGGGCAAGCTCTTCGATGCCCAAGCTGAAATTCAACTCGATCCGGGGCAGGCCAAGGGTGTCAGCTTTGATCTCACGGCGCTCGCCGGCTCGATTGACCAGCCGCAGCAATTGAAACTGCAAATCGAGGAGCCGGATGATTACCTGCAAGACAATGTCGTCTACGGAATTCTCAACCCGCCCCGTCCGGCAAAACTGCTCGTCATCGGTCCCGGCAACGACTATTTGAAAGTAGCGTTGCAAACCGAGGCCATCGTTCGCCAGGCTGAGGTCCGATTCGAATCGCGGAACTTTCTCGAAACACCCGAGTACGAGACCGATGCCGCTCTCGGGACCTTTGACCTGATTGTTTACGATGACTGCACACCTGCGAAACTTCCCCAGTGCAGTACGGTCTTCGTGGGGCGCGCCCCACCAGGTGACAGCTGGAAATTTGGCCCCCGACAGTTCCCAACAGTGATCGCCAATTTCGACCAGAGCCATCCGCTGATGAACTCCCTGCAATTGCTCAAACTCTCCATCGTGGAGTCGGCCCCGCTGGAGCCGCCGGCCGGCGCGACTGTCCTGCTGGAGTCGACAGACGGTCCACTGATGGCCCTCGCGCCTCGAGAGAGCTATCAGGACCTGGTGATCTCTTTTCCGTTGGCGGAACTTCAGGAAAACGGAGAGTTCTCAATCAACACCAACTGGCCCAGCCAACTCAGTTTCCCCCTGTTCGTGCAGAATCTTGTGAGCTACCTGTCGGGCGGTGCTCGATACTTCACTACCGAAGTCTCATCGCCGGGAAGCATCGTGCGGCTGCGGGTCCCGCCAACCGTCGAGCAGATCAGGATCACCAACCCCGCCAACCAGATGGAGACCCTGCGGCGCGGCTCGGACCAGAGTTTCAGCTTCAGTGGAACCGAGCGGGCGGGTTGGTACGACGCGCGGGCCGAAGGGAAGAAAGAATTGGAATTGCCTTTCGCCGTCAACCTGCTTGACCCCCGGGAAAGCGATTTGACCGTACGAGACAAGTTGGAGATTGGCCACGAGGAGATTGCGGGGCAAAGGTCGATTGAGCCCGCACGCACCGAATTCTGGCGTTGGCTGGTCATCCTCGCGCTGGCCGTTTTGCTGATGGAGTGGCTAGTCTACAATCGTCGTTTGGCAATGTAGGTTCGCGTGACGCGCGTGCGCCTTCGACGATTCGAGCTGCTGCCAAACGGGTGGCTGCTCGGCCTCAAAGGCTGCTTGGCTTCCCGGAACAATTACATTGAGTCATCTGCAAAGAAATGCTACCGGAGCGCTGCATGTCCAGTGTCCCCAAATCACGTCTCGATTGTGCTCAGTTGCGCTGGCAGTGCGATCCGAACCTGTTCTCATTTGAGACTACAGCCGAATTGGAAATTACCGATTCGCTGGTTGGTCAGGAAACAGCTCGCGATGCTTTGTTGTTCGGAATCGAGTGTCTCGCTCATGGCCAGAACGTCTACGTGCGGGGACCGCGGGGCACGGGACGCATCACGATGGTCCGGCAGTTGCTTCGACAATTACAAATGAAAACGAAGAAGAAGCGAGATCGCTGCTTCGTGAACAACTTCCTCAAGCCGGATCGGCCGCGGCTGATTACGCTGCCGCCCGGAACCGCAAACGAATTCCGAAAGGCGATGTATGAGTTCGCTGACTTTGTCGGCAAGGATCTGCGGAAGTTGCTCGATACCGAGCCGCTTCTGTCGCAGAGAGAGGCAGCAAAGGAACGTATCCATACCTCGGCCAGACGTCTTTCCGATCCATTGGAGGCTCGCCTCGCAAACGCCGGCCTCGCCTTGGTCTCGATTCCACAAGGACCAACCGTAATTTTCCCACTGGTCGATGGAGAACCAATTCCTCCCGATCAATTGAAAACCTTGATTGCCCAGGGAAAGGTCTCGGGCGAGTTGCTGGAAAATTACGAGCGGCAATTGCCGAATTTTCAAAAGGAAGTCGAACGCATCAGTCGGGAGATTGGCCAAGTCTACCGGGAAGGAAAACGGGAAATTGATTCGTTGAAGCAGATGGCGGCTCGGGCCTTGCTTGGAGCGATCACGGGCTCCATCCTGATGCGATTCAACCAGCCTGAAGTCAAGAAGTTCATTGACGAAGCGGTACAGGATGTCATTGAGAATCAACTGGAGAGCGAAGAAGAAGAGGATGGGGAGGCCGACTTGGACGCCCTCTACGGCGTCAATATCGTCCTCACCCACACCGAAAGCGAGCTTGCTCCTGTAGTCGAAGAAGTCGTTCCCAATGTCATCAATCTGTTGGGTACCGTCGATCTGACATTCGCGGGAGAGCAAGCAGTCTCGGATTTTCGCGGGATTCGAGCCGGGGGCATATCGCGCGTTAATGCGCACCCTCCGCACGAGACGACTGGAAATCGTGCCCCCGGAAATGGGCTTCATGCGTCCCTACGTGGTGGTCCAACCAGAGCCGATCGATGTTGAGGTTCGAGTGATTCTGGTCGGTGATGTCGACACGTACTACCAACTCGACGCAATCGACCCCGATTTTCAGGAGCTATTCAAGGTTCTGGCTGACTTTGATGATGAAATCCCGCGTGACCCGCAGGGGCTGCAACAATATGCGATTGTCGTGTCGCGGTTGGCGAAAGAAGAAGGGCTGCTGCCGTTCCATCGCACGGCTGTCGCTGCCCTCGCCGAACACGGTGCCCGAGTGGTCGCCCGCGATGGGAGG